>NZ_DASYTH010000405.1:0-1530 GCF_036002505.1 Actinophytocola sp. | reverse complement strand
TCGGCTCGGCTCGTGGTGACGGGGGTGCCGCCGGGAGGGAAACAGAGGGTTTCCTATTCGGTCGTCACGAGGCAGCGAGGCCGCTACACGCTGGGCCCGCTGAACATTCAGATCACCGATCCCTTCGGGCTCGCTCGCGTGCGGGTGCAGACCGCATCGAGGAACGACCTCATCGTCTATCCGATGGTCGAGGAGCTGGATCGGTGGGCGCTGGGGATGCATGGTGCTGGGGCGGGCGAGTCCACCGTCCGCCAGCTCTTCCGCTCAGCTGCCGAGTTCTACACGATGCGCGAATACGTCACCGGGGATGACCTGCGCCGGATCCACTGGCCCAGTGTCGCTCGCACCGGCCATTTGATGATCCGGCAGGACGAGACCACCCGGCGGTCCATCGCCACCGTGTTCCTCGACAACCGGAGCGCCGCGCTGGGGGCGTCCGGATCCCCCGCCTTCGAACGAGCCGTGTCCGTCACGGCCACGTTGGGGCGCGTCCTCATCCAGGCCGGGTTCGCCGTCCACTTCGCGACGGTCGACGCGCCGGCTGCGCTCGTTTCGGAAGGCGCGCTCCTGGAAACGCTGGCGGGGGCCGGCCCGGTGCGCGTCCGAGGGACGGGGGAAGTCCTGACCGCGCTTCGGGAGACGGCGCGCGGCGACACGAGCCTCGTGTTCGTGTCGTCGCCCCCGATGGCCGGAGAGATCTCCGCGCTGATCCGTGCAGGAACGGCGTTCGGCCGCAAGGTCGCGGTGTTCGTGTATCCAGCGGATCCGTCCACGCTGCCCCCGGGGCAAGCTGCCGAGCTCGAAGGTCGCGCGGCGGCAGCCCGAGGATCGTTGCAGCACGCTGGATGGGAGGTCTACGTCCTGTCGCCGGATGGGAGGCTCGCTGACGTATGGCGATCGAGCAGACAACCGAGAAGGCTCAAGGCAGCCGGCTCGTCCTCTTCGTAGCGCTCCTGGCTCTGGCGGTCGACGCCTCGGCAGCGTTCGGCCGCGTCTTCCAGGGGTCGAGGCCGGGTCTGCGCCTGGGGCTGGCCGCGGGGGTGGGGATCCTGCTCGCGGTGAGCCTGGAGCGACGGCACATCCTGCTCGCCGCGCTGGCCAGCGCGGCCGGAATGATCGTGGCGGTGGGCCTCCTCGTGTTCCCGCACACCCTCTGGTTCGGACTCCCCACGCTGTCGACGCTTCGGGCGGCCGGCCGGGCGTGGTCCTTGATCGGAGACACGGCGCGAACGGAGGTCGCTCCGGCCCGCGCCCTCAGTCCTCTCTTCCTGGCCGGGCTGACGGCGGTATGGGCGGCGTCGTTCTCGGCGCACGCGCTGGCGGTCCGGGCCCGGAGCCCGTTCCTGGCCCTCCTCCCTCCAGCCGCCCTCCTGGCTTTCCCCAGCATCTTGTTGAGCCAGGGTGCCCGCCCGCTGTACGTGGCGGTCTTCCTGCTCGGGGCGCTGCTGTTGCTGTTCGGCGACTCGTTGCGCCGGGTGGGCCAATGGGGGCCGGTGGCGATGTGGCAGGGAAGGCCGCACCCGCGGTTCG
>NZ_DASYTH010000404.1:0-2297 GCF_036002505.1 Actinophytocola sp. | reverse complement strand
CATACCACATACCCCTCCACCTACGCCCGGCGATGACCACGGATCCGGTCGACAGGTTGTGTAGAGGCACCCGTCGCTCCGCCGCGAACCTTCCCCAGCAAAGGGCAGAACCAGCCGATTCGACTAACGCTGACGGGCGTCTCAGTCGCTGCGGAGGCTGAGCCCGACGTCGATGACGACGGCGAGGGGTAGCAGCCACCATGCGTCGTGGCCGGCGAGGTGCAGGGTCCAGGTGGCTGTCAGCGCGGCCGCGACGGTGGCGGCGATGGTCCAGTCGTCGCCGATGATGAACTCGTACCAGAACCGGCCGAAGCCGGCGAGCCAGCGCCAGATCATGGTCGGTTCATCCTTGCGAGGTTTGGGCGATGAGCGGGTGGGCGCGGCGGCGCAGGAGCGCGGTGTAGCCGGCGGCGGCGAGGGCGTACCAGCCGGTGAGGGCGAGGATGGCGATCTCGTCGCCTGGCCAGGCGACGCCGAGGCCTTCCACCGCCCAGAACGTGCCGAAGCTGGACAGCAGCGTGCCGACCAGCAGTTGCAGGGCGCTGCGCGGGATGCGCTGTACGACGTTGCGGGTGGCCACCCCGGCGACGCCGATGACGGCGAACGCGGCGGCCGCGCCGGCCACGGCGCTGCCCAGCGCCTGGGCGGTCAGCCCGAAGCTGACCACGATGAACGCGACTTCCAGGCCCTCCAGCAGCACGCCCTTGAACGCGAGGGTGAACGCGGTCCAGTCCACGCCGTGGGCGGGGATCCCCTCGGCGGAGGCCGACCAGTCGCCCATGCCCCGCAGGCCGTGGGCGGCGACCCGGCGGATCCCCTTGCGCAGCCACTGCAGCCCGAAGACCAGCAGCAGCGACCCGATGACCAGGCGCAGCGTGTCGATCGGCACCGCCTGCAGCGCCGTCCCGAACACCAGGACCAGCACCGCGAGGACGGCCAGCCCGGCACCGGCGCCCAGCCAGGTCGACCGCCACCCCCGCACCGAGCCAACCCCGACAATGATGATCACCATCTCGATGACCTCAACCGCCGAGGCCAGGAACGTGGTGACAAAGACCGAGGGATCACTCACGGCGATCTCGCCGCACTGGTTTTCAGCGGCGCGTGCCGCCTGCCGCATCCTTCTTGCTGAGCAGGTGTCGATTCTTCCTGTCGAGGATCGAGAGCGCTCATGGTGCTGGATGGGGACGAGTCGGCCGAGATGACGTCCGCGCTCAGCCAAATGGGTCGCGTACTTACTGATGCCGACCCAGTGCGCATGGCGGAAATGTACACAACCCGTCGCCGTGCGGCCGACCTGCCACCCGGACAAACTGGAATTGGTGCCGGTCGGCGCTTTCTACGACCGTATCGAGCGTTCGGCCAAGGACGGTGCGTCCCGGCGCCTATCCCGTGGCGAACACTACGTCGACCCAGTAGTTGCTGGATTGCCAGGTGTTGGTGGGGAAGGTGCTGGTGGAACCGTAGGCGTAGACGCCGTTGCCTGCGCTGACCCCGTCCTGCAACGCGTGCAGCGGGGCGTTGTCCACTCCGGCGGTGGCGAAGTAGGCGTTGTCTGCCGCGTAGTGCCCCGCCGGGGCGAGGTACGAGGCGACGTACACCGTGCCGGCGGTGACTGCCACCGGGCTGGAGAACAGCGCCTGTTGCCACCCGGACGCGGTCTCGTTGCCGAAGGTCACCGTCGCCAGCTTCGTCCCGGACGTCGTCCACAGGTTTCCGATATGGGTGCCGGTGTTCCCGGTGCCCTTGTAGAACCGGATCCCGGTGATCGACCCGTTCACGTCGGCCTTGAACTTCATCCCGAGCTCGACCGACCCGGTGTCGGTGGAGCTGGGGGTCGCCGGTGTCGCCGATGACGCCCAGATCGTGCACGCGGTGCACCCGGTCGCCGCGGTGGGGGTGACCGGGTTCGACGCGGCGGAGGCGGGGCCGGTGCCCACCGCGTTGGTCGCGGAGACCTTGAACGTGTAGGCGGTGCCGTTGGTCAGCCCGGTCACCGTCGCCGTGGTGGCCGGCGGGCTGCCGGTCACCGTGGTCGGGGTCTGCGCGGTCGCCCCGATGAACGGGGTCACCGTGTAGCTGGTGATCGCGCTGCCGCCGTTGGACGACGCGGTCCACGACACCACCGCCGACGCGTCCCCGGCCGGGGCCGACACGTTCGTCGGCGCCCCCGGCGCGGTCGGCGTCGCGGTCGGGGTGACCGCGTTCGACGCGGCCGTGGCGGGGCCGGTGCCCACCGCGTTGGTCGCGGAGACCTTGAACGTGTAGGCGGTGCCGTTGGTCAGCCCGGTCACCGT
>NZ_DASYTH010000403.1:0-36362 GCF_036002505.1 Actinophytocola sp. | reverse complement strand
GCACCACCGAGATGGCCCTGGTCGGCGCGGTCAACCCGGCACCGCCCCGGGCGGCACGCTGCAACAACGGACGGGGATGACTCAACCCGTCCACGAAACAGCTCACCAACTCTATCTTGAGGTCTTTCGGGAAGCCCTGCTGTGCCTCGAGGAACTGCTTGACCTTGCGATAGGTGAACTCCCGGACGCCATCACCGTCCGGCACCAGCAGCAACCCCTTCGCCCCGAGCCCCATCGCCAGCACGGACTTGGCCGGTTTTCCGTCCGTCGCCTCGGTCAACCGGTGCTCTACTATCCGATTGAACGCCTCCTCCTGCTTGGCGGTCGCCTTGAACAGGACGTGGAAGCCGCCCGGGACCTCACCGTTGTTGTCGACGATGGTGGAATTTTCCTGGAGGAATCGCATCTCGTCGGCGGTGAGATCGCCCTCCAGCGCCTCGGCGGCCGGCGACCACCGGTAGCGGATCTCCGTTTCCCGCTGTCCGGCCCTGGTCACGAAATCGGAGAGCGTCTCCCCCTCCCGGTCAAGCATGCTCCGGGCAGCCCCTACCAGACTGCTCACGAACCTGCCGTTCGCAAACGTCTCCGCACAGACCAGCTCCACCTGCTCATAAATCTGTGTGATGTCGTCGACCAACCGGTCGAAGGCCGGCCGCAACGCGGTGGGCACGACCTGCCGCGCATTCCAGTCGCGAAGTCGACCGAGCACATCGGCCAACTCGGTCCTGAGATCACGCCAGCTCTCGCGCGTCTCGCTCAACGCGGGAACCATGTCGTCGAGCGCGCTGAGCCATCCTTCCTTCCGGTTCCGCGACGCCACGAAGTACGCGGCCACCGACGTGACCACATCGCTGCTCCCGACGCTGGTGAAGTCCGACGTCTGCAACAGGTCCCGCAGGCGGTCCAGCGGTTGGCCCTGCCACCATTCCGCGATCTCGCCCGAACGCTGTTCCTTATTCCACACCTCGTCGAACTGCGCGACCCCGCCGTCCAGAAGCGTCACCAGAGCCCTCGTCTGGAGCTCCTTGACGACGGCATTTCCTTCCATCACCAGAGCTTTCAGCAGCAGGACCACCTGGTCGTGTGGGTTCGCCCCGGCCGCTCTCCGGACCGCGAGGCCGGACAGGACGGCCACCTCACCCGCCAACACGTCCAACGCCACCAGCGATTCCCGCACCGCCACCCGGGCAGGCTCCGCGCCAGGTGATGAGCTGTTCACTGTCTCCTGCTGTTCCGCAAGCGTCCTGATGGCATCCTTGATCTTCGTCAGCGGCCGGCCGAGCTCAGCAGAACCGAGGGAAGGGCCGACAAGCTGCAACAGCTGGTCGACCCCCGCACTGAGTTCGCCGATCGCCTCGTCGAGCCAGTCCGGCCGCACCGAGTTCTCAGAACCATCAGACGACGAAGGCGCCGTTTCCTCCTCAGCTGCCTGCTGGTCAACCAGGATGGCGCGGTTCCCGAGCTCGACGTCGGAAAACGGAACCATCGTCACCTGCACCGGATAGCCCATCGCGTGGACAACCCTGTGGTTCCAGGCACCCTGGTCAGCGGGGTTCTCCCGAGAGAGCACCACCAACCGAACCCGCCGAACGCGGACGCCGAAGTCGTAAGCCTTCCGCTGGAACACCTGACCGAACTCTTCGGGACTCACCGGGGCGCCGTTGAGCAGGATTCCTCCGCCTATGACCTCGACGACTACCACCATGTCGTCTGGCGCACCGTCCGGAAAATCCGATTCAACGTTCAGCCGGCCGACGAATTCGCTGACCGCATCATCATTCGAGAACCAGATGACCTTACCGTCGGGGCTGACCTGACCGGAGTTCTCGATGCGATCAAAGCGCCCGCGCACGCCATTCGCCGTGCTTGCCATCATGGTCATGCGGTTTGCGACCCAGGTATCGTCAACACCGAAGTCAACTTGCTCCCGCGTTCTGATGGTGCTGTAGTAGTCCTGGGGTCGGGGGGCAACCCCCCGATGAGCCGCCGCCTCACCATCTCGCAGTATTACCGAACTGATCAGCAGATAGCTCTTCCGTTCTTCAGCCGAGGCGCTCAAGATCGTGGCCAACTGGTCCAACTTGGCTCTCAGATCCCAAAATTCTCCAGGCAGGTCCGGGTACTTCGCGAGCTCAGCTCGCGCCCGCCTCAGCCGCTCGATCGCTTCATCGAGATATACGACGTCAAGAGCCATCTTCTCAACTTCGGCCCCGAGGTGCCGAAGTTCAGGGAACCCGCCGACGTGAACGAAACGCCTGACGGCGTCGGTGAGTGACCGTTTCGCCGTCTCGGGCCCACGGATCTCTTCCACCAAGGGCAGCATGGCGCGAACTGGCGCACCAAAGTTCCACCACTCCAGAAATCTCCGTTTGTCTGTTTGACCCAGAAATCTCTTCGTCAGGGACCGGGATTCATGCCCGCTGCGCTCAACCGATTTCACCGCCGCAGTGAGGCTTGCCACCAGGTCCGTCAGCTCCCGTTCGCCGATATCCGTCTTGACAACCGGACTGCTGTCAGCGGACCAGGTCGTCAGCACCCGTCCCGCGCTGCCGGAAGCGGGATTCTGCGGGGTGGTCAGCGGGACGCGTGGCAACTCGGCGAACAGTTGCCCATATTTCTTCTTGGGCACCCTCCTGAGTCTTGAGTCCGCAAGACTAGCGAGCGAATACTCACCGGTCCTGGGATGGGGGATGTTGAACGCGTCACGAAATTCCTGACTGGACAGGAGCCCGTACAGGTCGCCACGAACCTCACGGCGAACGCCGGCGAGCCTGTCCGGGGTCAGCCCCAAAAGGCGCAGATGAAGCGGGTGCCCTTGAACCGCCGTAGCGATATGCTGTGAATAGTCTGTTTTGTGACGCTTCTGGCCGCTCAGCAACGCAACAGCCTCGGCCAGTTCCGAGATACTTCGGAGCTCTTTCCACGACTGGACGAGCGACGCCACCCGGAGAGCAAGCGGCCCCAGCATTGCATAGTGGTTCAGCGCCCGACTTGTCTGGCGGGCTTCGTCAGTGATTCCACTTGACAGGTGACCACGGAGAGCGTCGAGCAAATCATGGTGCAGAGCCGTATGACGGATCAGCCTTGTGGCGATGTCGAGCAATTTCGTGCCGTCCGGAAGGTCCCCCTCCAATTGCTTCCGTAGTTCGTCGCGAAATTCCTCGCGAACCGCCCCCACGTCATTCCGCAGCGCATCGGCCATGCGATTGACCGAGCCGAGGACGGAACCCACTGACGCGGAAGGATCGCCGAAGACCACTTGCATGTCTGCGAACCAGATCGGCGACCCCAGGCCCCTCGTCGCCACCCCGCCGGTCGTCGCGGCGACGGTCTGGTCGCCGGTCGAACCGTAAGCAGGCGGCGCGTCGCTCGGCCCCGCATCGGGATCGGCCGCGAGCATGTTGATCCGCGCCGGCGCGGGAGCCGTTACCCGAACGACCAGGAGCTGTGACAACACGATGTGCAGCCGCGGGGCGTCGAGGTGCAGGTCCTTCGCTATGTCCTTCAGCTCGTTCAGCTTGCCGGCCGAGAAATTATGGTCGTTCGACAGGTCCAGCAGATCGGTGCCGAGCTTCAGCCTTTTCGCCCGGTCCGGGAGAATGGCGTTGAGTTGTGCCCATATCCGCCAGAGCGTCGCCGTCAACTCCGTGACGGAAGGCCGCGGCGCGATGTCGGCCGACAGCATGTTGATCGCGTCGCCGATCCGCGACGCGGCGTCGTGCAGGAAACCGACCTCGACCGACAGCTCCGCCGTCGCCGACGCGAGATGACCGAGGGCGTCCTCGGTCCCCAGGTCGGCGAACTCGCGGAACGACTCGTCGAACCGCGGCACGGCGCTGGGCCGGGTCAACCAGCGCAGCGCGCCCTGCCCGTCCCGCAGCACATTGCCCAAATCCCACCATGACCGCAGCTCGGGCTTCATGCCCTCGTGGGCCAGGGCGATGACGTCGTCCAGGTTGTCGACCCACCCGGCGGTGACAGTCGGACGAACCTCCGCCGAGCTCGTTCGCGGCAACGGCTTGTCACGCTTCACCCAGGTGATCGTGACGGTGTCGCCCGCTGCGAACGAGTACTCGGGCGCGAAACTATGGTTTCCGGCGCTCGACCCGGCCAGCTTCCGGTAGAACTCGGTCCTTTCATCGCGAGCACGCGGAATGTGCAGGGTGAGGTTGTGGAGCGATGTGTGCAGGTGCTCCCCGACACGAAGAAGTGCGATGCCCTCCAGCAGACGAGAATGTTTCGCGAGGTCGTATTTCCGAGGCCATGAGAAGGCGGCGAGCTCGGGGCTCGTCAGAATCGACCTGAGGCTCTCGCTGATGTGCCCACCCCGGCGATCGAGCTGATCCGCGGTCGTGCCGAGCAGCTCGCCGAGCAGGGGGCTGTCCAGAATCATCTCGCTGGGCGACGTCAGCTTCCGCTCTGCTGACCTGGTCGGATCGTTCTGCGCGTCACCCACCTCGGCCGCCAGTTGCACCACCGCCCGGTGCGACTGCCAGGCCTGAACGTCCCGCAGCAGACGGCGCAGCATCCCGGGCACCGCTTCGATCGTGGTGATCTTGTCGATCATCTCATTTGCGGTCTCGAGCTCCTGGCTGCCGGAAGCTGCCGCCGACCTCAGCTCCTCGACCGTCCGCCTGATGTCGCTGATCCCGTCCGCGTGCCGGGCGGCGTGCTGGAGCACCGGCCGGGCCAGCTCCAACAGCCGCTCGGCATGGGGACTCCCGTTCTCCAACTGCCGGACGAGCTCGGCCATGAAGGCAGCTCGGGCCTTGCGGTACCCGGAGGAGTGCCAGTGGCGGCCAAGGGATTCCACCGCACCTTGGAAACCGACCGTGAACGCAGTCCCCCGAGGGGGTCCGGTGCCCGGTGCCGCCGACGGGCCGCCAGGGCGTTGATCCGGCAGAGGGCCCATGGGATTTCGGTTGACGCCGACAGGCCTCCTGCCGGAATCTTCGCCCTGGGACGGCCAGGCCCAGAAGTAGTCCGGATTCGCGACCTCGCCCAGGTCGGCCATGATCAGCGAGCGCACCGCGTCGTCCTCGTCGCGGACGCTGCCGTCCGGCAGGTAGAGCCGGTAGCGGCGCTGCGCGGCCGGGACCGGGGACCACTGCTTCCCGTCGGCGGAGAACGTGATGGGCAGCAGGTATCCCTGCACGGCGCCCAGCTGGCCGGGAAGGGGACGCATCAGGTTGGCCATCGAGAACGGCAGGCCGCGCACCGGCAGCACAGCACCCCGCGCGATGTCGTGCAGGACGCTCTCCGGGAGCGGGTGCCCGTGCGCCGCGCAGTCCACCGGTTTGATCACGCCCGGCCGCAGCCCGAGCAGTCGCAGCACCTCCGGCAGGACCTGGCCGTACCGGAACGCCTCGAGCCGCACCCCGGCCGCGACGTCGAGCAGCCGGCGGCCGTGCTGTGCCACCAGGACGTCGGTGTCGGGTCTGCCCTTGGCCAGGTCCTTGGCGCGTTGCTCGACCAGGCTCCGGAACGCGTCCTGGTCGCCCGGCACGGACTCGAAGACCACCGTCGCGGTGGCCCGGTCGACGGTGGCGAGCGGAGCGAGCAGCTTGGCGATCACGGTGTTCGCGGCGTCCCGGAAGCGGGCGCGCGCGTCCGCGTGCACGGTGCCGGTGCCGTTCAGGTGGTCGGCAACGGCCTCTTCGAGGGATTGCAAGGCGAGCAGCAGCTGGATCTGCCCGGGCCGGTCGAGCGGACGGCCGGGCCGCAGTGCGAGGTCTGCCTGCGCGTCGAGTTGCCGGAGCCGCTGGTAGGCGTCGGCAAGGCCGCGTGCCGCCACGCGCGACGATCCGGTGATCGCATCGGGTTCGGCGGGGTCGCTCATGCTCCGCGACATGCCGCTTCCGTCGGTGTCCGTCGCATCGGATGCCGACCGGTGGCCGGCCGCGACATAGGCCCGCCCCAGCCTCAGCACCGCGGCGACGGAGCCGGTGGCCGAGTCGCCGTGAAGGGCGGAGAGCCCGGCCGCCACGGCGTCGAGCTGCTCGAGCTGCTGCCCCAGCGCCGCCGCGGCGGCGCGCACCCGCGCCGGGTCCACCCGGCCCGGCCCGGTGAGCGCGGCGGCCAGCTTCATCGTCGCGCCGACCACCGCCCGCTGCCGTTCGCCGGCCAGCACCAGGTCGTAGCCGGAAGCCGGCGTCCGCAGCTCGTCCAGGCGGGCACCGAGCCGGTTGAGCTCCCTGGTCAGCTCCGCGAGCACGTGCGGCACGGGGAGGGCCACGATCTCGGGGGCACCGGAGACCTCGACGACGGGCCCCCGCCACTCCAGCGCCTCCCGGTCGACCGGCACACCGGCGCCGACCTCGAAGACGAGATCGGCCCGGCCCGGCACCCCGGGCCCGCTGCGGTCCAGGACGGCCAACGCCTCCGGGGGCACGGGGACCGGTTGCCGCAGCCGGAAAAGCACCCGGCTCAGCACCGCCGCGCCGGCGTCGATCCTTTCCCGGGCCCGGGCGACGTTCTGGCGGAACTCGTCGAGGTCGCCCCACTGGTCCCAGTCCTCCGCCGCGGCGGCCTGGCTCATCCGGCCGAGGGTCACCGACTCGAGCACGTCGAGCTCCAGGCGCAGATCCTCGATGTCCATGCCGAGCAGCGGCCCATCGCCGAGCAGGCCGGCCGCGGCGAACAGCGCGTCGCGCTCGGCGTCGCTCGTGGCGCTGTTGACCTGATCCACGAGCCGCATCAGCGCGTCGACCGACGCCAGCCCGGCCCGCGCCTCGGTCAGCGTGGACACGTCGGACACCGACCGCAACGCGCCCGCGACGTAGCGCCGCCCGAGCGTCAGCACCTCCTCGACCAGACCGTCGAGACCCAGACCGGACCGGGCCGCGTGCGCGGCCAGCTCGTTCAGCTGCCGTTCCAGCTCCGTGGCGGCGTCCCGCACGCCGCGCACCGCACCACCCTGCGCCGGCGCCGACGGCGGCGTGCCGGCGTGCCTGGCAAGGGCGGCGGCCAACCGCTGCGCCGCCGTCCGCACCCCGCGACGGCCCGCCGCCAGCTTCCGCAGATTCCACACCTCGGTGTCGCCGGCCGGATGCGGGCGCGGTGCCGGCAACGACTCCAGCTCGCTCTCGATCCGGCTGCCGAGGGCGTCGAGCTTCGCCACCCCCTCGGCCACCAGGTGCGGCGCGGACCACACGCCGGCCTCGACCAGGCCGAGGTCCAACCGAGCCAGCGCGGGGCCGCCGGCGCGGATCACCGCGCGCAGCTCGGCGACGGACTCCTGGAAGGCCGTCACCAGCGAGGGGTCCACCGGCCCGGCCACCCGGCCCAGGCGCGTGCGCCCCGCCGACTCGATCCGGTCCAGCTGCCCCAGCAACCCGTCGGCGTTCCTGGGCAGCCACACGGCCACCGAGCCGCTTTCCTCGAGCAGCGCCCGCCGGGCGGCGTCGGTCCGCGCCGCCGCGTAGTCGGTCGCCAGCTTCACCAGCCGCTCGATGCGATCCAGCTCGACGTAGGAGTCCCGCAACGCGTCGACGAGCGCCACCCGCGGTGGCGTCGGGTCGGAGACCTCCCGGACCGCCGACCCGGCGTAGACCAGGCCCATCTCCACCAGGTCGGTGATCTCCTGCATCCACACCCGGTACCCGGAGCCCTCGACGTAGAGCCGGGCCGCCCGGTCACGCAGCTCAGCCAGGATCGGCCTCAGCTTCGCGGCTTCCTCCCGCACCCGCGCCGGATCCGGCCGCCCACCCGGCCCGGCCAGCGCCACGCCCAGCCGCACCACCTGCTCCCGCACCAGCTGCAGTTGGCGCGCCAACCACTGGATGTCGGCGTGGTAGTGATTGTCGGCCGGGTTCGACCTCAGCAGCCTGGCCAAGAGCTGCTCGAGATCCACGAGCGTCTGCCGGCCCTGCCCGACCGGGTCCGGGATGAACCGCGCCGTGATCGTGACGCCGCCGGACGCCGGGTCGGCGGGTAGCTCCACGACCGCCCCGTGATCCTCGAGCCATTGCCGGTCCGCGGTGCTCAGCAGGCCCGTGACCGCGTAGCGGACCCCGCCGGCGGCCCCCTTCCCCGGCACCAGCCCGGCGATGGCCGGCCGCAGGTCGGCCCCGTAGGGGACGAAGGAGCTCAGCGTTCCCCGCAGGTAGTTGACCACCCGCTCGACCAGAGCGCCGCGGCGCTCGATCCGCTCCCTCAGCTCCGCCAGGCCCGCACCGTGATCCCCTTGGCGCAGCTGGATCTCCGCCAGCGAGTCGAGCAACTGCTCCGGGGTGGTCTCCGGCACCATCCCGAACAGGCTGCTGCCGATGACCAGCCTGGCCACCTCGCCCAGGTTCGTCGCCGTGGCCTGATCCGTCACCTCGCCCAGATCCGACACCTCGGCGATCCGGTCCACCAGGTCCGCCACCCCGCGGATCCGGTCCAGATCCCGAACCGAAGGATCCGCGGGCGGCACCGGCAGGGTCGCCCCGGCCGGCGCGGCGCCGTCCGCCACGGCCGAGCGAGGTGCCGGCGCCGGGGCTTGCGGGGCCGGGGTCTGCGCCGGGGTTTGCCGGGAGGGGGTTTCCCGGGTCGCCGGAAGGAGCATCGGCGGCGGCCCCGGAGAGTCCTCAGTGGACGGTGCGACCGGCACGGCCGTCAGGTTCGGCCCGGCCAGCCTCGGCAGGACCTCGTCGCGCCGGGCGGCGCGCCAGATGCCCGGCGCCGAGTTGACCGCCTCGGCGAGGTCCCGCACGTCCGTCGTGGCGTAGGACCTGCGGGACGAGTTCCTTCTGATCCGGTCCCAGCCGCCGGGCGCCGACACACCCTTCTTGTCCGCGACGACCGGGCCGTTCGGCACCAGCACCACACCGTCGACCGCCAGCCGGGACAGCACGTTCGCCAGCCCCGCGCTGACCTCCTCCGGCGTCGCCCCGGCGGGCGCCAGGACCAGCACCACCCTGGCACCGTCCGGGACCGAGGCCAGGTCGTCCCAGCTCTGCACGACCAGGCCGCCCTGCTGCTCCAGCACGCCCTGGGCCACCAGCGCCGGGTTCGGCATGTCCAATGTGGACAAGTTATCGGCGCCGGGCCCCCAGCCGAGCTCGGAGACCACGGTCGAGGCATCGTCGTCCACAAAGGACGCCGTGGCCGCATCGAAGGCGGTGGAGTCGTCGGACACCACCGAGGCCGCGTCGTCCGCGGACAGCGCCGGCGCGGGCTGGCCGGCCTGATCACCGATCTCGGCGATGGCGGCCGCGTCGCCGGTCGGCGGTGCGGGTGTGATGCTGGCGAAGTCCGGCGCCGGCAGCGCGCGCTCGGGCGCCGGCTCCAGCCGGAGTGGTGGTGCCTCGCCGGTCGGGCCTTCGATCAGACCGGTCTGACCACCGGTGCCCACCGGCGCCGGCAGCCCCTCGGGGCCCGGCACCCCACCGGCCTGCTGGGAGGCGTTGAGCCGGTCCAGATGCTCCTGGAACCTGGCGATGTCCGCCAACGGGTTGCCGGTGTGCGCCGAGCCGGGCGCGCCGTGGTACAGCAGGTTGTGGTTGACGTCGTGGGCACCGGTGTGGATCACCGTCTCGATGCCCCCCGCCGACAGCGCGGCCGGCTTGAACTGCCCCTCCAGCGCCAGCCCGGTCAGGCCCTCGTTGAGCCCGCCGCTGAGGCCCTGCAACAGGTACTTGTGCGCCAGCGGGCCCATTCCCGGCGCCCACTTGATCAGCTTCCCGGTCGCCTGCTCGAGCACGGACCCGAAACCGCCCGAGACCGCGCCCGCCTTGCCCGCGCTTTCGGTGAAGGTCTTCTCGTGGTGCGACAGCTTCCCGTCGAGGGCCAGAATTCCCTGCGTCCCGAAATTGATGAGCAGCTGGCTGTTCAGCTGCCCGGTCATCTGCGAGACCACGGTGGCAAGCTGCTTGCTGAACCGCTGCCGGTACACCCAGATGACCCACCTGCGAACGCTGATCCGCGCCATGACCTGAGCCGTCATCGGCGGGCACACCAGCGCCCACAGCAGCTCCTGCAGCATCTGGATGAGCTCCAGGATCAGGGAGATCTTCAGGTTCAACACGAGCACCAGGACGAACAGCAGCGCCATCGACATCTCGATCGCGCCCGACGACATCCGCTTGAACAGCTTCGGTCCGTCCGCATAGGACGCCAGCGCCGTGCGCAACTGCTTGGCGAACTCACCCCCCAAGCCGTCGCGCACCACCCTCTCCAGACGCTCCGCGGCCGTCTCCAGCCGCCCGATCTTGACGCCCCCGATCCTGGACAGCAGCGTGCTCAGGCGTTCCAGCTCGCCTCCCATGACCGCCGGAAACTTGTCGGCCGTCATCAACTCGAAGAACTTCTGGAGCTCCGGACTGGGATTGACATCGAAGATCACGACAACCGCCGATTGTTCAGGGGAGCCGCGGCGCTCGGCCGGTGGCAAGGTTGTGCCGGGGCACTAGGCTGTGTTTCCTAACTCGGGCAGGGCCGCCGATCGCCTTCGGCGATGGCCTCGGGTCGGGTTGCCGGGGTGGTTGCGGGCCGGTGGGTGGGCGTGTGTCGTAGGTGGTCCCTGGACGGTGCCTGCGGACAGGGCTCGTTCCTCACCCTGTCCTGGTCACCGTGTGGCGGCCGCCCTCGCCAAAGATTTGCGACCTCAGCGCACTTTCAAAACACGCGCTAGTCCCTGGCGCCGGGATCGTCCAGCGACCACACGACGTCCTCTTCGGGCGCCTGCAGGTAGGCCAGCGCCCGGTGCACGTCGACCGAGTCCAGCTCGGCGGGCGCCGGACCGGACCGGATGTGGTCGAGCAGATCGGCGTCCGGTGCCAGGTGGTATTCGGCGAGGTAGTACGCGACCGCGTCGGTCCAGATCCACCGGCCGTCGGTGCGGAAGTTCAGCGGCACCGCGTTGAAGCGCTCCGGTGACACCACGTCGTCCATTTTGGACATCGTGGACATGAGCATCAGGCCGGCGTCGAGATGGTCGAGGATCCGCCGCCGTTCCTCCGGATCACCGACCGTCGGGTGATCCGGGTCGAACGCCGGGCCGGTCACCGGATCCGCCCGGTCGAACACCCGGGCGAGCTGGATCTCCTGAACCGGAGCCGCCGCCCACACCAGCGCCGACCACATCCTGGCGTACTGGTGGTACGGCGGGATCTCCTCCCCCGACCGGTACACCTCCACCTGTGGCGGCACCGGGTCGAAGGCGGTCAGCGCGGACTGCGCCTCGGCGGCCAGCTCCGGCAGGCGATGGTCGGCGACCTCGGGACCGTTCGCCACCTCCACGAGGTAGATCCGCACCGGCGGGTCCCCGCCGATCGGGTCGAACCGCCACGTCCGCCACAGACCCTTCGCGCCCGGCACGCCGGACGCCAGCGCGATCATGGCCGAATCGGCCGCGTCGGGCCGGATCAGCGCCCGCGTGGCGGACGTCAGGTCCAGCGTCTGCATCAACGGCGGCGACCCCGCCGGCAGATCCGCCGGCCCCGTCGGGGAAAACTGGTGCACCGGCATCGGCGGCTCGTCGGACACCTCCAGGTCCTCCAGCGCGCCGGCGGCCGGGTGGTCCGTGAGCACCTCCCGCAGCAACGATGCCTGGGTGGCGCTGACCGACAAGCCCGCGACCTCCTCGGCCGCTTCGGCCACCGCCGCCACGGCGGCCACCACGTCGCCCGCGGCCAGCGACTTCCGTGCACGCACAACGACTTCCACCGGCAGCTGCCCGGCAAGCGCGAGCAGCAGACGGTGCAGCCCCGACTGCGGAGCCGTCACATCGGGAACGGCCTGGTTCATGAGTTCTCCCAGCCTCGTGAAGATGTGCCACTGGCCCGGGCACGTTCGGGCAAGCCGAGGAGTTCACGCCGGTCCGCACCGCCGGATCTTGTTGTTACCTGCTGGTTACACGGGGAAACGCGGGAGAAACCACTTCGAGTACTCGATGGCCTCCGGCGGATACCTGTCGGTGAACTCCTTCACCTTGGCCTCGGGCACGTTCGGGTCGACGACGAGGATCGCCCGGTCCGTTGTGGACGGCAGGTCGAGGATGCTCCCCATGGCCGGTCCGGGCCCGACGGCCAGCCTGAGCTTGCCGTCGACGACCTCCAGGTGGGTTCCCGCCGGTACCTTCACCTCGGCCAGCGTGGACGGCATCCTCGCCTGCTCGTTCTCCGGCAGCGCGGGGTCGTCGGTGGCCGCCAGGAACCGCTCCCGCCAGCCGAACATGCCCAGCTTCTTGATGTCGCTGAGAAGGAGCACGAACGTGACACCCGAGTGGACCAGCGTCCCGGTCGGGCCGCCGGACGGCCGGGTCTCCTGCTCCAGCACCGGCGTCAGCTTCGTCCCGGGTCGCTGGTCGAACTGCACCCGCAGATCGGTCACGTACTCCACGGCCAGCTCGACCGTCGCCGTCCGGTGGCCGTCCCCTTCGCCGGTCACGCCGGTGCGCGCCGCGGAGCTCACGTTGACCCCCGACGAGTCCGCCGGGGCCTGCAACAGCGGACCGGTGAAGATGCCCGGTGGCGGCGGCGCCGAATTGTCGCCCCAGTTCGGGGTTTCCCCCACCGTGCCGTTCGTGTCCACTCGCGACGCCTGCACCGACTGGTCGGCGGCGAGGTCGAGCACCAGGTGCTCGCGGTAGATCCGCCGCCCGTTCTGCGCCACCGGTTGCCCGGAGAACACCGCCTGCCACCCGAAGTCCCCCACCCGGTCGCGCTGGAACAACCCCGGCGCGCTGGACAGCGGGCCGGTGCTCGGCGGCTTTCCGGTCAACGCGACGCTCATCCACGCGGTCAGCGAGAGCTCGCGGTGCCGGGCCAGCTGCGCCGGGGTGGCACCGGTGTTGGCAAAGGCCCTCCAGATCGCGTCGCGCACGCCACCGTCTCCGGTTCCCACGTCGACGCCCTCGATCGCGGGCACGATCGACTTCGGCAGCCGCCACGGGCCGTCACCGGGCTTCTCCGGCAGTGTCGCGGGCAGCTTGTCGTACTTGGGGCTGGCCATCCCGAGGTTCCTCAGCTTCTCCTTCATCCCGGGAACCCCGGCCGAACGCTCCGATACCCGGAACGTCACGGCACCGTCCACTGTGACCGGGTCACCGGTCCATTCCGCCGCGCGCGCACCGCGCGCCACCGACACCGTCACCGTGTACTCGTGGTCGACCGTGTGCGGAACGAACGCCCCGGCCCCGATCTCCTCCGTGTACATGACCTGCAGCCGGCCCTCGTCGTGCTGATCGTTGCGCGCGTCGGTGCTGCCCACGGACAGGTTGCCGGAGGTGTTGGCGCCGGTCACCGGTGGTCCCTGGACATCGGCGGCGTCGGTGTCGCCGATGGTGCCGCCGTGCCGCTGCTGGGCGGACTCGAGTTCCGCCGTGCCGACGGTCGCGACGTTCACCAGGCCGATCGTGTACCCCGCCGGATGCGGCACGCCGCCCTTGCTCACGTTCGTGGCCTTCGGGTGGAACGACACCGTCACGACCGTTCCGTCGGCCTTCGGGAAACTGCGGTGCAGCCCGTTGTAGAGATCGGCGGTCTGGCCCTCGATCGAGTCCACCGACAGCAGCTCGGTCGCGGCCTCGCGCACCATGTCCCGCACGGACACCTCGTCGATCAGCTTGGTGGCGGCGGACGGAGCCGGCCCCAGCGAGTCCACCAGGCGCGACGCCAACCGCTCCAGCGAGGCCGGCTTGCCCCGGCCGGGGTCCGGCCGGTGCCAGTCCGACACCGCGTCCACCACTGCGCGCCCCGGCATGTGCGTCAGGGTGGCGGGCGGCTCGGTGCTCGCCGGTTCCTGCCGCGCGACCGGTGCGACCGGCGCCAACTCGTCCGCCACGTGCTCGGGAACGTTGATGGTCAGGTAGCCGGACACCGTGGTCGAGACCGGTTCGGCGAACGGGAACAGGTTGAGCCCCTTGGCCTTGACCGTTCCCTCGAACGTGATGTCCACCGCGACCTGCAGCAGCACCGTCGGGCCGGTGTACTTGTGCAGTGACACCATGGTCGTGTTGTACGAAGTGGACCTTCCGCTCCCCTTGCGCCGGCTCCAGCTGTACCCGCCCTGGCCCGTGCTCTTGTGGCCGCGGCCGGCGTCACCGGTCACCTGGGCCGTCGCCGACACGTCCGGCCCGGAGTCCGACTGGGCGGTGGCGGACATGCCGCCCGCGATTCCCCTGACCTTCATGAGGTGGTAGCCGTTCTGCGGGTCGTAGATCCGTTGCGGTGAGTGCACTCTCGCGCTGGCCCCCAGCTTGGCCACCAGGGTCGTGGTCGTTCCCGGCATCTCGAGCCGCAGCTTCCGGCCTCCCCACAGCCGGGCCGATCCGGCGCCGCTCACGACCGGCTGGAGGCTGCCGGGCAGCGCGTGCGGGGTCAGGTGCTTGAAGAGCTCGGTCCCGGCCGCACCGTTCAGCAGGGGCAGCACGTCGACGTCGTACCTCAGGCCGGTGTCGCCCAGCACGGTGACCTTCTTGGTCACCGGCCACCACCGGCCGGCGCCGGCGAGCCGGCGGCGCGGACTTGGCCAGTTGACGCGGTGACGATCCTTTCGGCTCACCTCGATCGCGGAGCTCAGCACGGTCTCGACCGCGAGCCTGATCTTGTCCTGCGGGATGTTCAGCCGGCCGAGCTCCGCGGGGCCGGTGAGGTTGACCGGCTGCCGGTGCTCGACCCGGCGGCGGTCGTTCAGGACCACCGTGGACTCATCGGGTCCGGCGAGATGGGTCAGCTGCACGGTATTCTCGTCGATGCCCGGCACGAGCAGCGTCGCGCCGCCGGGAGCGCTGACGGTCACCTCGCGCTCGTAGGTGCGTTCCTCGATCGGCTTGGCCACGGCGGACGGCGCGGTCGGCCGGTCGACCGCCGTGACCCGCACACTCCACCGGAGCTCGGCGGAAACCGAGTGCCACTCGAGCTTCTCGCTGCCGGTCTCCGTCGTGTGACCGCTGATCAGGGTTCGCGAACCGCCCAGGGACCGTGACGAGCTCCAGCCCCACGACGCGGCCAGCCGGGCGAACGCCGCCCGGACGCCGGCGAGCCCACCCGCGTTCGCGCCGGCCGCCAGTGCGACACCGATCCTGCCACCGGTTCCGACCGACCGGCCGCCGAACAGGGTGCGCGCACCACCCCTGCCGAACTCCTTGCCGGTGCCGGGAGTCACCTCGGTCTCGCCGCCACGCAGGGCGTCGACCTTGTCGCGGTTCGGGACGATGACGTGCGGTGTGATCTCCACCGTCACGAGCTTCGAACCTTCCAGCTCCACGACCCGCGGCTGGAGCTGCCCCGGCTTGTCGATGGCGCTGGTGAGCCGCCGCAGGTTCTCCGCCTGGCGCTCGGCGAGCCGGCGCCCGGCGGCCTTGGGCGGATCCACGGGCGCGTTGTCCGGCGGCACCAGGCTGGCGTCGAGGCTGCGCACCCGGGCGAGCGTGAAGTCGAGCAGCCCGGTCGTGTCGAGCTCGCGGACATCCTGGTACATCGGCTGGTGGGCCGCGGAGGGCGCCTCCTTGCCGGCCGTGGTGGAGCTCACCCAGGGAACCGTGGTCGGGCGGGTGTCCCGGCGCAGCGCGGGCAGCGGGAAACCGTGTGCCCTGGCGTCGGCGCGGGTGACCACGATCGTCACGTATCCGGTCGGTCCCTCGCTCAGCGCGGTGGAGTCGACGTCGGGCGCGCCGGTCAACCGGGCCGCCACGGACAGGGTGAACGGGATGCGGTAGAGCAGGTGATCCCCGAAGTTCCAGTCCTGGACCTCGCTGGCGGTGCTGACCGCATGCCCGGAGGTGTTGCCGGAACTGCGATCGACCGAAGCCGTGGGACCGATGTTGCCCTGGAAGTACGGGGTGTCCCCGCTGAGCGCGGGTCCCGCGGCGAAGGTCGGGCCTGCGGTGGCGGTGCCGCGCACGAACCGGGTGCTGCCCTTCGACTGGCTGGCGTCCACCTCCTCCCGGCCGGAATGACCGGACTTCCTGGTCGCCTGGTCGGTGATCAGCTCCGGGGTTCCCAGGCGGCTCTTGAGGACGAGGTGTCCGGAGATCGGTTTGTCCAACCGGTCCCGGCCGCTTCCCGGTCCGTGCGCTCCGGTCCTCGTGTGCAGCCCGGTGATCACCCGTCCGTTGCCCGTGATCTCCAGGAGGTGCTGGCGGATCGAGTCGGTGCCGAGCTCGGGGGCCCAGCGGGAGCGGGCCTTACCGCCCGGTTTGCCGAGCCCGGCGGGCAACAGGCCGGCGACCGTCTCGGGCAGGCCAGCCCGCAGCCTGACGTTGACCACCGCCGACTTGGGCGGGATGCGGAAGGCCTTTCCGCCGGGAGCTCCGCGCGTGGGTGGTGCGGCGAACACCAGCGCGTTGAGCAGCTGGACGGTGATGGCCTGCGCGGCCACCACGTTCCGCGGCGCGCTCGTCGTCGTCACGCCGGTCCGGGTGGCGACGGTGAGGGTGACGCCGGTGGGCCGGCCGTGCCAGAGCTGGGCCTGGGTGGGCAGCACGCCGATCGCCGGGACGCCGACGTCGGTGGTGGTCTGGAACCCGGAGCCGGCGGTCTGGGACCGGGTCGTCCGGATCCCGCCGCCGGCCGACACCGAGCCGGAGATCGTCGCCTTGACGTTGTCGGGCATGCCGGGCAGACCGGGTGTCATGCCGTTGAAGCCGACCGACGTGGCGATGCTCGAGCTGACCGTGCTCGTGTTGGCCGAGCGGCTCCCGGACCGGCCGACCCTGGTGAGCCGGGACCCCTCGTCCGCCGGCTCGCCGCCGGGGGCCTTCTGCAGCCGGAACGCGGAGGGACGCCGCGCATGGATCGTCACCACCGCCGCGTCCGGTCCGGTCCCGAGGTCGAGCACGATTCCGGTGCCGTCGAACAGGGCCTCCGCTCCGGTGACGCCCGGCACCCTGCCGGACAGCGCCTCCTCGCTCAGCCGCCTGTCCACCGCCGTGCTGACCGCGTCGGGATCGAGCGAGGGCAGCGCCCGCAGCACCTCGTCCCGCACCCACTCCGCGAGCTCGGAGCGTCCCCGGTAGTCCTTGACCTCCGCGAGTGGGCCACCGATCCCGCCGTGGTGCGAGAGGTAGCCGACGGGGACCTCACCGAGCGAGGCGATCGTGTTCCAGAGCTGGTGGTGCGCCCGGCGAGATCCCTGCTCGAGCTCCGACACGGCCGCTTTCACGGCGTCGCCGTCGGGATCGGCCCGCTTCAGCTGCTCCCGCAGGGCGTCGCTCTTTCGGTCGACCTCGTGCAGCACCGCGCTGAGCTGCCGCACGTCGGTCATGTCGAGGACGGCGCGCCTCTTGTCCCGTTTGCGCCGCGCGATCGCCTCGGCCAGCGGGGGTTCGCGGACGTAGTCGACGACCGCGCCGTACATCCCGGTCAGCTGGGCGATGCGCCCGCGCGCACCTGCGGTTGTCTTGGTCAGGAACTTGCGCATGACGAGGTCGGCCGGGTTCGTCTGCGTCCGGGCGTGGTCCTCCCAGTTGTGGAAACCGGTGCCGATCAGCTCGGGCTCTCCGCCGTCCTTCGGGTACCGGAAGATCTTTCCGTTCGGTGGCCACCGTGGCCGCTGGTCCGGGCCGATCTCGCTGGCCACCCACAGCCCCGCACCCTCGGGCCGGCCGGCGTCGATGATCCACATCGGACCGTGCCCACTGATCACGTCCCGGCCGAGCGCCTTCGCGGCGCCGCGGAGCGTGGCGTGCGCTTCCTTCTCGGGCAGGTGCTCGGTGACGCAGGACACGAGCTCGACGGTCCGGCCGTCGTGCTCGGGGCGGTTCAGCTCGGCGGCGAGCTTGGGCATGAGCTTGCGGAGCGACCGGTCGCGGTCGCCGTGCCGCGCCCGCCCGCCGAGCCCGTGCACCACGACCGGGACGGTTGCGTTGGCGGCGGCGATCGGGGCGTAGGCGTGCAGCGCGCGCCTGGTGTAGGCCAGCTCCCGGGCCAGCTCCTTGGGCGGGAGCGCCTGGTCGACCAGGATGATCCCGTCGGCGCTGTGCTCCGTCGGCCCGCTGAGGCCGGCTGAAGGCGGCACCGGCGCGAGCGGAGCCGGCGGGGGCGACGATGCGACCGGGCCGGCGCCGGCCACCTGACTGTCCTGTGTGGACATCGGCGCGGCGCCGTCGCTGCCCGCGAACGGGGGCTCGGCCACGGTTTGGGGATCACCGCCGGGTCCGCCGATCGCGGACCAGTCGGGTGAGCTGGTGCCGGGCTCGCCTGGGGGGATGGCGCCGTCGCTCGGGGTGTGCGGGGCGGTGCCGGTGGGAGGAGCGGGAGAAGCGGGAGAAGCCGGAGGTGCGGGGGCTTCGGCGAGGACGGGCGGGCCGGCCGGGGTCCGGGGTTGTGGGATCTCGTTGCGGTCCGGTGCGTTGCCCTTCGCCGCCTCCTCGGGGAACGACCGCACGGGTGCGCCATGATCGCGCGCGGTGCCGCCGCCGGGCGGCAGCGTCTGGAGCCGCGCGAGTGCCGCGTGCAGTGGCGTGCCCGGGCCGTACAGGCCGCCCTGCACCGTGGCGCCGGCGAGGTCCACCCCATGACCGAGCGCGCCGGACACGGCCGACATCCCGGAGAACGACGGTTTTCCGGAGAGCGCGCCCGAGGCGACGAACTCGGTGAGGCTCTCGTGGACCGCGCCCGTCGCCACACCCACCGCGTGCTGCCAGCCGGCGACCGCACGCGGCCCGGCCACGAGACGGCTGACGGGATGCAGCACGGTCCCGAGCCCGCCCCCGATGAAGCCGACCGCCGCGGCGCCCTCGACCAGCGACCGGTCGAGCACCTTGCGGTGCCCCCACCGCAGTTGCCACACCTGGGAGAGCAGGCTGTTCACGGACTGGCTGCCGGCCTGTTCCACGAGCGTGCGCAACACGGTGAACCACGCGCTCTTGAACACCGTGTACGCGACCTTCCGGGCGGCCAGGAAGATCGCGGACTGCCACCACAGACCGATGCCGAGTGCCAGGTTCAACAGCTCGATCAGCGTCTGGTACAGGTCGGCGATGATCGTGACCTTGAAGTACTCGACCAGCTCCCCCACCCGCTCGAGCACCGCGCCGCCCTGCGCGCAGAACGAGGAGATCCAGGTGAGGATGCCCGGCCGGGTCACATATCCGGACAGCACATTCCGCAGCGCCTCGCCCAGCGCTCCCTCGACCCCCGCGTCGGCGACCTGGAGCAGCGTGGTGGCGGCGCCGACCAGCACCGTCTCGACGCGATCCGCCAGCGCCGCCAGCAGCTTGCCGAGCGCGCCCAGGACGTCCTCGTTCGCGCTGAGAAACTCGTCGCCGGTGACAAACCACAGCAGGTATTTCGCGGCGTCCGAAATCGTGATGCACACGGCGCGGCGCCGGGACTACCGGCGGGCCGAAAAGGCTCCGCGGTAGTCGCCGGTCGCCTCGCCGTTGAGGGCTGTCTGCCACATGACGCCATTGTCCTTGGTGCTCGAACGGCACACCCGTGTGCCGCGTTGGCTCTATTCGCCGTGTTGGCCCGCCACGTCGCCGTGTTGGCCTCTGGCGTAGGTGTGTTGGCCTCTGGCGTAGGTGTGTTGGCTGGCGACGACACCGCCGACGGCAACCCCCGACGCACACCCGGCCAACACGACAGCGCCACAAGCCAACGCAACGACGTCACGGGCCAACATGGCGACGCCAGGGGCCAACACGCCGCACATCGCGGCGCGGTCGTCCTCAGCGCTTCTTGACGCCGGTGAAGCCGCCGTCGGCGGACTCGTTGATCAGGCCGTCGGCTTTGTTCGTCACCCGGGCACTCAACTCGGTCTGATCGGCGTCCGACCGCACGACGCCTATCGTTTGATCCAGGGACTTGACGATGGCCCGCGCTCCCTCCACGAGGGCCCTGGCCTCCGGTCCCACGTCCGGCATCGACTCCCAGAGGAGCGGCTCCTGCACGGCGAGCCCCTCGATCACCTTCAGGAAATCTCCGCGGACGCTCAGGAGCTCGCGCAGAAGCTTGTACTGCGCATCCCCGAGGGCGAACTGGAGCGTGGAGTCAAGCCGGGTCACGTCAATGCCGAAGGCCATTGGATTCGTCCTTTCCAGTCGTGGTGAAGAACTCGAAACCGCCGACCAGGTCGTCGACCACCGCGGTCAGGTCCAGGTCGCCGGTGAGCGCGGCCCGCACGTCGATCCCCGGCGGCAGCATCGGCCCCATGACGCCACCGAGCTGCTCGAACACCTGCCGCCGGGCCTCGGCGATGGTCTCGGTGACCACCTTGCCCAGCTCGGCGGGCGGCATGGACCGGTACTTGTTGCCGGTGAACGAAACCTGCGCGACCTCGCCACGGCCGTCGACGGTGACGCTGACCGCACGATCGCGGGACGCGGCGGTCGCGCTCATCTCCTTCATCCGCCGCTGCACGCCGATGATCTTGTCGTGCTCGGCTTTCAGCTGCCGCATCGCCTCGTCGAGCACGCCCGGGTCCGGCGCCGGCCAATCCTGCGGTCCTGGTGTGATCAATCCTCGCCTCCCTGCTCGTGGCTCAGTACGCGAGCCGGTTGGAATCACGGGTGTTGGTGCCCCGGCGGATGTTGTCGGTGCCCCGCACGACCGCGAGCTCATCGCCCACCTCGGCCTGATCGTCGCCGCGGCCGATCACTCCCGGCGCCGCCGTCCGGTCTGGCTCCCAGGCGTTGCGGTCCTCGGTGAGCCAGACGTTGCGCTCCCGCTCCTGGGACTGCTGTCCCCCCATCCCGCCGCCCATGCCACCGCCGCCGCCCATCGCCGGCGGGTAGATCGGCACCCCGTTCCCACCCGTGCCGAGGCTGCCGGCCCGGGGACCGGCCACCAGGTTCGCCGGGTTGGCCGCACCTCCGGCCGGCCGGCCCACCTGGCCGGGACCGCCGGCGCCGTCGAGGCCGGCCGCCACTCCCGAGCCCGGCACGCTCAGTGAGCCCCGGGAACCGCCCGGCCCGCCGCCGCCGAGCTTGACGTCGGAGCTGGGGCCACGCAGCGAGCCGGGCAGGATCGACGACAGGTCGGGTACCTTGAGCTCGCTGGGCCCGAGACCTTTCAGGATGTCGTTGACACCGGTCAGGTTGTCGCCGATGTTCTTGTTGAGGCCGGTCAGGTTGTCGCCGAAACTCTGGTTGAGGCCCTTCAGGTTGTCGTTGACACCCTTGTTGAGGCCGTTCAGGTTGTCGCCAAGATTTTTCAGGTTCAGGTCGGTGTTCTTGTTGTTCTTGTTGAGGGCGTCGACCAGATCGTCGAGTTCGGACTTCGGCGTGCTCTTGTCCGGGTCGGTGGTCAGCTGCACCGCGGCCGACCCGACAAACGTCATGCGGCTGCTGACGTCCTCGTAGGTGCTGATCAGCTTCTTGTAGGACTCGTCGACGGCGCTGTCGGCCAGGACGAGAAACTCTTTCAGCCAGCTCTTGAGGATTGGCTCGATCTCGGCCCCGATGACCGCAAGCACCGGATACTGCGCCTGAGCAATAAAAAATGGCGGCTTATCAGATTGCGCCCTGAGCTGGTCCGCCTTGTTCCTGATGTAGTCGACATTTTGCTGGGTGAACAGAGTCGCGCACCAGTAGTGCGGCCACGACTGGAAGGGAATGGAGTGCCCGTCAGGATAGATCACGTGCCCGCTGGGTACCCCCTGACCGTTGATCACGTTGGCCTGGGTGACGAAGACCCAGTAGAAGGCGTCCAGGGCTCGCTCGGCCCTGGTCAGGTGTGTGGAGTAGGACCCGCCGCCGGCATCCGCGGGCTGGTAGACGGTGTCGCCCACGCGACCGGTGGTGATCTCCGAGTGATCGGCGGTCAGGGCGTCCGCCAACCTGCCCAGGGTCTCCCAGGCGGCGTTGGCGGCCGCGCCGCCCCACACCGCGGTTTGCGGCCAGACACCGATGATCATGGCCCGGATCTGGGCGATCGACGTGGCGGCGGCGCTCAGCTGACCCGCGAACCGGTCGATCTCCGCGACCGAGTCGACGAAGGACGGCTGGGAGAAAGGCGCGTCGACACTCCCGAAGTAGTGCCCCGCGTCGAAGGCGCGTTGCACCTTGCGCAGCAGCTCGCCGTACTTCCACCACGCGTCGGTGAACTCCTTGCTGAACCCGATGCCCCGCCAGGTGGGAAACTCGTAGACCATCATGAACTCGTACGGGAGGACCGGGTCCACGGTGAACCACCGCATCGACATGAATGAGTCGCGCAGCTTCCCGTCGTCGGGGTCCATCGTGTAGCCGACCTTCTGGACGGTGTCTTCCCACCTTGGTATGGGTGCTGACATGCTCACTCCTGGAGGGCGGTCAGAGGGTACTGCCGCACGTCATTTCTTTACCGAATCCGGCAGCTGCACCTTGGGGCCGGTCGTGCCGGTCGTGTCGGTCTTGACTTCGAACGGGATCGCCGCCCGATCGGAGTCGTTGTTGGCTGCCCGCATCTTGATGACGTACGTGCCAAGCGCTTCACGAAGCTTTCGTATCTCGTTGACACGGGTGGTCCGCATCGTTTCCAACGACTTGCACAATTCGGCGGTGGCCGTCCTCAGAACGCCCGGCTTGCTGCCCGTCCCGGTCTCACCGGGAGGTTGCCCGGGGAGGACCGAGAACACGACGGGATCGCCGAGCACCGTGCGCACGATGTCGTCGAGGATCGACTGCATCTTGCCGAAGTCCGCCTCGTCAACCTTGATCCACGTCTTGGACGGCGGCATCAGGCCATCCCGTCGGCGCAGGCGTCGTCGGTACGCCTGATGATCTGACCCATCTCGCTGAAGACATTGTTCGCGCTCCGCACCTTGGCGGTCAGGTCGATGAGCGCGTCCTCGATGAGGCCCACGGCGCGATCGAACTGGTCCTTGGACTGCCCCTGCCAGTGGTCGACACCAAGCTCGTGCTGGACGTTTCCGATGAATCTCGCCTTCGCGTTCTGCATGTCCCGGCAGATCGTCTCCAGCGCCTCACTGACGCCATGGGATCGCCGGCGGTCGAACTCGATATAGCCTGTGTCCATTTTGCTCCACTCCCCGAAATTGAACTAGCGCGTGTTTTGAAAGTGCGCTGAGGTCGCAAATCTTTGGCGAGGGCGGCCGCCACACGGTGACCAGGACAGGGTGAGGAACGAGCCCTGTCCGCAGGCCCCGTCCAGGGACCACCTACGACACACGCCCACCCACCGGCCCGCAACCACCCCGGCAACCCGACCCCAGGCCATCGCCGAAGGCGATCGGCGGCCCTGCCCGAGTTAGGAAACACAGCCTAATGCCGGCCGGCTGCTCCCCTGTTGATCCCGACGAACATGTCGCCCAGCTCGTCGGTCATCCGGTTCGCCTGTGCCATGCGCTTGCCGGTGTGCTGGGTCTTCTGGTTCACGTCCTTCAGGTCACGTTCGAGCTCGGCGATCTCCTGCATCCACTGCTGGAAGTTGCGCCGGAACTTGGCCATTCCCTGCGCCTTCAGCGCCTTTCCCGCCTCGCTTGTGCCGTTCTCCGCATCCCGCACGACCCTCCTCAGATCCGAGATGAGCTCGTGGAAGTAGATCTCGGCACCGGCGATCTTTCCGGTATTGCCCCGCAAGGTGTCGTCGTAGGCCATAACTGCGCCTCCACATGTGGCCGTCAGTTCCTGTGCAACGAGGACACCACGCCCGCGGCGGGGACGAGAAGCGCAGGCCCCCGGAGCTTGCCTTCTTGTAAGGTGTGATCAGCTCGGGAGGGCCAGCTCAGGCCCGGTGGGCAACAGGTCCAGCACCCCCGCGGGCACGGCGATCTCCTCCGCCGGCGGGAGGCCCAGCGCCTCCGCGGCCGCGGACGTCACCGGGTACTTCACGCCGAGATCGGTCACCAGATACCGGGCCAGCCCCGGCGCACCCGAGGCGAGGCGCGGCCGGACCAGCGCGCCGCCGGACGGGGTGACCGAGATGCTGGCCGCCACCTCGGGACCCACGGTGATCGCGGGCTCGGCGGCCGGCGGCCGCCCCCCGGCCGGTCTGCCGGCCAGCAGCCGCACGCCGTAGCCGTCCGCGCGGGACGTCAGCTCGGCACAGGGACCGGCGCCCGGTTCGGCCACCAGGCGCGGCGGGGTGGTCGGCAGCCCCTCCCGCCCGGGCACCGTGCTCCGCGCGGCCGACGCCGCCGCCGCGACGCTCAGCGGCAGGGCGCGCACCTGCTGACCGGGGTATGCCTCCCGGGTCGCCGGATCGGCCAGCACCAGCTGTGCGTCCACAGTGGACAGTGCGGCCAGCCCGGTGCCGGTCTGGAGCAGGAAGCGGTCCGGCGCACCGGGGCTCTGCACCACGAGCACCTGGCCGGTCCTGGTCTGCGTGCCGCCGAGCACGGCGGCGGGCCGGCCCCGCCCGGCGACGTCCACCCCGGTCAGGTCGGGCCCGGCGGGAATCATGTTCAGCAGGCCCGCGGCGACCCGGCTGGCACCGTCCTCGGTGTACCCGAGCGCGTTGGCCAGCGCCGGTGCCGCCGCCCGCAGCCGCTGCCCGCGCCACAGCAGGTAGCGGTCGTCGTCCGGCCCGGTCACCCAGAACGCCTCGTCCCCGGCCAGCTCCCGGGCGCCGGGGGCCGGCCCGGTGCCGAGGCTCAGGGCCACCGGCCGCTCGTCCCCGGCCGCGGAGCCGGTCGCGCACGCCTGCCACACGTTCGTGCGGAGCCCCGGGCCGGGCAGCACCTCCGGCGCGCCCGGGATGCCCACGGTGGGCCCGTGCGGCGTGCCCTCGAGTGAGCCGTGCGCCACCCGGACCACCCGCATCGACGTGCCGAGCAGCAACTTCGCGGAGGCGAGGTTGAGCACCGGGCGCAGCGTGCCGTCCGCCAGGACGTACCGGCTCCCGGTGTCCCGGTCGATGATGAAGGCCCCCGGTTCGCGCCACTGGTCGGACCGGCCGCCGAAGATCAACGCGAAGCCGGCGGCGCCGAGGACCGCGACGACCAGCAGCGCCACCCCGATCAGCATGCCCATGCTGGTCCTGCGCGTCGGCGTCTCGCTGGCGTCCGGATCGGCCTGCACCAGCGCGGAGGCCAGCCGGCCGTTGAGGTAGGCCTGCGCCTGCACGAGGTCACGGCGGGACTGCACGGATCACCCTCCCAGCGAGTACGCCCACGCGTAGAGCCCCCACTCCACGCCGGCCAGCGGCAGCAGAGACAGCACGGCGAGCGTCTGGAACAGGTCGCCGAACCAGCCCCACCTCGGCATCAGCCGCCGTCCCTCCAGGGATCGCGCGCTCAGCACCACCGCGGCCGCGACCGCCACGAGCGCGAGCCCGAACACCGACCGGCTCGGCGCGGACATGCCCAGGCCGGTGCCGACCAGCAGGGCCACCAGGCCCGTCGCGCCCCCGGCGATCAGCGCCACCCGCGGCCAGATCGCGACGAACGCCCGGGCCTGCAGCAGCAGCACGCAGGCACCGAGCAGCGCGCAGGCCCGCGAGCCCCACTGGTCCGCGGAGCCGAGCACGGCCAGCGCGCCGCCGGCCACCGCGGCGAGCCCCATGGCCATGGCGGCCACATGCCGGTCGGCGGCCGCCGCGCGGTCCAGCACCTGCTGGCCGGGTTCCGGATCGGTGTACTCGCGCAGCTGCTCGAACGACGCGGGCAGCGGCGGAATGCGGAGCTTCGCGATCCACGCCGCCGCCCTCGGCAGCGCACCGATCATGGCGACGGCCAGCACCAGCGCCAGCGCCCAGGTGCCCACTGTGGACAGTTCGAGACCCGTCCCGGCCACGCCGGCGCCGACGGTCAGCAGCACCGCGGCCGCCACGCCGAGCGCCGGGCCGCGGGCCGGCGGCAGCCCGAGCGCGAGCAGGCCCACCGCCCCGGCCCCGGTGGCGGCGGCGGTCACCAGGGCCGGCGCGTCGAGCCGAACGCTGCCGAGCAGGAGGGTGCCGAGCAGGTAGCCGGCCAGCACCGCGGTGCCCACGCAGGCGACACCGAACACCGCGGCCGCCCGCCCGTCGGACAGGATCCGGCCGGCGAGCACCGACGCGACGCCGAGCAGCACGGCCAGCGCCAGGGCGACGCCCGCCCGCACGAGCGGGGGGCCCGGTGCGAGCAGCAGGCCGCCGGCGCCGGTCATCCCGGCCCCGGCGACGGCCAGCACCGCGACGCCGGTGTGGGCGGGCCGCCAGCGGCCGGCGCCGTCCCGCACCGCGGTCGCGACCCCGTCGGCCATGTCGTCGAAATCGGCCGGCGGCAATTGCGCGTCACTCGGTCGCAAGTAGACGGTGTCGCCGTCCCGCAATCCGAGAGCCCGACTCGTTAAATCTATATCAAGTGGTTCCTCGCCGAGGCGCTGCAAAACCCAACCACCGCCGTCCGAGCTGGACCGGACCGACTCCTCGCCGGCCAGGCGAAGCAGTCCCGGCTGGAGCTCGGCAAGCACCACATAGGCGGGTAATGCCACGTCAAGAGCCCTGTGCGGCCCGACGACCGTGAGATGGCAAAGGTCACCCGGGTCGCTGGTCGTCATCCGAAATCACCCCATTTCGCGGCTCCTGGGGAAGCGGCGAAGATTCTGACACACTGGAGGCTCAGCGTGTAGTGACCGCGAGGAGAAATCGAATGAGCACGGTTCTGTTCATACGGCCGCCTCGCCGCAAAGGCCCGCAACTGCCCAGCGGTGAGATGTCCGTCCAGGAGCCGCCGGCCCTGCCCGAGGCGCCGACCGGTGCGCTCGGGCAGATGCTCGTCTACATCCCGATGGCGGTCTCCTCCAGCGCGATGCTCCTGCTGTTCGTCTCGCCGAGCAATCCGTCCCTGATGTACATGGCGGGCGGCTTGATGGTGGTCTCGACCCTGGTGATGCTGTTCGGACAGGTGGGCAGCGCCACCGCGCAGCGCCGCCGGAAGATGCGCGGAGACCGGCGGGACTACCTCCGGTACCTCACCCAGCTGCGCAGGTACGCCCGGCGAACGCTCGGTGAGCAGCACAAGGCGGTGGGGTGGCGGCATCCCGCGCCGGACGCGCTGTGGTCGATCGCGCTCACCGACCGCCTGTGGGAACGGCGCTGCGCGCACGACGACTTCGCCGAGATCCGGGTCGGCGTCGGCGAGCAGCGCCTGGCGGTCGGCATCGCGCCGGTGCAGAGCAAGCCCGTCGAGGACCTCGAACCGCTGTCCGCGCTCGCCCTGCGCCGGTTCATCCGCGCCTACAGCACCGTGCGGGACCTCCCGGTGGCGCTGTTCCTGCGGGGGTTCCGGCACGTGGTCGTGCGCCCGGTGGCGGACCGGCCGGACGTGCGGGCGGGGTTCGTGCGGGCGATCCTCGGCCAGCTCGTCACCTTCCACGGCCCGGACGAGCTGCGGGTGGTGATCTGCGCCGACGAGGACCGGCGGGCCGACTGGGAGTGGATCAAGTGGCTGCCGCACGCGATGCACCCGGTCGAGCGGGACCCGGCGGGCCCGGTGCGCCTGTTCTGCGACGGCCTCGACGAGCTGGAGTCGTTGCTGGGTGAGGAGTTCGCCAACCGCGACCGGCACCAGACCGGGGCCGCGCCGACCAGGGAGGAGCCGTACACGGTCGTCGTCCTGCACGGCGAACGCGGGCCCGAGGGCAGCCGGCTGGCCGGCGCCGGCTACCGCAACGCCGTGCTCGTCGACATCGGCGACGGCGTCCCGGCGCAGGCGGCGGCGGACGTGCTGGTGCTCGAGATCGACGAGGACGGCCTGACGATGACCGCCGCCGCCGCGCCGGGCAGCGGCGCCACGGAACGGCGCACGGATCTGGGCCGGCCGGATCAGCTCAGCATCGCCAGGGCGACCGCGCTGGCCAAGGCCGTCTCCCCGTTCCGCCCGGCCAGCGGGGGCGATCTGGCCGAGCGGGGGGACGGCGGCATGATCGAGCTCCCCACCCTGCTCGGCCTGGGCGAGCTGTCCACATTGGACATACGGGCGGTGTGGGCGCGGCGCACGTGGTCGGATCACCTGCGGGTGCCGATCGGGATCACGCCGGCGGGCACCCCGGTCGAGCTCGACCTCAAGGAGTCCGCGCTGGGCGGGTTCGGTCCGCACGGCATGCTGGTCGGCGCCACCGGTTCCGGCAAGAGCGAGCTGCTGCGCACGCTCGTGCTCGCCCTGTCCGCCACCCACTCCTCCGACATGCTCAACTTCGTGCTGGTGGACTTCAAGGGCGGGGCCACGTTCCTCGGCTTCGACCGCCTGCCGCACACCTCGGCCGTGATCACCAACCTGGCCGACGAGCTGCCGCTGGTCGCCCGCATGCAGGACGCGCTGACCGGCGAGACGATGCGGCGGCAGGAGTTGCTGCGCCGGGCCGGAAACTTCAACTCGGTGCACCAGTACCGCAAGGCCCGGGCCGCCGGCGCGCCGCTCGACCCGCTGCCCACCCTGTTCGTGGTCGTGGACGAGTTCAGCGAGCTGCTCGCCGCGTACCGCGACTTCATGGACATCTTCGTGATGATCGGACGGCTGGGCCGCTCCCTCGGCGTGCACCTGCTGCTCGCCTCGCAGCGCCTGGAGGACGGCCGGATGAGCAGCCTGGAGACCCACCTGTCGTACCGGATCGGCCTGCGCACGTTCTCCGCGATGGAGAGCCGGGCGGTGCTCGGCGTGCCCGACGCCTACGAGCTGCCGCCCGCGCCCGGCCACGGGTACATGCGGTTCGAGGGCAGCTCGATGGTCCGCTTCCGGGCCGCCTACGTCTCCGGCGCCTACCGCCCCCCGGTACCGGAGGAGCAGCGGTCCGAGGCGGCCGCCATCAGCCAGATCCACGTCTACGACACCATCCGGCAGGACCCGCCCGCCACGGACGCCGAGCCCGCCGGGACCGCGCCCGACGCGGAGGCCGAGCCGGACGCCGGCGGGGCCACCGTGATGGACACGCTGATCGACCGGATGGTCCAGCAAGGTCCCCCCGCGCACCAGGTCTGGCTGCCACCGCTGACCGAGTCCCCCACCCTGGACCAGCTCCTGCCGCCGCTGGAGATCGACCCGGTGCGCGGGCTCTGTCCCGCCGGCGCCGCGGTCCGGCCCCCGCTCTGCGTGCCGGTGGCGGTGGTGGACCGGCCGTTCGAGCAGGTGCGGGACCTCCTGGTGGCCGACATGTCCGGTGCGGGCGGGCACGTCGCGGTCGTCGGCGGCCCGCAGAGCGGGAAGAGCACCCTGATCCGGACGCTGATCACCGGGCTCGCGCTGACCCACACCCCGGCCGAGGTCCAGTTCTACTGCCTCGACCTCGGCGGTGGCTCGCTCGCCCCGCTCGCGGGCCTCCCGCACGTCGGCGCGGTCGTCGGCCGGCACGAGGCCGACCGGGTGAACCGGCTGACCGCGGAGCTCACGTCCCTGCTCACCCGCCGCGAACGGCTCTTCGCCGAGCAGGGCATCGACGGCGCGGCGACGTTCCGCGCCCGCCTGCGCGACGGCGGCTTCGTCGACGACGAGGGCTACGCCGAGGTCTTCCTGGTGATCGACGGCTGGGGCGTGCTGCGCAGCGACTTCGAGGACATCGTCGAGCGGGTGCACCACCTGACCCGCGACGGGCTCAGCTACGGCATCCACGTGATGATCGCGGCGACCCGGTGGAACGAGATCCAGCTCAGCGTGCGGGACGCCCTCGGCACCCGGCTCGAGCTCAAGCTCGGCGACCACGTCGACTCGGTCATCGACATCCGCGCCGCGGCGACCGTGCCCGCGCTCCCCGGCCGCGGCCTGACCTCCGAGAAGCTGCACTACCTGACGGCGCTCCCGCGCATCGACGGCACGTCCGAGACCGCGGAGCTCGCCAAGGCCGTCGGCGAGCTCGTCGAATCGGTCGCCGAGGGCTGGGCCGGGGCGAAGGCACCGGGCCTGCGCATGCTGCCCCACCTGCTGCCCGCCGAAGAGCTGCCCGCGCCCGAAGGCGACTTCCGGATGCCGATCGGCCTGGCCGAGACGGCCGACACGGTGTGGCACGACTTCGCCACCGCACCGAGCCTGCTCGTGCTCGGCGACGCGGAGAGCGGCAAGACGAACCTGCTGCGGCTGGCGTTGCGCGCGATCACCACCAGGTACACCCCCGACGAGGCCCAGGTGATCATGATCGACCTGCGCCGGGAGCTCTACGACTGGGTTCCCGAGGAGTACCGGCTGGCCTGTGCCTTCTCCAGCCAGCAGGCGAAGGACTTCATCCTCGGCTCCAGCGAGCAGCTCCGCGTCCGGCTGCCCGGCGCCGAGATCACGCCGGACCGGATGCGGCGGCGGGACTGGTGGAACGGCCCGCTGATCTTCTACGTGATCGACGACTTCGACCTGATCGCGGGCAACGACGCCACGGAGCCGCTGGTCGACCTGCTGCCCTTTGCGCACGAGATCGGGATGTACCTGGTGCTGGCCCGCGGTTCCGCCGGTTCGGCGCGCACCAGCTCGGACTACCTGCTGCGCCAGCTGCGCGACCTGAACGTGGCCGATCTGCTGCTGTCCTGCCCGCCCGGCGACGCGCCCTTCGGCGGGCCGAAGGGCCGGCTGCTGCCGCCGGGACGCGCGCAGCTGTCCTCCCGGCGGGGCGTCAGCCTGATCCAGACGGCGTTCGCGGGTGAGCCCGCGCCGGACGCCGCCGCCTGACGACGAACGCCGCCGTGCCGGCGATCGCCAGCACGGCGGCGACGCCCCCGGCCACCGGCAGAACGGTCCACAGTGGACTGACTGGCGCCGCGGGCGGCTCCGCCAGCCGCGGCATCCGCTCGGCCGGGCTCGCCGGGCGGCCGCCGCCGTCCGGCGAGAGCACCTCGGTGAGCGCCCGGTCCGGGTCGACGACGCCGGCGCCGAACCCCGGCCCGACGGCCCGGTCGGCCGTGTCCAGCAACCGCTGCCGCACCGCGGCGGCGCTCAGCTCGGGCCGGTAGGAGCGCAGCAGCGCGGCGGCGCCGGCCACGAAGGCCGCCGCCACCTCGTCGCCGCTGGAGGTGACGTGCCCGTCGCCCGCGGGCGCGAGGCTCACCACGCCGTCCGCACCGGGCGCCGCCAGGTCGACCCTGGACTCGCCGGTGGCGGCACTGGCCCCGTTCACCCCGAGCGCCGTCACGGCCAGCACTTCCTCGTAGTGAGCGGGAAAGGCCGGCGCCGGGCGATTCCGCGCGGCCTGCGTGGTGGCCGGGGCGACCACGAGGGCGTTGCGGCGCAAGGCGTCCAGTACCGCGGTGCGCAGGGCGGGGCTGTCCGCGACCGACGACGCGGTGACCGCGACGACCGAGGCCCCCCGGTCCACCGCCGCGCTGATGCCCGCGGCCAGGACGTCGGCGGCCACCAGGTCCTCGGTCGGGGTGACCCGGACCGGGAGGATCCGGGCGGCGGGCGCCACACCGGCGAACCCGCTGCCGTCCCGCGGGCGCGCCGCGACGATGCCGGCGACGAACGTGCCGCGGCCGGCGCAGTCGCCGTCCGCACGGCCCCGGCCCGGCGCCGTGAGGTCGACCCCGGCGGCGACCGCGCCCGACAGCGCGCTCGCCGCCGCCGAGACCCCGGTGTCCACCACCGCGACCGTGACGCTCCCGCCCTCGCTGAACCGTCCGGCCTGGCTGAGCCCGAGCCTGACCGACGGCCACGGCACGGCCTTCGACACGACCGGCGAACCCGGCGCGCACCCGCCGCCGTTCTGGCCGCCGGGCTCACGTTCCGGGATGGCGGTTTGCGCGAATGCGGTGAAAACGTTACAGCAGAGTAAGAAAACGAGTCCGCCGACAATACCCGTTGCGCGACGCACAGTAACGTCCTTTCCGCCAGGACAGCCGGATTCTCAGGCATGGTAGGCACGCTCACGGGCCGGCGGTTCCACCCGGCCACCGGGATTGACATTGGTGTAGCGAAAACGCCGTCCGACAGTTCGGGTGTCCGAAGCCGCACCGGGCAGGGAGGCGGAGGAGCATGTCGTTGGCCGTGGCGACCGATTGGGAGCGGGAAGACGCCGGAGGTCCGGTGCTGGTGGTCGATCCGGGCAGTCCCGGCGGCTACCAGAGCATCAGCGCGGCGATGGACGTGGCCGCACCCGGGACGACCGTTCTGGTCGCCGCGGGAACCTATTTCGAGGCGGTGTCCCTTTCGGACGGTGTGCTGCTCTCGGCGCGCCGGCCCACCGAGATCGTCAAGATCGCCGTCGACGACAGCATGTCGTTCGGCACGGCCGCGGTGACCCTGCGCGGCGGCAGTGCCGGACTGCGCGGTGTCCACGTGCACCACCGCGACGCCGACCGCCCCGCGGTGGAGGTCGAGAACGGTGCCCTGCGCCTGGATCGCTGCCAGGTGCTCGCGCAGTCGGCGGTCGCGGTCGAGGCGCGCGGCCGGTCCACACTGGACGTCGTGGACTGCGCGGTCCGCAACCACGTCGGGGGCGGGATCGTGCTGGACGGTCCGTGCACGGGAACGCTGGAACGGGTGGATCTGCGGGAGATCGCGACGTCGGCGATCGTGCTGCGCGACCACGCGGCGCCGGTCGTGCTCGAGTGCACGATCGAGCAGGTGGGCGGGAACGGCGTGTGCTCGCTCGACGGGGCCGCGGGCACGGTCGAACGCTGCACGATCACCGGCAGCGACGGTGCGGCGCTCGCCGCCGACCGGGGGAGCACGACCAGGTTCGTCGGTGTCAACGCCTTCGGGATCAGCGGAGGCGCCTACGTGGCGGGCGAAGCGGCTCCTCAGTTCGACGACTGCGGCCTCGCCGGAGGACTCGGGCCGGGACTGTCCGTGGACGGGCGGGCGCGGCCCACGGTCACCCGCTGCCGCATGGGTTCGACGGAGTCCCATGCCGCGCACGTCACCGGCGAATCGTTCGCCGAGCTCACCGAATGCGGCTTCGGGTCGGCCGGTGCGGCGGGGCTGCGGGTCGACGCGGGCAGCCGGGTGGTGGTCGAGCACGCCGTCATCGCCACCGCCACCGACGGGCTCGTCGTCGAGGACGCGGACGGTTCCTTCAGCGACATCGAGCTGCGCGAGCTGGGTCGGCACGGCGTCGTGGTCAGCGGTTCCGGTTCGCCGCGGCTGGCCCGTCTGTCCCTGGTGGACTGTCCGGGAACGGGCATGAGCCTCGACGCGGAGGTGTCGGTCGAGGAGTGCGAGGTGGCCGGGAGCGGTTCGGACGGCGTCCGGGTCGGGCGGGCCGGCACCGTGACCCTGACCGGGTGCCGGCTGCACGACTCGGGTGCCGCGGGCCTGCGCCTGGACACCGGTGCCCGCGCGACGCTGACCGGCTGCGCGGTGTTCGGCAACGCCGAGGAAGGCGTCGCCGTCATGACGTTCGAGCCGGTGGCGCTGCACGACTGCCGGATCGAGCACAACGGCGGCGCCGACGTGTACCGGGCGCCGGGTGTGCCCGAACCGGCGGGTCCGCCCGCGGAGGCCGGCCACGACCTCGCCGCGGAACCCGCGGCGGTCCCGCCGCCGCGGCCGCAGGTGCCGGAGTTGCCCGCGGCCGGCCGGGAGTCCACGTCGAAGGTCGCCGGCCGCCTGGCCGAGCTCAACTCGCTGATCGGGCTGGACCGGGTCAAGCAGGAGGTCGGCTCCCTGATCAACCTCACCATGCTGGCCGAGCGGCGGCGCGCGGCGAACCTGCCCACCCCGCCGATGAGCCGGCACCTGATCTTCGCGGGCGCGCCGGGCACCGGCAAGACGACCGTCGCCCGGTTGTACGGCCGGATCCTCGCCGAGCTGGGGGTGCTGCGGACCGGCACCGTCGTCGAGGTGGCCAGGCAGGATCTCGTCGGGCAGTACGTCGGCCACACCGCCGCCAAGACCGCCGCGGTGATCGAGCAGGCACTGGGCGGCCTGCTGTTCATCGACGAGGCGTACACGCTCACTTCCCGCAGTGCCAACGACTTCGGTGGCGAGGCCATCGACACGCTGGTCAAGATGATGGAGGACCACCGGGACGACCTCGTCGTCGTGGTGGCGGGCTACGCCGACCAGATGCGGGAGTTCCTGTCGACCAACCCCGGTCTGGGGTCGAGGTTCGCCCGAACGATCACCTTTGAGTCCTATTCGGACAGTGAGCTGGCCGACATCGTGGAGAAACTGTGCAGCGAGCACCTGTTCTCCCTCGAGTACGGCACGAGGGAAGCCCTCGTCGAGCACTTCTCCTCGCTCCCCCGGGACATCAACTTCGGCAACGGCCGGGTGGCCCGGCAGGTCTTCGAGGACATGATCAACAGACAGGCGCAGCGCCTGGCGACCATGCCGGACGCCGGCGAGACCGACCTCACGCGGTTGCTGCCCGACGACCTGCCGGACACGCCGGGCGGGCGGGCCCGGTCGAAACGGGACGACGTCGCCACGCTGCTGGACGAGCTGGCCGGCATGGTCGGCCTGCCCGGCGTCAAGAGCGAGGTGGCCGACATCGTCAACCTGCTGTCCACCGCCAAGCTCCGCGAGAAGGCGGGCCTGCCCGTACCGCCGCTCAGCCGGCACCTCATCTTCTCCGGGCCGCCCGGCACCGGAAAGACCACCGTGGCGCGGCTCTTCGGCCGCCTGCTCGCCGCGATGGGCGTGCTGCCCAAGGGCCAACTGGTCGAGGTGTCCAGGGCCGACCTCGTCGGCGAGTACATCGGCCACACCGCACAACGAACCAGGGAGGCGTTCGACCGCGCCCGCGGCGGCGTGCTGTTCATCGACGAGGCCTACGCGCTGGCTCCCGCCGGCGTCACCCAGGACTTCGGCCGCGAGGCGATCGACACCCTGGTGAAGCTGATGGAGGACCACCGCGACGAGGTCGTGGTGATCGTCGCCGGTTACACCAACGAGATGGCCGGGTTCATCCGCGCCAACCCCGGGCTCGCCTCCCGCTTCTCCCGGCACGTCCGGTTCACCGACTACTCCACCGACGAGCTCGGCCAGATCCTGGTGTGGCAGGCCGACGCGCAGGGTTTCGAGCTGACCGGGACCGCCCGCTCGGCGGCCCACGCGCTGTTCGCCTCGATTCCCCGCGGCGCCGACCACGGCAACGCGCGGCTGGTCCGCCAGGTGCTCGGCGACATGACCACGCGCCAGGCGAACCGGCTGCGCGGAAAGCTCGCCCCCACCCGTGAGGACCTGCGCATGCTCGACGCCGCCGACGTCCCGACCGACGTGCACGACATGTTCGCCAGCGACACTCTCCCGAGCTGAAAGCGCCCGAAAACCGCGCAGGTTCCCGGAAATCGCTCACATCGAGGTCAACCCACCGCGGATCTCCTGTCCGAAAACTCCGCCTTCGGCAATCCTGGTAGGTGCGGGGCGAATCCCGCTTCCGCTCGCAACATGACATCGATCAAGGCTCGTCGCAGCCGAAAGCGGAGGTTGTCAAAGGTGCAGATCATTTCATCGCCCACCGAAAAGAAACCCAGTCGCCGAATGAGGCGGAACACCGTGCTGGCGCTGGCCGCGGCACTGGTGTCCGCCATTGCCGGCTTCTCGACCGCCGGCTCGGCCAACGCGGGATCCAACGGCCAGCAGGTCGAAGTAGACGTCCCGCCCGGGTATCTGATTCCCAGTTACCAGGTCCCGAAGAACATGCGCGTGTTCGCGAAGGGCACCAACAACTACAACGCCCCGGCCTGCACGGAGCTCGAGAACGTCGGCGAGTCTCCGATAGTCGTGTATGGAAAGCCGTCCTGGAACCAGTGGTGGTGGAAGTACGGTATCCAATTCACCATCGTCGGCACCATCAGCGATTTCCCTGGCGGAGTTGACCACGAGGTCGCCTATCGCGCGGAGGCAAACATCGATGAGCAGTACCATACCGATGTGGTGAAGTTCGAATCGGTGACCACACCGTGGTCGTCCGTCAGTGCGCGGGACCCGCAACTCCCGCGACTCAGCTTCAGGCAGATCGCCTGGGAGCCGGGTACGCAGGTTTGCTCCTGAGCAGGCCATAGCTCCGAACGTGGAACGTATTTACCTTCGAATCGTACCGGTATTCTCCGGAGTCTGTCATGTTGGTTGGAGGGGTTTCGTCTTGGTCAGAAACAACGGTTTCGTGCGATTGGTCGGTCGCGTGCCGCGGTTCGGGCGGGCGGTACTGCTGTCCGCCGCCGTCGCGGGTCTCGGGGTGGCCGTGTGGTCTGGTTCGGCTGCCGCCGAAGACGGCGGGAAGGTCATCGCCCTGAAGACTGAGTCCGAGGCGGCCAGCGCGCCCATCCAGCAACCGATCAAAATCTGTGGCCCTAACCCGGAAGGCGACTATCAGTGCACGGATTGGTTCACATTCGGAAGCTATGCCTTCAGCCGGTTCGCCCCGGATTTCCAGTGGCAGGGGAGGATCACCATCTGTCGGGGTGGGGAGGCGTTGATCGTGGATGTGCCTTCTCAGCAACAACTGCCCGGCGACGAGTTCAGGGTCAATATCACCCACTTCTACTCGTGGCAGGAGGAGCCGTCGCCTGAATGCCTGTGACGATCGCCGGCGTGGACCGCAGTGCCTGCTGACCGGCGCCGGTCCCGTCGCCTGGGAGCCGGGTACGCAGGTTTGCTCCTGAGCAGGCCATAGCTCCGAACGTGGAACGTATTTACCTTCGAATCGTACCGGT
>NZ_DASYTH010000402.1:0-2471 GCF_036002505.1 Actinophytocola sp. | reverse complement strand
CGCCTCGACGAGTCGCGGCAGCACCCCGAACACGAGCGACGGGCTGACCCCGATCGTGAGCCGCCCGGGCGGACGGGCGGCCCGCGCGACGATCCGGGCCCACCGCTCGTCGGCCTCCTCCACGAGCGACCGGGCCTCGTCGACCAGCTCGGCCCCGATCGCGCTGAGCTCGACGCGCCGCGTGGTGCGGGTGAAGAGCCGGGCGCCGAGCTGCTGCTCCAGGCGATGGATCCGATCGGTGAGCCCCTGCTGGCTCAGGCCGGGCTTCCGCAGATGGTGGGCAGATGAGGGCCGGTTGTGACGTGTTCGTGCTGGTCGCGGCGCTGCGGGAGCGGTGGGTGGCTTGATCTTGTAGGCACACGATTGTGTGAGTATCCGCTGCTGGTATGGGACATCGCGTCTACGGTGTAGGTGTGTACTTGCGGGAGACGCGGCGGGTCAACCAGGACGGCACTGTCGTCTGCTATCTGCAGTTGGCGCACAACGAGCGCCACCCCGAGACCGGCGTGTCGACGGCTCGGGTGATCCACAACTTCGGCCGGGCCGACCAGGTCGACCGGGAGGCGTTGGCCCGTCTGGTCGGCTCGATCGCCCGGGTGCTGGACCCGGCCGACGCGCCGGTCACCAGCGGCGACGTCGAGGTCATCGAGTCCCGGCCGATGGGCGGGGCGTGGGTGCTGGACCGGCTGTGGGAACGGCTCGGGATCGGCGGCGAGGTGCGCGACGTCGCCCGCCGGACGCGGCGCCGCTACCGGATCGAGGCGGAGGCGGTGGAGCGGGTGATCTTCGCCATGGTGGCCAACCGGGCGTTGGACCCGTCCTCGAAGCTGGCGGGTTGTCGGTGGATCAGCGAGCGGGTGTGGATCCCTGGCCTGGCCGACGTCGATGACGACACGTGCTACCGGGCCATGGACTTCTTCTTGACCACGCTGGCCGAGATCCAGCGGGCGGTGTTCTTCGCAGTGGCTGATCTGCTCACCCTGGAGGTCGATCTGGTGTTCTTCGACACCACCTCGACGTACTTCGAGGTCGACCGGCCCGACGAGTTCCGCCGCCACGGCCACTCGAAGGACCACCGGCCCGACCTGCCCCAGGTCGTGGTCGGCATGGCCGTGACCCGGGGCGGGATCCCGGTGCGGGCCTGGGTGTGGCCGGGCAACACGAGCGACCAGACCGTCCTCGACGAGGTGCGCGGGGACCTGGCCGGCTGGTCGTTGAACCGGGCCGTGTGGGTCGTCGACGCCGGGTTCGCGTCGGCGGCGAACCGCCGGGTCTTGTCCACCGCCGGTGGCCACTACATCGTGGCCGAGAAGCTGCGCTCCGACAGCGCCGAGGTTCAGGCCGCCTTGTCCCGTCAGGGCCGCTACCAACGCGTCGCCGACAACCTCGAGGTCAAGGAAGTCCGCGTCGGCGAGCACGACCGGTTCGTCATCGCCCGCAACTCCGAGCAGGCCGAACGCGACGCCCACGTCCGCGGGGAGATCGTCGCTCAACTCGAAGCCGAGATCGCCAACAGTGACCGGCTCCCCGCCCGCAAGCGGGCCGAGCTGTGCGGGGCGCTGCGCACCAAGCCGGCCTACAACCGCTACCTGCGCGTCACCCCCGGCGGCCTCCTGCGCATCGACGCCGCCGCCATCAAGAACGACGCCCGCCTCGACGGCAAGTTCCTCTTGCGCTGCTCCGACCCGTCGCTGTCGGCCGCCGACATCGCCTTGGGCTACAAGGCTCTCAGCGAGGTCGAGCGCGGCTGGCGCGACATGAAGAGCACGCTCGATCTGCGCCCCGTCTACCACCGCCTCGAGCACCGCATCACCGCTCACGTCCAGCTGTGCTGGCTCGCCCTCCTGCTCATCCGCGTGATCGAGACCACCACCGGCGACACCTGGCGCAACACCCGCAACGAGCTCCAACGCCTCCACCTCGTCACCCTCGCCACCACCGCCGGCACCGTCGCCCAGCGATCAGCGCTCACCCCCGGCCAGCGGGCCATCCTCACCGCCCTCGACCTCGGCGAACCCGCCCACTACCACGACTTCACGCCCAGCAGCTGACGCCAAGACACCCGACCCCCGCGCGTAGATACACGCCGCGCACGCCCCCACCACCCCGAACCCGCAGGTCAGCGACCACATCCATGCCGATCACATGCCCACCATCTGCGGAAGGCCGGGCAGGAGGCCGGTCGGAACGTCACAGGCCCGGTCGCGGTCGCAGCCCGAGTCGGGGAGGTAGACGCTTGCGGCGGCGAGGATCCGGCCGTCCGGAAGGACCGCGATGCTGTTGAGCCACCAGAAGGGATCGCCGAAGTCCTCGCGCTCGAGCACGAACCAGCCGTCTTCAGAGAACGTGGGATCGAAGGCACCGGATGGCAGCCGCCGCTCGATCACCGACAACACCCGGGTCGAGGTCGCCAACGAAGCGAACACGAACCGCCCGTCTTCGAGGACGTGGATGGCCCCCGGACCGTTCAA
>NZ_DASYTH010000401.1:0-23702 GCF_036002505.1 Actinophytocola sp. | reverse complement strand
GGGCGCTGAATAATCGGCGTGTCGGCTCGAAATGTGGGGCTGAGCTGGGAGGATCGGTTCGTGCAGGGTGTGGAGCGTGCTGATCGGGAGCTGTTGGACGCGCAGGCGCTGGTGGGTCATCTGGTGGCGGCGGGGAGCATGTTCGCGTTCTTGGCTGATCATCGGCTGGATCTGTTTGCTGATGGGGAGTTTGAGGATCTGTTCCCGTCGGGTAAGGGCCGGCCGTCGATCCCGGCGTCGGTGATGGCCTCGATCTTGGTGTTGCAGACGTTGCATGATTTCTCGGATCGGGAGACCGCTGAGGCGGCGCGGTGTGATCTGCGGTGGAAGGTCGCGACCGGGATGGCGTTAGACCATGCGGGGTTCGATGCGTCCACGTTGGTGTACTGGCGGCGGCGGTTGGCGAAATCGGATCGGCCGCACCGGATCAACGACGCGGTGCGCAAGGTGGTGCAGGAGACCGGGATCCTGCGTGGTCGCCGTAGGCGTGCGGTGGACTCGACGATCCTGGCTGATGCGGTGGCCACCCAGGACACCATCACGCAGCTGATCTCGGCGATCCGGCGGGTCGGGCGGCAGGTGCCCGGCGCACTCGAGCAGATCGCGGTGGTGTGCACCGGCCATGACTACCGCCGGCCGGACAAGCCGAGGATCGACTGGGATGACCCAGCCGCCAAGGATGCGCTGGTGTCGGCGTTGGTCAACGACGCCAACGCCTTGGTGGCCGCGTTGGTGGATGCCGAATTGGAGGGCGACGCGCAGTTCGCGTTGGCGTTGCTGGCGTTGGTCGCCGGTCAGGATGTCGTGCCGGCCGAAGGTTCGGACGGTACCGATGGCAGGTGGCGGATCGCGCGGCGGGTCGCCCCGGACCGGGTGGTGTCCACTGTGGACCCGGATGCGCGGCACACCCGCAAGTCGCCGGAGAACCGCCGCGACGGGTATCGGGCGCACGTGGCAGCCGAACCCGAGACCGGGATCATCACCGACGAGAAGGTGACCAAGGCCGCCGGGCCGGAGAACTCCGATCCCGCGGTGGCGGAGAAGTTCCTTGACGCCGAAGGCGACCCGTGCGAGTGGTACGGGGATTCCGCTTACGGCACAGGGGATCTGCGTGCCGCGATCGACGACACCGATGCCGACGAGGCGGTGATCAAACCCAAACCCGTGCAGCCGCCCGTGGAGGGTGGGTTCACCATCGACGACTTCACCGTCAATGAGCAGGCGGGCACGGTGGGCTGCCCAGCCGGTCACACCCGCCCGATCAGCGAGAAAACCAGGACGGCGGCCTTCGGCAAGCTGTGCCGCGGCTGCCCGCTACAACCGCGGTGCACCACAGCCAAGACCGGCCGCAAGATCGTTCTGCACCAACAAGACGCGTTGCTGCGCCAAGCCCGACGCGACTGGGCCGACAAGCCCGAACTACGCGAGAAGTACCGCAAGTACCGACCCAACGTGGAACGAGTCATCTCCCAGATCGCCAACCTCGGTGGCCGCCGCCTCACACTCCGCTACCGCGGCACCACCAAAAACAACGCCTGGCTCACCCACCGCACCGCCGCCCTCAACCTACGTAACCTCCTCAGCCGTGGGCTCACCCGCACGGCAGGAGTCTGGGTTCTGGCAGCCCAGACCACCTGACCAGACCACCCACGAGGCCTCAAAAGGACCACCAACAGGCCCGAGCCGACCCCCCACCGGCCCACCCAGACGCCCACCCACAGCCCACACCGCTACCCCCCACGCCAACCATCCCCTCATACGCCCGCTGCACCCGACTACCCGCCTCAGCCCCGCCCAGCGACCAGCCCAGAAGCGCCCTAATTCAGCGCCCTCCTAGGCGACGGTGGTTGAGATCTTCGCGGTCGGCGCGCCCGCCGGGGAGGTGAACCGGACCTTCCAGGTGCCGGGCGCCGCGCTGGAAATCCGCAACACGAGGCGGGATTCGCCGGTCTCGCTGACCTGATACGCGCCGCTGAGTTCGGAGCCAGACCTGGGCACCGCCCGGCCGTCCGGGTCCACGAAGTCCGCGCGCACCCAGCTTCCGCCCTTGTCGACGATGATCGACACGTTCGTGACTCCGGGTGGAATGATGACCCGCACCTCCTGTTTCGTGCCGGATTCCAGTTCACTGTCAACGGCGCCGACATCGGCGCACCGCGCCGAGGCGAACGCACGGAGCAGTGCGGCGGCGATGTCCGCCGAGGTGGCCACGAACGTCGGGCTGGGTGGAGCCGAGGTGGGGCCGCACGTCTGCTGGTACCCGCCGCCGGCGAGCTCGTTGAGCGCCGGGCCGTCCACCTGGCCGAACCCGATCGGCCAGATCTGGACGCCATGATCTTTCGCCTCCGCCAGGGTTTGGATGAGCGCCGCGCGCGCAGCGGCGTTGCGGTTCTGCGCTGTGTCACCCCATTCCGGGCTGTCGCTGACGTCCAGTTTCCCGTCTGTGAGCAGGAACACCAGTTTCACCCCATCAGCCGAACGGAGAACCGACAGCGCCTGCCGCAGGGCCGCGACGTGGTCGGTCTCGTCACCTTCGGTCCTGCTTCTTTTGTGTAAGGCCCCGATGCACCGCGCGAGGTCCTCGCGCTCCGCCGCTCCGGCGAGAATGGTCGGCGGGCACACCATCTCGACCGCCGGCGAACCCACGGCACTGCTGGCGAACCCGACAACCGAGACAACGGACTTCGGGGACAGCTCGGCGTTCGCGATCAGGGTGGCCGCTTCTCGTTCGCGGAGCATGTCCTGGGGACTGATGCTCCCGGACTCGTCGACTAGCACCACGATGTTGGCGGGCTTCAACTCCAACCCGATGGTCCGGGCGGTCAGTAGCAAGGCGCTGCCCGGGTCGGGTTGGCCACCGTCGGTCGGGCCGGACCCGATGGCGGACGCGAAAACAATCGCGGCCGCGGCTCCGCTTCCGACAAGGATGGGCAACCTCAAACGATGGAGATTCCGCCCAGCCGGGCCGGCTGACGCGGGCCGCCGCCGCGGCCTCGTGGTCATGAGCCGGAAGGCCACACCCCCGACGATCGCCGATATCAGCCCGATCAACGCGTCGACGCCCATCTACTTCCAGAGTGAGGCGACGCCGACCGCGACGATGGTGATGACGCCGTTGCCACCGATGATCAGCAGCGCGATCAGTGCCCGCGCCAGGTAGGTTCGCGATACCAGCCCACGACCGCCCTCAAGGGCGAGACGCCCGGTCGGCAGCGCGGTCGCGGCGATGCGACGCCACGCGGTCACGACGTCCCCCAGATCCGGCGCACCGAGAGGTAGAGATCGTGGACCACATAGGTAAGCATGGCGACAAAGGTGGACCAGGTCAGCAGCATCTTCAGGATCAGGACGACGACACCTTCCATTCCGGGTAGGTCACCCAGCCACGCGTACACCCGTTCGGCGCCTAGATGCAGACCGCTCCCTCAGTGATGTGAAATCATCGCCGGGAACGGGCCCGGTCGAACCGGCCGAGAGCAGAGCCGGTGCCGTGCTTCCCTCATGTGACATCGCCGCATAGCCGATCTACGCAATCGAATGGAGAACCATCGTGATAGGTGAACACTCGTGGCGAAAGTCAAGTCGTAGTCAGAACGGTGCGAACTGCGTTGAGGTCATGGGCACGCTCGACCAGGTGCGGGACTCGAAGAACACCACGACGTCCTTGTGCTGTGACGTAAGTGCGCTGGTGCAGGCTGTCCGATATGGGCTGCTTGACCGTTAATTCCCGTCGAAAGGAGCTTGCCGGCGGGTAGGGCCTGCGGCAGGGTGCTTGATCGGGGGGTCCGATGGGGAGGCCCGCATGGCAGCACCCGTGACCGAGGGCACCGCGAAGTTCGGTGACTATCAGACCTGGTACCGGATCACCGGCGACCTGTCCGCCGGCAAGGCCCCGCTCGTCGTCCTGCACGGCGGCCCGGGGTGCACCCACGACTACCTGCTCCCGCTCGCGGCCATCGCCGAGACCGGGCGGGCGGTCGTCCACTACGACCAGATCGGCAACGGCCGGTCCACGCATCTGCGGGACAAGCCGCCGGAATTCTGGACCGTGCAACTGTTCCTGGACGAACTCAAGTCCCTTGTGGACACTCTGGGCATCGCCGGCCGGTACCTGGTGCTCGGCCAGTCGTGGGGCGGCATGCTGGCCGCGGAGCACGCCACGCTGCAACCCCCGGGTCTGCGCGGGGTGGTGATCTCCAACTCGCCGGCCAGCCTGGAGCTGTGGTCCGCCGAGGCCGACCGGCTGCGGGCGGCGCTCCCGCCCGAGGTCGAGGAAACCCTGCGCGCCCACGAAAACGCCGGCACCACCGACAGCGAGGCATACCGCGACGCCATGCGCGTCTTCTATGACCGGCACGTCTGCCGGGTGCCGTGGCCGGACGAGCTGTCCCGCACGTTCGCCGCCATGGACGAGGACCCCACCGTCTACCACACCATGAACGGCCCGAGCGAGTTCCACGTCATCGGCACCCTGCGCCACTGGTCCATTGTGGACCGTCTCGGCGCGATCACCGCACCCACGCTGCTGATCAGCGGCGAGCACGACGAGGCCACGCCGGCCACCGTCAAGCCGTACCACGACCACATCGCCGACGTGCGCTGGGAAATCCTGGACAACTGCAGCCACCTCCCGCAGATCGAGGACACCGAGCGCTTCAACACCCTGGTCACCGAGTTCCTTGACACCTGCGACGCGTAAAGGGGAACGACCATGAGTGAGCAGACGGCCACGCCCACCCCGGTCACCGCCGGGCAGTCGGCCGAAACCGAGCTCAACCGGCTCGGTTACAAGCAGGAGCTGCAACGCTCCCTGGGCCTGTGGGACCTGATCGTCTACGGCCTGGTGTTCATGGTCCCGATCGCCCCGTTCGCGATCTTCGGCTTCGTGTTCGACGCCTCCCACGGCATGGTCCCGCTCACCTACCTCATCGGCCTGGTAGCGATGATCTTCACCGCGCTCTCGTACCGCACGATGAGCCGCACCTTCCCGATCGCCGGCTCGGTCTACTCCTACGCCCAGCGCGGCATCGGCGACAGCGCGGGATTCGTCGCCGGATGGGCCATCCTCCTCGACTACCTGCTGGTACCGACCCTGCTCTACGTCACCGGCGCCGTCGCCCTCGCCACCGTCGTCCCCCAATCGGTCTGGATCATCATCTTCGTGGTGTTCAACACGGTGGTGAACCTCGCCGGCATCAAGATCACTGCCTGGGCCAACCGCGCCTTCCTCTTCGGCGAGATCGTGATCCTCGGCCTCTTCGTCGTCCTCGCCGTCGTCGCCATCGCCCAGGGCAAGAACGGCGCCCACTGGTCGCTCACCCCGTTCTTCAACTCCGCCGAGTTCTCCCCCGGCCTCATGTTCAGCGCCCTGTCCATCGCGATGCTGTCATTTCTGGGCTTTGACGCCATCTCTACGATGTCCGAAGAGGTCGCCGGCAACAAACAACTCATCGGCCGCGCGACCATGCTCTCCCTGTGCCTCGTCGCCTTCCTCTTCGTCCTTCAGACCTACCTGGCCTCCCTCCTCGTCCCCGGCGAAACGTCCTTCGGAGACCCCGAATCCGCCACGGCCTTCTACACGGTCTCCGGCATCGCCGCCGGCCAGTGGATGCTCACCGTCGTCGCCGTCACCACCGCCCTCGCCGCCGCCGTCGCCAACAGCCTCGTCGCCCAGGCCGGCCACCTCCCGCCTCCTCTACTCCATGGCCCGCGACCGCGCCCTCCCCAAGTTCCTCGCCCACATCAGCCCCCACCGCCGCGTCCCCGACCGCGCCGTCCTCCTGGTCGCCGCCCTCTCCCTCTTCCTCGGCCTCGTCTTCGTCGGCCAGGTCGCCTTCCTCTCCACCCTCGTCAACTTCGGCGCCCTCGTCGCCTTCCTGCTCCTCCACCTCTCCGTCTCCGTCTACCACCTCATCAAGCAACACCAACACACCTTCGGCATGCACCTCGCCGTCCCCGCCATCGGCTTCGTCATCGTCGGCTACGTCCTCTACAGCATCGACACCAAAGCCAAGATCGGCGGTCTCATCTGGCTGGCCATCGGGATCATCGTTCTCGCAGCCAGAAAACTCCTCGGCCGCAACGTCACCCTCAATCTCGACGACTCGGAGATATAGAATCTCGACGGATAGGAACACATCCCACGGCGTCTACGAGGTGAGCGGACATGGGCGGGGACTCAGCTGTCGAACCGAAGCCGGACACCAGGGACAACGAGGGGTATCCCGAAAAAGCCACGATGCCCTCGACCGACGGTCACCACGATGCCAGCGGTCCGTCGGCCCTACCTGACAACCGCATCGGCTCGGGCAGTCCCCCGGTCGTGTCCGACGGCTACGTCGGCCGGGGCACTCCTCCGGCGGCGAGCACTGACAGGCATATTGGCACCGGTACCCACGATTACCCCAGCGAATATGTCATCTCAGGAGTGCCCCCGGCGGCAGAACCACCCTCCTTCGGGCGCGACCCTGGCGGCGTTCCCGTACCACCTGACAGTTACCCCAGCGGATCTTTCCGCTCTGGAACACCTCTGCGAGCTGATGACCCCACCACGTCGTCGATCCCGGTGACGATCTATGTAGAGGACGGCGCCGGCTATGCGACCGTCGAACGTGCGGTCGAGGGCCTGTTGGCGCGCATCAGCGGCCACATTGAACAGCTGGATCCACAATGAGGCCCAGGTTTCGGCGGACGCGCGCCGTCCTGTCAACCTCGCAGGCCAAGGAGGTTCGCGATACCGCGCTCCACGGTCTGGAGGCGAGCACGGTCCAGCGCCACGATGCCATCAATACCGCAACGATGATGAAGCACGTCGGCCCGCTGATCGCATCGCTGAAAGACCAGAAAAACGCGGTGATCCGGATTGGGGCGCTACTCCTCGTCAAGAATGACGGCCATCTCGTAGTCCACCAGCTCACCGCCGCTCAGCAACTCAAACTCGATCATCAACCACAGCTTGCCGAGGAACCGCTGACGATCCTCGATGTCCTCGAGGTCCCAGCCACACCGGCCGACCAGACGACAAACGGCCAGCATCTGAGCGAGCCCATACCCAGCCGAGTACTGCGCGCCGCAACCCCAGCTACCAGCCCGCCCGCTCCAGCGCAGGATCCGCCGATCGCTGTCCCGCCCGTGCTCGAACGATGACGTTCGATCTGTATCGGGGTTCTGGTGTGCATGACCCGGGCTGCACTACGTTGATCTCTGTGGAGCAGAGGGTTCAGGGCGTCATCGCCCGGGGTAAGGGTGCGCCGGTCGAGTTGGTGACGGTGGTGGTGCCGGAGCCGGGGCCGGGTGAGGCGCTGGTGAAGGTGCAGGCGTGCGGGGTGTGCCACACCGATCTGCATTATCGCGAGGGTGGCATCAACGACGACTTTCCGTTCCTGCTGGGGCACGAGGCGGCCGGCGTCGTCGAGGCGGTCGGGGAGGGCGTCGAGGACGTGGCGCCGGGCGACTTCGTGGTGCTGAACTGGCGCGCGGTGTGCGGGCGGTGCCGGGCGTGCCTGCGCGGCAAGCCGTGGTACTGCTTCGACACGCACAACGCGGCGCAGCCGATGACGTTGGAGGACGGCACGAAGCTGAGCCCCGCGTTGGGGATCGGAGCGTTCGTGGAGAAGACGTTGGTCCACTCCGGACAGTGTACGAAGGTCGACCCGGAGGCGCGGCCGGCGGCGGTGGGATTGCTGGGGTGCGGGGTGATGGCCGGGATCGGCGCGGCGATCAACACCGGCGGGGCCGGGCGGGGCGACTCGGTGGCGGTGATCGGCTGCGGCGGGGTCGGCGACGGCGCGGTGCTCGGCGCCCGGCTGGCCGGTGCGGCGACGATCATCGCGGTGGACGTGGACCCGCGGAAACTTAGCTGGGCCAAGGACTTCGGCGCGACGCACACGGTCAACGCCGCCGAGGCCGATCCGGTCGAGGCGATCCGGGAGCTCACCGGCGGGTTCGGCGCGGACCTCGTGATCGACGCGGTCGGCCGCCCGGAGACCTGGAAGCAGGCGTTCTACGCGCGTGACCTCGCCGGCACGGTGGTGCTCGTCGGCGTGCCCACCCCGGACATGACGCTGGAGATGCCGCTGATCGACCTGTTCAGCCGCGGCGGCGCACTGAAATCCTCGTGGTACGGCGACTGCCTGCCCACCCGGGACTTCCCGATGCTGGTCGACCTCTACCGCAGCGGCCGGCTCAACCTCGACGGCTTCGTGTCCGAGGAAATCGGTCTCGGCGACGTCGAATCGGCGTTCGACAAAATGCACGAGGGCGGGGTGCTCCGGTCGGTCGTCATTTTCTGACCGGGTGCGCGACGTCGACCACCACGTGCCGGGTGGCGCCGTCGAGCGACGTGGACACGGTGAACGGCAACGTCTCCGCGACGCCGACGGCGATCGTGCACTGGCCTTCGAAGAAACCGGCGAACCGCACCGCGCGCAGGCTGCGCCAGCCGGCGAGCTGGCTCTCCGTGTAGAAGTAGTCACCGGACCGCGCGAGCACGACGCCCGGCTGGTGCCCGGAGTCGTCGTAGCCCTGCTCCGGCGCGTGCACCACGACCTCGAGCGCGGCCGAGCCCGGTACCGGCATCGGCTTGCCGGACCCGTCCTCGGCCACCACGGGCACGTACCGCACCGAGTAACCGACCGCGGCCGCTCCGTTCACGTCGAACACCACCCGGTCGAAGCACTCATGTTGCCCGGCCCGTACCAGGTACAGCGCGTCGGTGCTGTACGGCGCGGCCTCCTTCGGCCCAGTGTCCCAACCTCGCGTCTCCAGGCACTCCGCGACGGCCTCGGACGGACCGGTCCTATCCACTGTGGACGGCGTGCCCACGACCCGCGGCGCGGTGGTCGTCGAAGTGGCGTTCGGGGCGGCCGGCTCCGGACTCCCCGAACAGGCAGCGACCGCGAGCCCGATCAACACAGCAATCATCATTGTCCGCATCGGACCTCCCGCGTCCTACGGAACAGTTAGACCCAAGGACGCGGGATCACCCCGCCAGGTTGCCCGGTGGCAACATCGGTGGGGTGGGCGGACACGAATGGGTATGACGACCGAGACGGCCGACGGTGAGCTGTGGTCCGCGGCGGCGTTCGGGGTCCTGTTCGACCGGCACGCCAAGGCGGTGTACAACCACTGCTTCCGGCTGACCGCGAACTGGGCCGCCGCCGAGGACCACACGCAGGCCACGTTCCTGCTGGCCTGGCGCAAGCGCGCGCAGGTCACGCTGGTGCGCGAGTCGGCGCTGCCGTGGCTGCTCGCCGTGGCCACCAACGTGGTCCGCAACGACCGCCGCGCGCTGGCCCGCCGGCTGCGGCTGTCCGGACGGGTGCCCGCCGACCGCCCGGTCGCCGATCACGCGGACGACGTGGCGGACCGGGTCGACGACGAGCGGCGCATGGCACGTGTGCTCGCCGCGGCCCGGCGGCTGCCGCGGGCCCAGCGCGAGGCGCTGGCGCTGTGCGTGTGGTCCGGCGTGCCGTACCCCGACGCCGCCGCGGTGCTCGGCATCACCGAGACGAGCGTGCGGGCCCGGGTCAGCAAGGCCCGCGCCCGCCTCGCCGCGCTGCTCGAGCCGGAGCCGGTCGTCACCGTGCCGTCCGGAATCCAGGAGGACCGATGAACGCCGTGCTCCCCCCCGCCCGCGACCTGCCGCCGCACCGGCACGCCCAGATCCGGGCCGAGCTCCAGCGCGCCGCCACCACACCGCGCCGCGACCGCCGCCGGCTCGTACCGGTGCTCGCGGCCGCCCTGGCCGTGCTCGCCGTGGTGGCCCTCGCCGTCTGGCTGGTGCCGGACCGGCACACCCGGCTGACCGAACCGGCCGCCACCCGGACCACACCACCACCGCCCACCAGCACTCGCGGCCGACCCGAGCCGGTCTTCCCCGGATTGTCCACATCAGACCGTCATGCGATCGAACAAGGTTGCGGCGCCAGCGCTTTCGGCGCCAGCAGCGGCCAGAACCCCCCGACGCCGGGGCTGACCGACACCCGCGACACCGTCCGGCTGTACAACCTGATGCAGGACCAGGCCGGCCGGCTCGCCCTGCTGTACGGCGAGCACGCCGTCCTGAACTGCGACCTCGACTGGCCGAGCATGCCGTACAACGCGGGTTTCGACGGCGTGCTGACCCCCACCTGGCCACCGCCCGGCCCGATCGCGGTGGACACCGCCGGCAACCAGGCAGGCGGCGACGTCCGCGGCAACAAGACGATCTACCGCGGCCTGCCCGGAACCGAGTTGGCCGGCGGCCGGATCAGCGACCAGGTCGCCAAGGTCACCTACACCCAGGGATCCGTCACCGTGAACGCCGCGCTCGCCAACGGCACGTTCCTGGTCCGCATGGTGCACCCCAGCACCTGGGCCATCCCCGACAACTACCCCCGCGGCATGATCCGCGCCTACGACGCCGCCGGCAAACTCCTCGCCGAGATCACCTAATCGTGTGATTTTCGCAGCCATTCTGGATCTTGCTTATGGGATAGTATCGAACACGTGAGCACAACGACTGTGGGGATTTCTCCTGAACTTCAAGTCTTGCATGATCTGGCGGGGGTGAATCGTCAGATCGCGGTTCTGGAGGGCCGGAAGTTGGTGTTGTTTGCCCGCTATCAGGAATTGCGGGAAAACGATGGTGATCATGCGACGCGGTCGGTGCCGGATGAGTTGGCGATGGCGTTGCATATCAGCAGCCGCTACGCCGGCGCTCAGCTGGCGTTGGCCGTCGAGTTGCCGGAGCGGCTGCCGGACACCTTCGCTGCGTTGCAGGAGGGCCGGATTGATGTGGTCAAGGCCCGCGCCCTGTTGGAGGTCACCGAACCGCTCAACCTCGAGGACGCGCGTGGGGTGGAGGCCAAGGTGTTGCCCACCGCGGAGACCCGCACCGTGGCCCAACTGCGCGCCCGGGCCCGCTACCACCGCGACCGCGCCGACCCCGACGCCGCCGAGGAACGCCGCCTCTACGCCAAACGCGAACGCCGCGTGTGCTTCCAGCCGGGAGACGGGTCGGGTCAACTCACCGCGATCGGCGAGGGTGACCGGCTCTACCAGGCCTGGATCGTGCTGGATGTGCTGGCCCACCAGTTGCGCGCGGCCGGCGACGAACGCGACCTCGATGAGTTGCGCTATGACCTGCTGCTGGACATGATCCTCGGCAAATTCGACAGCCGCGTCCAAGTCCACGCCTACCTGCATGTCCCGGCCACCACCCTGGCTGGAGTCACCAACGACCCCGGAATCCTGGAAGGCTACGGCCCGATCACCGCCCAACGCTGCCGCGAACTGGCACAGGGTAAGGCGATCTGGCGGCGGGTGTTCCTCGACCCGATCACCAACACCGTCAAAGACGTCGAGCGGCGCACCTACCGCCCACCCGACGGTCTCGCCGAGTACATCAAGGTGCGCGATCACACCTGCATCGCCCCGGGCTGCATGAAGCCGGCGCACCAGTGCCAGGTCGATCACACCGTGCCCTGGGCCGAAGGCGGCTGCACCTGCGCCACGAACCTGGATCCGTTGTGTCCGCGGCATCACCGGTTGCGGCACCTGACGGGGTGGCAGATCACCCAAACCGCGGAAGGCACCTTCGACTGGGTCAGTCCAGTGGGGCAGCGCTTCACTCGGCTGCCGGTCTCGATCCTTGAACCGGTGCACTAACCAGGCTGGGCACCTTCTCTGCCTGGGTGCCCTGCCGGGCTCCGTCGCAACGCCCGGGGTGGTCACCTTGGGTGGGCTGGGCCCGGCGTTGCGCCGCACAGGCTGTGGACAGGGCCCCGGGGTGCGCACCGGCGAGTTGGGCCCTGCCCACAACCTGTGCACCGAGCCGACGTCTCCCGCACTCAACGGGCCGGTCACCGCGATAGCCGATCGGGCACCACACAGCACCGGTGACGAGTGGGATGCGGTGACGGTCACCTTCCTAAAACATTTAAAATTCAAAATGGGAAAGACAAGAGAGGCGGCACGGCGCCGCCTGCGGCCCCGCCGTGCCGCTCGCCGGTGCCAGTCCCGACATCGGCCGCCAGTTGGCAGACTGAGCAAGGTTGTTCCACCAACGCACCCACCCCGCCACAGCGAGACAGGAACGCAACCGGCACCGGCGAGCGCTACGGCGAGCCGCAGGCGGCGCCGCAGCGCCTTCTTTGTCTTTCCTCCCCTAAAATTTTTGAATCTTTAAGAAGGCGACCACCACCCCAACCCACCCGCCAACCGCCACCCTCCCTGCCAGCCCGGCCATCGCGGTGACCGGTCCGCTGAGTGCGGGAGACGTCACCTCGGTGCAAAGGTTGTGGACAGAGGAGGCCGCCCACGGCCGAGTCTGTCCACAACCTTTGCCACGGAACGCCGCGCCCAGCCCCACCAACGGGACCACCCCGGCGTTCCGACGGACCCCGGTAGGGCACCCAGGTAAAGACGGCGCCCAGCCCTACCAACCCAGCCTAGATCCTCCCAACCCCAGCACCAGCCATCACCGCAGCCTTCACCGTATTGGGATCATCCAAAGTGTACGAATAATAATCACGAGCCTCCTGCACGCTGCCACTGCAGTCAGGCTGCCCCGGCTCGGCACCAGTGAACACATTGTTCCGAGCCACACACCGGCCGGACGGCCCGGCGTAATGGTTCGTCACCGGCTCCTCGACATTCTCAAAATAGTTACCCTCAACCAAACACCCGGCATTCGCCTGACAGGCAACGCCGACATCGGTGTTGTGCAGGTAGTAGTTGTTGTAGACATGCACCGGCTCACCGAACCGCACCCGCGGGTTCCGTTGCGGAGTCTGGTCGTACCAGTTGTGATGGTAGGTGACCTTCAGCCGGCCGACGTCCTGGGCGGCGTTGGAGTCGTCGTGGCCCAGCAACATGTTCTTGGTGTGGTTGTGGGTGTGGTTCCAGGATACGGTCACGTAGCTGGAGCCGCGTTTGATGTCCACGGTGCCGTCGAAACCGTTGGACAGGTCATTGTGGTCGATCCAGATGTGGTGCGAGAACATTTGCACGTTGATGCCGTCGTCGGCGAAATCGCGGAAGCTGAGGTTGCGGACGATGATGTTGTGGATGGCGTTGGCGGGTGGGGTGGTGATGTCCTCGTTGGGGAGGCCGATGTTGAGACCGCCGCCGGTGAAGCCGGAGGCGGAGCCGATGCCCACGATCGTCTTGTCCGACGATACGTCGTGCATCGGGCCGGGGAGCGCGAGCATGCCGCGGACGCAGATGTTGAGTGGGCCGGGCGTGGCGATGGCGGACAGGAACTCCGGGACCGTGTCGACCTCGATCTTGGGGCCGCCGGCGCCGCCGGTGGTGCCGTTCTGGCCGAGGGCGTTGACGGAGGCGAAGCCGGCGGGTTGGGCCGACGTGTCACAGGAGCCGGAAGGGGGTGGGGTGGTGGTCGTGGTGGTCGGCGGATTGCCCAGCTCCGGCGTGTCGGTCACGATCACGTCGTCGAAGGTTGCGCTGGCGAAGAGGGTCGCCAGGCCGACCCGACCGGTGGCGAACGTGGTGTCGTTCGCCGCGACCACCTGGGTGCCGCCCAGGAAGCCGCGCAGCGTGTTGCCGAACGCCTCCAGCCGCAGTGTGTACCAGGTCCCGATCGTGACGGTGGCCGGCACCGAGGCAAGCGGGGTGAACCCACCGGCAACCCGCTTGCCCAGAACGATCGAGCCGCTGTTGGTCAGGGCCAGGTAGTAGTAATTGCTGGTGTTCTGCACCCGGGCCGTGACCGCGACATGCCGGCCCGATCCGTTGAATCCGGTCGGCTTCACCCGCACCGCCATGTTCTGGCCGGACCAGACCGAGCCGACCAGCGCCCGGGCGTCCGCGCTGGTGCCGGACTGGCGCCAGGCCGACGTTCCGTCCGTGACCACCGACCAGCTACCGCCGGACTTCGTCCAGCCGTCCGCGTTTCCGTCTTGGAAGTCGTCACGGAAGAGGATGGCGGCCGACGCCGTGGATGTCGCCAGCACGGCGGCCACGATGAGGAGGATCCCACTTGCGGCCGCGGCGATCGCGGCCAGTCTGGCCTGCCTGTTCATGTCAGGCTCCGATCCGGCCGACGCCGGCACCCGCGGTGACGGAGGCCTTGACGTTGTTGGGGTTCTGCGGGGTGTAGGAGTACGGAACGCCGCCGACGGTGCCACCGGTCGCGCAGGTGCCGGAGTTGACGAAGGCGTTGTTGACGGCCCGCAGCGCGCCGGGCGGGGAGTCGCCCTGGCCGAGCTCGCACGGGGAGTCGGTGTTCTCGAACAAGTTGCCCTCGACCAGGACCGCACTGTTCATTGTGGACGCCACGCCGTAGTCGTCGACCGCCGCGTAGTAGTTGTTGAGCACGTGCACGACGTTGCCGAAGCGTGTCCGCGGGTTGCGCTGCTGCGTGTTCTCGAACCAGTTGTTGTTGTAGGTGACGTGCAGCCGGCCGGTGTCCTGCGCGCCGTTGTCGTCGTCGTGGCCGAGCAGCATGGTCTTGTCGGTGCCGACGAAGTGGTTCCAGGACACGGTGACGAAGTCCGAGCCGCGCTTGATGTCGACCGAGCCGTCGTTGGCCGGGCGCAGTTCGTTGTGGTCGATCCACACGTGGTGGCTGAACATCTGCACATTGATCGAGTCGTCGGCGGCGTTCTGGAAGATCAGGTTACGGATGATCACGTTCTTCACCGCGTTGGCCGGCGGTGAGGTGGGCGTGTCGGAGAGCGGCAGGCCGACGTTGAGGCCGGCGCCGCTGATCCCGGCGTTGGAGCCGACCCCGACGATCGTCTTGTCCGAGGTCACGTCGTGCATCGGCCCGGGCAGGGTGAGCATGCCCTGCACCCGGATGGTCCGCGGGCCGGGCGTGGCGATCTCGGTCAGGAACGCCGCCGGGGAGCTGACGGTGACCGTCGGACCGCCGGCGCCGCCGGTGGTTCCGTTCTGCCCCAGCCCGTTCAACGTGGCGTAGCCCATGATCCCGGCCGGCGGAGGGGGCGGCGGACCGGTGGTCGTGGTCGTCGTGGTGGTGGGCGGCGGTTCGGTGGTGGTGTTGTCGATCGAGTTGACCGCGATGTCGTCGAACTCGGCGCTGGCGTTGAACGTGGCCACCCCGGCCCGGCCGGTGCCGAACTGGTTGTCCGTCACGAGGCCGACCTGGGTGCCGTTCACGATGCCGCGCACCGTGTTCTGGAACACCGTGATCGACAGCGTGTAGAAGGTGCCGGTGGTGACCGTGAACGGGATCGAGGCCAGGGTCGTCGACGAGCCGTTGACCAGCTTCCTGAGCACGGCCGTGTTGCTGCTGCGCAGGGTCAGGTAGTAGTAGCTGGTCGCGCTCTGGGCCCGGGCCAGCACCGCCACGAACCGGTCGGATCCGTTGAAGGACAACGCCTTCGCCCGGACCTGCACGGAGTAGTCGGTCCACGTGGACTGCCCGGCCAGCATCCTGGCGTCACTGCTGGTGCTGCTCTGCACGGCGACCAGGCTGCCGTCGGTGCCCACCGACCAGCTGCCGCCCGAACGGGTCCAGCCGTCCAGGTTGCCGTCCTCGAAGTTGTCGGTGAACAGCGTCGCGGCGCTCGCGGCGGGCGTGTTCGTGAGGGTGATCAGCGCGAAAGTCACGGCACTGATCGCCGTGAGGATCGCCGTCACCGTAAGGATCCGTGTGGTCGAAAGCCTCTTGTCCATGGCGACCCCTAGATCTTTCCGACGCCGGCGCCGGCCCGGACGATGCCGGGGACGTTCGCCGGAGTATCCACTGTGTACTGATAGAAGTTTCGCGGCTCGGTCACGCTGCCGTTGACCTCACACGTTCCGGAGCCGGTGAAGACGTTGTTGCGCTGCACCAACCGCCCCGGCCCGGAGTCCGCGTAGCCGCTCGCGGAGTAGCACGGGAAGGCGACGTTCTCGAAGTAGTTGCCCTCCAGCAGCATGCCACCGTTCATGGTCGACGCCACGCCGTACAACGTGTTCGCCCGGTAGTAGTTGTTGTACACGTGCACCGGCTCGCCGAACCGCAGCCGCGGGTGGCGCTGCACTGAGCCGTCGAAGAAGTTGTGGTGGATGGTCACCTTGAGGTGACCGGTGTCCTCGGACGCGTTGCCGTCGGAATGGCCGAGCAGCATGGACTTGTCCGTGCCCCGGAACCAGTTCCACGACACGGTCACATAGTCCGCGCCCCGCACGATGTCCACCGAACCATCGACCGCGCCGGAGAACTCGTTGTGGTCGACCCAGATGTGGTGCGAGTTCTGGCCGATGTTCACCGCGTCGTCCTCGGCGTTGGTGAACCGGATGTTGCGCACGATCACGTTGAACGAGCGGTGGAAGTCCAGGCCACCACCGTTGATCACCGCGGACGTGCCGAGCCCGACAATGGTCTTGTTGGGACGGACACCCTGCTTGCTGGTGATGTTGATGGTGCCCTGCACCTGGATGATCAGTGGGCCTACGGTGTCGATGGCGGTCAGGAGCTGGTCGGTGTTTGTCACGGTGACCACGCGGCCGCCGACGCCGCCGGTGGTTCCGTTCTGGCCCAACGCGTTGACGGCGGCGAAGCCGTCTACTGTGTTGGCCAGGAGAACAGCCGTCGCGACTGGCGCCGCGACATGGCCGACGCCGGCGCCGTTTCGTACGACGGTCGGCACGTCGGCGGGGTTGTCCAGGATGTATGGGTAATAGGTGCGTGGTTCGACCACCGACCCGGCTGTCTCAGGAAGACCTGAATTTACATAGACGTTGTTGCGCTCGACCAGGCGGCCGGGGCCGCTCTTCTCGTAGCCGACGTGGCTGGGGTGTGCCACGTTCTGGAAGTAGTTGCCTTCGACCAGGACGCCGGCGTTCATGGTGGACGCGACGCCGTAGAGGCCGTTGTTCAGGTAATAGTTGTTGAACACGTGCACGGGCTCGCCGAACCGGACACGGGGGTGGCGCTGCTCGGAGCCGTCGAAGAAGTTGTGGTGGTAGGTCACCCGCAGGTGCCCGACGTCCTGGGTGAACGTGTCCGAATGGCCCAGCAGAGCCGTTTTGCTGTGGTCGTGGAAGTGGTTCCAGGACACGGTGACGAAGTCGGACTGCCGCTTGATGTCGAGCAGCCCGTCGAAGCCGTTGGAGAAGTCGTTGTGGTCGATCCACACGTGGTGGGCGGAGTTCGTCACGCTGATCGAGTCGTCGGAGGCGTTGGTGAACCGCAGGTTCCGCACGATCACGTTGTTGCCGGGCCGGGTGGTGGAGCCCATCTGCAGGCCACCGCCGGAGATCTCGGCGGTGGAGCCGAGCCCGAGGATGCTCTTGTTGGCCACCACGGTGATCATGTCGTCGAACGTGATCCGGCCGGATACCAGGATGGTGTACGGGGTGTTCAGCCCGGCGTAGTGCGCGAGATCCGTGGCGTTGGTGACGGTGACGGTCGGCCCGGCCGCGCCACCGGTCGTCCCGTTCTGACCGAGCGCGTTCACCGCGGCGAACCCGATCGGGGCGTCGACCAGCGGGGAAACCTCCGGCGGGCTGGCATCGGCCCGGGCCGGAAGCGCGATCGCCAGCGCGGCCATCGCGGCAAGAACAGAACGCATCGGCTTCGTTGTCGATCGCATGAGGCGACTATCGCCGCCGCCGCGTGCACGATGCCGTTCACTTGGTGGACGATTCCGGCCGGCACCCGCCGTCCCGCTCTTGACCGATGAAGCAAGGTGAGACACACTTGTTCTGGGAGCGCTCCCAGGCTAGCAAGGGAGCGCGATGTTTGTCCGTTGTGGACGTTGACTGCGCCGTGCACGGACCGCGGCGCGAGCCGTTTGCCGGGTTTTGGCCGCCAGCACAGCGAGCGACCGGCCGAGCCGGCACGGGCCAGGGCCGTGGCGCATCAAGGGAGCTGTGCCATGGTCCTGGTACCGGCTTGTGCCGGGTTCTGGGAGCGCTCCCAGATATTTCCTCGCCCGCGAAACCGATGATCGCCAGTGGAGCCATTCAGGAATAAGGTGTCACCCGCCGCGGGGCACGGACTTCGGCGACGGGATGGTGGCTGTGACGGTATTGGTGACGCTGCAAGCGACGGTAGCTATCCTGGTGCTCGCGATACTGCTGTATTTGCTGGTAAAGGCGCCGGAAAATGTGCCGCTGCGCGGGGTGACCGCGACGATCGCGTCGTTCTCGCTGACCATGGTGTTCGGCGGCGCGGCCATCAGAGGTCTCACATTCCTCGGCCTGGCGCCGATCGTGTCGCGACTGATCCAGCACCTGGGCATGCTCGCCGGCGCCTACGGACTGATCCTGTTCTACATTTTTTCGGCACTGGACCGGCCGGCCGCGCGCCGGCAGGCCTGGTGGCACGCGATCCCGATGGCCGCCGCCGCGGTGATCCTGGTCGGCTCCGTCCTGTTGATGCCCGCCGGCCTCCGGTACGACGCGGCCACCCTGGCGTACGCCAAACCCGGAGCCGGGCCGCTCGACCAGATCACCATCGCGGCGCTGTACGTGACCCCGAACCTCTACATGGGCCTCGCGTTCGGCAGCGCGTTCCGGTGGACCCGCCGGCACGCCCGGGGTGCCGAGCCACGGCTGCGCTTCGGGCTCGCCCTGGCCTCACTCGGCCTGGCCGCGATGGCGGCCGGCGAGGCCTGGTTCGTCATCGCGACCATCGCTCGGTGGTCGGGGGTGGCCGTGCCGGCCTGGACGTTCCCGATCGGGCTGTATCTCCTCCTGCCCGGCAGCGTGATCTTCATGATCGGCTTCGTCTACCCGTTCACCCACATGCGGCTGGCCGCGGTCCGGGTGTGGTGGCAGCACCGCCGCGTCTACCACCAACTCGCTCCACTGTGGACACTGCTGCACCAGCGGTTCCCCGAGGACGCGCTCGGTCAGGTGCCGTCCAGCCGGTGGCGCGACACGTTGAGCCTGCGGTCGGTGCACCGGCGCTACTACCGGCGCGTGATCGAATGCCGGGACGGCCTGCTGCGGGTCAGCCCCTACCTCGCGACCAACGGCAACGGCTCCCTGGCCGAGCGGCTGCGCGCCGGCCTGCACGCGCACGCCTCGGGCGTCCCGGCCTCGCACCACCCGGTCCCGGTCGCGATCCCCGCCACCGACGACCTCGACGCCGACGCCCGCGAGCTGGTCACCCTCGCCCGGGAACTGAGCCAGCCGTCGTAACCAGCCGGGGTCGGCGCCGGCTGCCGGCGAGGTGGCCGGTAGCGCGCAGGTAGGCGACGAACGCGGCGACGTCGGCGGCCGCGTCGCTGTCTGGTTTGGACTGGGCGCGGGCGTATTCGACAAAGAGCGGACCAAGGTGGTCGCCTAGGGCCTCAGCGACCGCTGGTGCGTGGCGGAATACGGCGCTGGCCCGCTTGGCGGTGAGCGCATCGCGGGCCACGCCGACCCGGTTGGCATCGAACCGGGGCGGTGGCTCGGTCAGGCCGACCAGGGCGTCGGCCAGCCGGTGCTGCTGCTCGCCGAGGTCCTGCCGAGCAGCCGGCGGCACAACGGATTCCGGGCGCACCCGGCCGTGCTCGGGCACCGTGACCTCGGCGCTGGGACCGCCCGGTTCGCGGCCGACGGCAGACCGGATCGACGCCAGCTCTTCTGCCAGCAGGGCGGCTGGCGGGTAGTGGCCGTCGCGCTCCAGCATGACCGCGGGTGGTGTGGTCCGAGCGGCGAGTTCGGCGAGCAGTGTCAGCACGGGCTGGCTGACCGGATGGGTGTGCGTGTCGTGCCAGACGCCGTCGCGCAGCGTGCCACCGGCCACGTGCACGTAGGCGATCCGGTCCAGCGGCAGGGAATCCAGCGCGGCCACCGGGTCGAGGCCGAAGTTGACCGCGGAGCTGTACAGGTTCGCCACGTCCAGCAGGAGCAGCGCGCCGGTGCGCTCGAGGATCTCGGTGAGGAACGCGGTCTCGGTCAGCTCGTCCTCGGGCCAGGCCAGCACCGCGGCGATATGCTCCAGCGCGAGCGGCACCCCGAGCGCGTCCTGCGCGATCCGCACGTTCTCCACCACCACGTCGAGGCTCGCGCGGGTCCGCGGCACCGGCAGCAGGTGCCCGGCGTCGCGGCCATGCGCGCGGACGAACGCGATGTGCTCGCTGACCAGCGGTGAGCCGAGTGCGTCGGCGCACTCGGCGAGGTGGCGCAGCCGGTCTGGCGACGGGCGCTCCGCTCCGCCGAGTGATAGGGAAACCCCGTGGGGGATAACTGGAATCTTGCGGGCCCGCAGCGCTCGCAGGGAGTCGGGCGCACTGCTGGGACGAACGGCTTCGGCAATGACCTCGACGAACTCGACGCCGGGCAGGCGCTCGACGGTGAGGTCGATCTCCGGCCGCCAGCCGATGCCGACCGCCGGGACTGTTTCCAACCCATTAGCTCGCTGGCGTAGCGCCATTATCCCCCGCACCCCCCGCCGCCGCAGCCACCACCGCCACAGCCCCCGCCCCCGCAGCCGCCGCCGGAATCGCCGCCGGACGAGGAGTAGTTCGAGCCAATCAGCGAAGTGCGCAGCGTCGGGTCGGCGATCGCGGCGTAGCCGAGCACCGCGACGCCGGCCAGTTGCAGATCCACGCTCCCGTTCCGCCCGTCGCGGGCACGGTGTTCCTTTCTGAGAACCCGCAACGCCGCCCGGCCCGCCGACGAGGGCCGGTAGCGCACCGCCAGCCGGCGCGCCAGCACCCAGAACACCACGACAAACGAGAGCGACAGCAGCACCAGCAGGTTGCCGGTCGGGCGATGCAGGTTCATCCCGTTGATCGCGCGCACCACCCCGACGAGGAACACCGCGACCGGAAGCACCACCGCCAGCCGCCACAGCCGTGCCCGCGAACCGTCGAGCAGGAGCCCCTGGGACCTCAGCCGCTCGTCGATCGCCAGCACCGCCGGGTGGTTGCGCATCCTGCGGTGCACCGCTCCCCGCGACATCGTCTGGCGCACCACCCCGCCCACCGCCGCCTCGACCGGATCGTTCGGCGTCGCCCCCTCCACCGGTGTCAGCCGCCCACGCCGGTTGACCAGCACTTTGTCCCGCAACGCCAGCGCCGCGACCGCGGTGTCCACCAGCCGGTGCGGCCCACCCGCCAGATACGCCGCCTCATACACGTCAAGCCGGACGTCCGCCCCCACACCCCGCGGCCCCACTCGCGCCAGCAGCGCCTGGACCACGAACATCACCACGAGCGCCCCAGCGAACCCCATCGCGTACAGCGCGAGGAACTGCGGCCCCGATAAGCCCCACGGCTGGTCCATCTCCCTCACCCCTCACCGGTCGTCCCACCAGGTGAATCGTCGGACGTGCGGCGAACATCAGCCGTTCCAGATGAAACTGTAGGTTTCCGGCATGCCGACCTACCTGAGGCCCGGGGTCTACGTGGAGGAGATCGCTCCCCGGGACCCGCTCTACCTCGGCACCCGGGTCCTCCCGGACGACCGGTCCACCGAGGCCGGGCCACGCCCGCTCAAACGCTGGTCCGCCGAGCACGGGGTGGCCGGCTTCCTCGGTGTGTCCAGCACCAGCCCGGAGCGGAAGGCGACGCGGTACAACAACTGGAACGAGTTCGAGCGGGAGTTCTTCTTCGATCCTTCCGGCGGAAGGTATCTCTGGCACGCGGTGCACGGCTTCTTCGCCAACGGCGGGCAGGCCTGCTATGTCGTCGACGTGAACAACGGGGACCCCGCCAAGGTGAGGCCCGCCGACTTCCTCGGCGACCACGAGCAGCGATCCGGGCTCGCCGGCATGGAAGCGATCGAGGAGATCTCGGTCGTCGCCGCCCCCGATCTCATGGGCCTACCGCATCTGGACCTGGAGTCGGTCAGGGCGGTGCAACTCGGGCTGATCACCCACGCCGAGGTGACGGGTCGGGTCGCCATCCACGACACCCCCCGTGGCCTGTCCGCGCGCCAGGTCAGGGAATGGCGGGAGACGATGGGGTACAACTCGGCGTTCGCGGCGCTCTACTACCCGTGGATCAGGGTTCTCGACGGGCCGGCGACCCCGTCGTCGGGTTTGGTCCCGCCGTCGGGCCACCTCGCCGGCGTCCACGCCCGCAGCGACGTCGACCGCCACGTTGCCAACGAGCCGATCCAGGGCGCGCTCTGGCTCGAGCTCGACCTCCTGCTCAAGGAACAGGAGGTGCTCCATCCCATGGGAATCAACGCGCTGCTCGCCCAACCCGGCCGCGGCGCGCTGGTCTGGGGAGCGCGCACCCTGTCCAGCGACCCGACGTGGCGCTACCTGCGCACCCGCAGGTTGATGAACTTCATCGCTCGCAACATCCGGGCCGGCACAAACTGGGTGATCTTCGAGAAGTCCCACGACGAGAAGCTGTGGTACCGCATCCGGGAGGAGCTCGAGGACCTGCTGTCCATCCTCTGGCGCACCGGCGCTCTCGGCGGCGACGAGCCGGAGGATGCTTACACGGTCAAGTGCGACCGCGAGAACAATCCACCCGAGGTCGTCGACGCCAAGACGATCGTCGCCGACTGCGCGGTCGCCCTGCACGAAGGCGGCGCCGGCCAACTGGACTTCCGGGTCACCTACTTCCTCGGCTGATCCAGCAATCCCAACTCCGACAACCCGAACAAAGCCTGCGCCGTACCGATCTCGGTCAGCACCTCCACCGCACATTGGCATATTTCCGCGTCATCACTACTGGCCAATCGCAGCAACCCCGGAATCGCGTGCTCGCCGATCGCTCGTAGCGCGACGCCTGACGCTTCCCGTGCCAAACGGTCGGGATGTTGCATGGTCCGGAACAACGCCCGGAGCGCCGGCCGCCCGATTGAACCGAGGCTCTGTGCCGCCGACATCCGAATTCCGCCATCCCCGTCGTGCAGGAACCGTGCGAGCACCGACCGCGCCTCATCGGAACGGCTACCAGCAAGCGCCCATGCCGCCGCAGACCGCTTCAGCCTAGACGCCTGGTCAGCCAGCTTCACCATTTCGGGCACCGCCGGCTCACCGATCGCCCGCAACACCTTCGTGGCGGAATCCCAGTGAGGTCCAGAAGACACTAAGGCCACCAGCTCCGGCACCGCGGCACCACCACAACCGGCCAGCGCCTCGACGGCCCGCGACCGCACGCTCAAATGCGAACTGTTCAGGGCCATCACCAGGCTTCTAATATCGGCTGACCCGACCACCGCAAGGGCACGAGCCGCCCGCGCCTGCACCGGTCCCCGACGATCACGAAGTATTCCGGACAGCGCGTTGGTCTCGAATCTTGCGACCAACGCAAGTCCGGCTGCCTCGGCCACGTCACCGTCCTGATCCGACAAAGCCGTGGTCAGAACCGACACACCGTCGCCTGAGGTGATGATCCCCAGTGTCTCCACCGCTGCCAGGCGGACCAGGGCGTGCTCGTCGGTGGTGGCACGGGTCAGTGCCGGCACGGCATGGTGATCGCCGCATGTCCGCAACGCCTGAACCGCGCGCCACCGCACGTCCACATCCTCGTCGGTCAGCGCAGCCACCAGTCCGGGCGCCATGGCCGGTCCTACCGCGGCGATTGCCTCTGCGGCCGCCACCCGCATGCGGGCGTCCGGCTCGCGCAGAGCGGCCAGCAGGGCGTCGGGGTGCGCTGGGCCGATCACCTGCAGCGCGGCCAGCGCGTCCACCCGGACGCGCCGCTCACTGTCGTGCAGGGAAAGCAACAGTGGGCGAATCGCGGCTTCGCCGAACGTGCCGAGTGCGCCGACGGCACGCCAGCGGACGTCGATATCGGCATCCTTGGCGGCCTCGGTCAGGGCCTTGGCGGCGGCCGGGGTGTCCACTG
>NZ_DASYTH010000400.1:0-37949 GCF_036002505.1 Actinophytocola sp. | reverse complement strand
CCAGCGAGAGAAAGGCCCCCTTCATCGCACTCCCACCTCGTGCCGCTTAACGGACGGCGAGGAACGCGGTCTGCATGGTCAGCTCGTGCCGGGTGGCCGAGGTGAACAGGTCCGTGAGACCGTCCTGGATGCGGGCGAGCTTGTCGTCCGGAAGGCGAAAGTTCCGGACGATGCGGTTCGGGTCGGTGCCGCCGTGCCAGGAGATCAACACAGTCCCTTGTGGACGGACGACCCGGTGCAGCTCGCGCAGGCCGGCCTCCAGGTCGGGCCAGAGGGCCACGTTCCGCACCGACACCACATGGTCGAAGTGCCCGTCCGGGTAGCCGGTCTCGGCCGCCGTGCCGGTCCGGAGCTCCAACCGGCCGGCCGCCATCCCAGCCCGGTTGTGCCGGCGCGCCGCGGCGACCATGTCGGTGGACGGGTCCACCCCGCACACCAGGGCGACCTCGGTGCGGGCCAGCAGGCGACGGATCAGGCCGCCGGGGCCGAAGCCGACTTCGAGCACGCGGCTGCCCGGCCGCGGGTCGAGCAGCCGCACCACGTCGGACTGCTTTCCGTCGTTCCACAGCATGAAGCGACCGGCGAGCCGGCCGCGGAAACCCTGCGGCAGGGCGAACGCCGAGTTCACCGGGCGATCCACCGCCCACGATGTCAGTTCCATGGCCTCCACACTGGCGCTTCAAGCCGACTTGAAGTCAACTGGACGGCATGGATCTCGTGCCCATCGGTGAGGCCGCCCGGCTGCTCGGGGTGAACACGTCGGCGCTGCGCTACTACGAGGAACGCGGACTGGTCCGTCCCCGGCGCGTCGGCGGTCAGCGGATGTTCGGCCGGGACGACCTGCGCCGGCTCGCCTTCGTCCAGGTCGTCCACCGGCTGGGGTTGGACCTGAACACCGCGGCGGCCGTGCTCGACACGCCGAGCGAGCGGTGGCGCGAGGTGGTCCGCGACCAGATCACCAGGCTCGACGAGCTGATCAGGCAGGCTCGGGCGGCGCAACAGTTTCTCACCCACGCGGCGAACTGCCCGGCCGAGCACCCGGTCGGCCAGTGCCCGACCATGACGTCCGGATTGGACCGATGGCTGGCCGGCGTGCCGTTCGAGCAGCTGTCCGCCGAGCATGGCGTCCAGTGAGTCAGGAACTGGTGGCCGAGCGCACCTTCTTGACCGCACCCTTGATCTTGCCGTGGTACTTGCCCTTGGTGCGTTTGTCCAGGAACTCGCCGGCCTTCTCGGCCCACCTGTTCACCTTGTCCGGATGATTCTTGACGTACGTCCGGGCCGCCGTCGCGGCGCCGGCGACGACGGTCAACTTGCGCAGCATGCGCGCCATAACCTTCCTCCTTGCTCGGGTCACCGCCCCAGCAGCCTCTTGAGTAGATCGGGATTACCCGGCCAGGCCTCCAGCAAAACGTCGCGCGGGACGCTCCGGGCGGCGTAGCGCAGCATGAGCGCGACCACGATGATGTCGTCCAGGGGCCCGATGACCGGCAGGAACTCCGGGATCAGATCGATCGGCGAGAGCACCCACACCGCCGCGAACGCCACCGCGATCTTGGCCCGGCGCGGCACCCGCGGGTCCCGCCGCAGCCGCCGCGCCGCCGTGACACAGTCCGGCAGGAACGCCGCGAGATCCCGGGCGAGACCGGGAGGTAAGCGGCGCGCCAGCACGACCAGCACCAGCCACGAGGCGATGATCACCCCGGCGGCGATCACGAGTGCGGTGAGCCAGCCCGGCACCGGCTACCCGTGCTCCTTGAGCCAGCGCACGATCTCGTCGAGCACGGTCGCCTGCTCCGGTTCGTTGTGCAGCTCGTGGTACCAGCCGTCGTAGAGCTTCAACGTCACGTCGGCCGAGCCCGCCCGCTCCGCGATCAGCTTCGAGCCGGCCGGGAACGTGAGCCGGTCCTCGGTGCCGTGCAGCACCAGCAGTGGCAGGGTCAGCGTGCCGAGCTTCGCCCGCACCGAGGCGATCGCGGCGAGCATCTCGCCGGCCGTGCGGGCCCGGGTCTTTCCCCGGTAGTTCAACGGATCCGTGTCGTAGTCCCGAACCACCTCGGGGTCATGGCTGAGCGTGCTGCCGTCCAGCCGCACCGTGCCGGCGTTCGGCGCCACCGCGGAGAGCACCCGGGCGCCCAGCCGTTCCGCCGCCGAGTTGACGCCGATGTCCAGCGCGGACGAGGTGAGCACCATTCCGCGCAGCTCCGCCGGCCGCGGCCCGGTGGCGTAGACCAGCGCGACCAGGCCGCCCATGCTGTGTCCATAGAGGAACATCGGCACACCCGGGTGGCGCTGGGCCACGCTCCGGATCATGGTCTCCAGGTCGGTGACCACAGTGGACATCCGGTGCAGGTTTCCCTTGACCCCGTCGGACTTTCCATGCCCGCGATGATCGGCGGCGTAGGTGGCATAGCCGTCCTCGGCCAGCCGCGCGGCGACGTGGGCGTACCGCCCGCCGTGCTCGGCCAGCCCGTGCACGAGCACCACCGCACCGGTCAGGTCACCGCCGGGAACCCAGCCCTGCCAGGAGATCTGGCCGCCCGCCGCACCCGCGAACCGGCCCTCCACCCGCTCAGCACTCACCAGGCCTCCCCGTGCAGCTCGTGCCCGGGGGCCTTGCGCAGCAACCCGCGGTACGCCTCGAACGCCGGCTGGCCGTGGTTGACCACCGCGTCCACCTCGTGCGCGATCGGCATGTCCACGCCGTGCTCAGCGGCCAGCTTCATCACCACGCCGCAGGTCTTCACGCCCTCCGCCACCTGGTTCATCTCCGCGACGATCTGTTCGAGGCTCTTGCCCCGGGCCAGCTCGTAGCCGACGTGCCGGTTGCGGGACAGCGGGCTGGTGCACGTGGCGATCAGGTCACCCATGCCGGCCAGGCCCGCGAACGTGTCGGCGTCACCGCCCATCGCCACCCCGAGCCGGGCCAGCTCGCGCAGCGACCGGGTGATCACCATGGCCCGGGTGTTGTGCCCGGCCTCCAGCCCGTCGCCGAACCCGACCGCGATCGCGAACACGTTCTTCAGCGCCCCGGCCAGCTCCACACCCGTCACGTCGGTGCCGGTGTAGACCCGGAACAGCTTGGTGCGGAACAGATCCTGCAGCATCTCGGCCGAGCGCAGGTCCGGCATCGCGATGGTGGCCGCGGCCGCGTAACCGGCCAGCACCTCCTTGGCGATGTTCGGCCCGGCCAGCACGCCCGCCGGATGCCCGGGCATCACCTCGGCCACGATCTGCGTCATCCGCCGGCGGGTGCCCTGCTCCAGGCCCTTCACCAGGCTCACCACCGGGATCCACGGCCGCACGTGCTCCACCGTCTCGGCCAGCACCGAGCGGAACGACTGCGACGGCACGGCCATCACCAGCACGTCGGCCGCGCTCACCGCCTCCGCGAGGTCGGCCGTCGCCCGCAGTGCCGGCGTCAGCGCGAGGTCGCCGAGATAGCGTGCGTTCCGGTGCTCCTCGGTGATCTCCCGCGCCACCTCGGCATCCCGGGCCCACAGCGTGGTTTCGGTGTTCTGCGCGGCCAGCGAGGCGACGGTGGTCCCCCACGATCCGCCACCCAGCACCGCGACCGAAGGCGGCCGCCTGGCCATCAGTACTCCGGCGCGATCAGCCGGCCGTCGCTCACGGCGGTCACCCGGATCGCTTCGACCGGGCAGTTCTCCGCCGCCTCGATCACGTCGTCGTCCGGCTCGACCTCGTCCTCCAGCGGCTCCGAGTACCCACCCCGCAACTCAAAGTGCCGCGCCGCCAGCGTCACGCACATCCCGGTCGTCTGGCAGACGTTCTTGTCGACACTGATCCGCCACCGTTCCTCGGTCACCATGTCCCTTTCTCCAGCCGGTACCGTCGACCCATGGTCGCCGTTGAATCCACCATGCTTCCCCTGGGCACCCCAGCGCCACCGTTCACCCTGCCCGACCCGTCCGGCAAACTCTGGTCCCTCGACGACGCCGCCGGCGAGCGCGCCACCCTGGTCGCCTTCGTCTGCAACCACTGCCCGTACGTCCGGCACATCGCCCGCCAACTCGGCGTCACCACCGCCCGCTGGCGGGCCGACGGCGTCGGCGTGATCGGCATCAACTCCAACGACATCACCTCCCATCCGGACGACCGTCCCGAGCTCATGGCCACCCAAGCCGCCGAGTGGAACTGGACCTTCCCATACGTCTTCGACGAAGACCAGTCCACCGCCCACGCCTACCGCGCCGCCTGCACCCCCGACTTCTACCTGTTCGACGCCGACCGCCGCCTCACCTACCGCGGCCGCTTCGACTCCGCCCGCCCCAGCACCACCGCCCCCGTCACCGGCGAAGAACTCGACGCCGCCGTCCAAGCCGTGCTGAAGGGCGACCCGGTCAACCCCGACCAGTGGCCCAGCATCGGCTGCAACATCAAATGGAAGCCCGGCAACGCCCCCGCCTGGTTCGGGTAGCCGATCAGGAGCGGGACTGCCCTACTCCACCACCTGCCATGCCGCGTCAAGAAGACCAACTCAAGGCCCTGCCACCTTCCCGGCTCGGCCAATCCGCCACCCCGAGCATGGCCAGCATGGATCTGTTCGGGCTGCGGGCCGCGGCTGCCCAGGAGTTCGTCGAGTCGGAGCCCGCCCGGATCAACCCAGAGGCGCAGGCGGTGTTCCGGGCCGAGGGCTCGTTCGGCGACCGGGCTGCAACCCGCAGCTGCTTACGACTTCGCCCGGATGCCCCCGAACCACACCGTGATCATCCAGCCGGAGGCCGGGCACGGCCCGTGGATCGACGACCCGGTGCGGTTTGCCGCGGCTGGTCGCCGGGTTCCTGGGCCCGAGGACAAGCCGACCACGTGGACGGCGGCGCGAACTGCGCGCATGCGCCCAGTGTCCGCCCGGTAATTTCAGATTGGCCATATAGGCGGCCCGTCCTTGGAGTACTCCACCTTGATCTTTCTCCACTTGGAGCGCAAAAATCGCACGAACCAGACCTCAGCCAACACCACGATGACGAGGCCGATCGCTAGCCCGATCACGTACGGAGTTCGATTACTTGACGAACTCGCAATCCGGATAAATATCCCAAAGCCAATAAAGCTGCTCGCCCACCCTGTCCCCAGAAGCAAGAGAACAACAGACGCATATGGATAAGACATGTGGATGGAATTTCCAATCAGGGCCGACTCCCAGACCATTGCATGCTCTTGCCCCACCGTCTTGCTGATTTTCTTCTCCAGATCAGAAATCCACTTGCCCGCACGCTGCGACCGATTGTACTCACCTAGCCAGATCATGAGCCCGGTCTTGGCGATCTGCGGAACGAACGCCACAGCCACTATGCCGGTGATAATATCCGGATTTCGCTGATTCACGAGCGCGGCCAAGATAATCGCCACCGCCCCGAACGTGAAATTTGCGATCGTTACGCGATTGTTAATCGAGCCGAGACTCTCTGTGCGAAGCGAATTGTATTCGGCCAGCATTGCTTGAACGACAAGCGACTTGTCCCTGTCAGCCTCTGGCCCGACCGGACCCAGATTCTCAGTAGAGAGCCGCGGCCGGCTCGAACGCGCCACGTCGCTTCACCCCAAGAACTCACCTAGAGCATCCCGGAGACCCAACCCATCGTGCATCGAGTAGCGGAGCGTGACGAAGCCGGCCTGCGAAGCCCGATCGATGTTGTGCAACCTGTCGTCAACAATCAATGTTCGGGCAGGATCTATGGCGGCGGCGGCGACCTCAAAGAGGTTACGACCGTTCGATGATTTGGCAACGCCACACTCGAACGAAGGAAAGTCAAGGGACGCGTCACGCCTGTCGCTCAACCCTAGAAACCCTAGTTGTTTGCGGTACCAGAACGCAGTGTTATCTGTAATGAACCCCCACGGGATGGACCGTTCATCGAGTTCTACCAGCGCATATTTGGCCGAACTGTTGACTTCCAGATTTTTCAATTCAACGCTACGAACCAGGCCGGCGGGGATAGCGCACCCGACCGACCGAGCGAATTCATTCCAGTACTCGCCCTCATCATGAACCGAAAGCGAATATTTGGGCCAAAGCGTTTTCCCGGTGGCCTCGGCCGCAGCGCGCTCAATCCCCAGGAGATCGGCAAGACCCCGTCCAGGTGTGAGAACGATCGACTGCCAAGGATCAGAGGTGAGTACACCGCCGATGTCCAAGAGCACGATGTCGACAACGGGCACTTGTCCTCCTGGCATAACATAGCGGCAAACGCCAGTCTAACGATCATTCGTCGTCATGTCTTTAGTCCGGACCAAGTGCTGCGGCCAACGTGGGTCCCGAGTGTGACAGGCGGGCTTCCCTGTGACGGCCGTCACAGGGAAGCTATGAGCGCTGTGTGCACGGCGGGTCCCCGATCGACGGGGTGACCGGGCCGGACGAGTACTCCGCGGTGGTGGACAACAACGTCTACACCAACCTCATGGCCGAGCGGCGCGGGGTCACCGCCGAGGAGGTGCGCGCCTGGCAGGAGGCGGCCAAGAAGGTGGTCATCCCCCACGACGACGTGCTCGACGGGCACCCGCAGTCGGAGCGGTTCACCGAGCACGCCGAGTGGAACTTCGCGGCCACGCCGCCGGAGCGCTACCCGCTGCTGCTGCACCACCCGTACCCTCACCGACCTGCAGGACCTGCACCACAACGTGCACAACGGCCTGCACATCGCGTCGCTGGCCGGATCCTGGATCGCCGCGGTGGCCGGGGTTCGGCGGCATGCGCGACCACGACGGCACGCTCACGTTCGCCCCGGTGACGCGTGACATCCCGCCGGCACCCGAACGGCCCGCCCCCAGCCAACCACCCGGGCGGGCACCTACTCGCCGGGAAAGTAACCACTAGAACGGACAACGGCGCGGTCTAAAACGGCCCCCAGGTCACACAATCGAGTGAATTCGTTGTTCGGGACATATACGCGGTTGGGCTTACCGAAATAGGTTCGTCGCGCTGTAACGCCGGGCCGCTCATCGTGCCCGGCCGCCCGCTCGCCGTTCCGCCGCCTGTCCCGTCATGATCATCTAACGAAGATGGTTGTGCCGCAACAAAGGCGCGGCCCCCCGCTGGCACGGGGAGCCGCGTCGGGATGTTCGTACCGGTCGTTTGCACGTGCAGAAGGGAACGAACGACGTGACGTTACAACCAACGCGTCCCGAACCGCCAGACAATGACAACGACTTGGCGAGTCTCGACGAGTTGCTCGACGCCGGCGACCTCGACCGCCGGGGCGCGCGGCACCGCGCCCACGGCCACGAGGAATGGCTTCGGCAGGCCGAATGCCTGGTCGGCGGCTGGGCCCCCACGCTCCGCACGGCCATGCTGCTGGCCCTCGTGCTCGCCGCCGGCCTCACCGGAGTCCTCGCCACAGTCCCGCCTCTCCGGAATTTAGCTGCTGTCGTTGCGTTCCAGCTAATGGTGCGGTTGTCAGGTGGATTGTGGCTGGGTGCCGTCACGGTCCCCTGAGGTGCGGTTGGTCGGGGGGGAGGCTGTGTCAATCCTTCGGCGAACCACCTGGTGGCTAGCCCGGGCCGACGGCCGTCCCCACCCGCCCGTGAGGCGGCCGTCAGCCGAGCTGCGGGGCGACCTCGACCAGACGGTCGAGGCCGCTGACCGCAAGCACATCCCGCGCCGGGTTGGAGTCCGCGACGACCAGGCGGATCGAACGCCGGGCGGAGAGCACGTTGCCGGCATGCTCGTAGAGGGTGCGCAGGCCGGCGCTGGCCAGCAGGGTCACCTCGTCGAGCACCACGACGAGCGGCAGGATGCCGCGCCGCGTGGCGTCGAGCAGGCCGGCGTGCAGGCGGTCGACGCAGCTCGAGTCGATGGCGCCGGCCAGGGACACGACCACCCGCTCCGGCTCGACCTTCACGTCCATCCGGAAGTCCGTGCGCTCCGGCCGGCGCGGCCGCGCGCGGGTCATGCCGTCCAGCGACACCGGCCGGTGCAGCGCCTTGACGATGCGCACCGTCGTGCCCTCCTCGGACGTGCGCAGCATCAGGTCGTCGCTGAACTCCCGCATCATCACCAGGCCGCGGCCGCGGAACCCCGGGTCGACCCGCGGCGGCTTCCACCGCCCGTTGTCGGTGACCACCACGTTCACCGAGCCCGCACCGTCGAGCTCGGCGTCCACCCGCACCTCCCCCGGCGGCCCGGTGAACGCGTGCTCGATCGAGTTGGTCACCGCCTCCACCAGGCTCAGCTCCAGCGCCACCAGGTCGTCCTCGGCGGGCTGAAAACCGCGCAGCCATGCGGAGAAAACGCCGCGCACCGGCCCGAGGCAGGTCGCCACGGCGGTCTCGGTCATGGTCATCGGCTGCGGCCGCCCGGTCAGCATCGTCACGGCCACCACGCTGACGTCGTCGTGCCGCGAACCCGGACCGGCGAGCTCCCGGGTCACCGCCGCGCAGATCTCCCCGGGCCGCCCGCGCTCCCCGGTGGTGCCGCGGCGCACCACGGCGCCGGCGCACAGAGCGAGCTCGGCCAGCCCCTGCCCGAACGTCCGGCCCGGCCGCTCGACCACCCCGTCGGAGTACAGCACCAGCGTCTCGCCCGGCGCCAGCCCCGCGCCACCGAGCGTGTACCGGTTGCGCGCCAAGGCAAGCGGCGGTCCGGTCGCCTCGGTGCGGAACGTGGTGGAGCCGTCCACGCCGACCACCAGCGGCGGCGGGTGGCCCCGCACGGCGTAGCGCACGGCACCGCTGCGCCGGTCCAGCACGGCCAGGCACATCGCGCAGCCCCGCGCCCCGGACAGCCCCGCGGCGCACCCGTCCAGCGCCGTGATCACCTCGTCCAGCCCGCTCCCCTGGCGCAGCCACTCGGCCGCGACCGCGCGCAACTGGCCCATCACGGCGACCGCCGCGGGCCCGTGCCCGACCGCGTCGCCGACCACCAGGCCGACCCGGTCGCCGGGCATCGGCACCACGTCGAACCAGTCCCCGCCGAGGGACGAGGGCGAGTCCGCCGGCGCGTACTCGGCGGCGATGCTCACCTCGGGCAGCACCGGCAGGCCATCCGGAAGCATGGCCCGCTGCAGCTCGAGCATCACCTCGCGCTCGGCGATCACCCGCCGCTCGTCGAGATCCGCCGGGGTGCCGTCATCCACCAGCCAACCGCCTCCGTCCCGCCGTCAGGTCCGCTGCATGACGAGCAGGGTCGCGTCGTCCCGGCCGGTCTCGCCGAGCTCCATGGCGCCGAGCGCCCGGTCACAGATCTCCTCGGCCGAGGAGAACTCGCCGCGCAGCGCCGCGCGCAGCCGGGCCGGCCCGCTCTCCAGCGTTTCGCCGCGTCCCTCCACCACACCATCGGTGTACAGCACGAGGGCCGACCGCGGCGGCATGCGCAACCGCCGGGTGAAGAACGCGGTTCCGTCGGGCACCAGCCGGGACGCGCCGCCGAGCGGCACGCCGGTGCCGGCGTGGACGAACCGCGGCTGCTCCCCCGGCACCAGCAGCAGCGGGCTCAGGTGCCCGGCGTTGGCCACGTGCAGCAGGCCGGTGCGCACCTGGAACACCGCGTACAGGCAGGTGGCGAACCGGGCCTCGCCGCCGGTCAGCAGGAACGAGTCGAGCGCCTCGAGCACCGCGGCCGGTGACCGGTCAGGCACCGCGTAGCTGCGCAGGGCCGTGCGCAGCTGGCCCATCCGGGCGACCGCCTGCACCCCGTGCCCGACCACGTCGCCGATCATCAACCCGAGCCGGCCCGCGGCCAGCGAGACCGTGTCGTACCAGTCCCCGCCGACGCGTGCGCCCCGGGAACCCGGCAGGTAGCGGGCGGCCAGCCGGACCTCGGGAACCTCGGGCAACGCCCTGGGGAGCAGCGAGCGCTGCAGGCCGAGCGCGATCCGCTGCTCGGCGGCATGCATGGCGGCGTTGTCGAAGGCGAGCGCGGCTCGCCTGGCTAATTCCTCGAGGTAGTACAGGTCTCCGATCTCGCCGACCCGCTGTTCCGCGCGGCCGAAGGTGATCGCGCCGACGACCCGCCCGCGGGCCGGCATCGGCACGGTGACCGCGAGCCGGCCGACGCCGCGGTCCCAGCCGTCCGGCCAGCCGTCCTGCTCGATCGGCTGGGTGACCGTGCGCAACCCGCTCAGGCAGTCGTCCACCCCGAGCAGCGCCCGCACCCGCTCGCCCCGCTCCCCGAAAACCCTGGCCAGAACACCATTGTGACCCTCCGCAGCGGCCCGCACGTTGACCTGCGTGTCCCCGTCCGGACGCACCAGCCAGACCGCGCACCACAACCCGTGGCCGGGCAGCACGAGGTCGGTGACCGCGCGGCGGATCTCCTCGGTGTCCAGGCTCGTGGTCAGCGCGTGGCCGGCGTCGGCGACCTCGCGCAGCTCGGCGAGCGCCGCGGCCCGGTCGCGTTCGGCCACCCGCGCCCGGGTGGCGGTGAGGGCGCACCCGAGCTGCGCGGCCATCAACTGCAGCACCGCGCGGAAGTCGCCGTCCACCGCCCACTGCGGGCCGATGCCGGTCACCAGCGCGCCCTCCAGCGTCTCGGCGCCGGGCCCGCCGAACGGCACCACCAGGGCGCGCTCGCCGGTCCCCGGATCCGGCACCAGCACGGTCCTGGCCAGGCTCGCCACCTCGCCGAGCGGCCACGAGCCGCCAATCGGACCGGCCAGCTCGACCACGGCCGGCGCGCCGAACCGGGCGGGCGGCTCACCACCCCACCGGCCGGCCAGCCGGGCCACGGCGGTGTCCGGGTCGAACAGGTAGATCAGGCCGAACGGCAGGTCCGCGGCAACCCGGCGGAACGCGGCCACGGCACGGGCGCAGAGCGTCTCGACCGTGCTGGACAGCGCCAGTTCCCCCAGCATGCGCACCACGTCGAGCAGATGGCGAAGCCCGCCGTCCTGGTGTGGCAAGGGCCCACCATCCTCCCGGACCGCGCCGAACGCACACGTCACCAAGGGTGTACCCAGCTGCGCGCGGACCAAACCACCCGGATCGGCCACCCTCAGGTTTGTTCGCGGCGCGGTCGCCTCTAGGGTTGACACCGAACATCGGCGACTCGCGATCACCTGGCTTCGGGAGGCAGTGTGCAGACACCGAACCCCCCAACCGGCCCGACCGGCCAGCAGATCGGCGTCGTCGTCGACCGGGTGGCGGACGGCGTCGTGACTCTGCACGTGACCGGGGAGATCGACCTGCTCACCGCGAACGTGCTCGGCGAGCGGCTCCGCGAGAACCTGGAGCCGGCGAGCCGGGCGCTGGTCCTCAACCTCACCGAGGTCACCTTCCTCGGCAGCGCGGGCCTCGCCGAGATCGTCTCGGCGTCCCAGACCGGCGCCGACCGCGGCGCCAAGCTGCTCCTGGTGGCCACCAACCGCGCGGTGCTGCGGCCGTTGGAGGTCACCGGCCTGCTCTCCCTGTTCACGGTCTACGACACGGTCGACGCCGCCCTCGCCGACACCGGCGAGTGATCACTCCGCCCTAGCGTCCTTTGTGGACCGTCTACCTCAGCTCTACCTCGGCGCGAGCGCATGGGGATAGGTTGAGGCGGTGACCAGTAGGTCCACCCGGTGAAGCCGCGGCTGGCGCAGGAGGGCGGGTGTCATGCTGAGCCAGTATGACCGACAGCAACTGGAACTGATCTCCCTCCGGTTGCAGAGCGACGATCCGGAGCTGGCCAAGGCCCTCCGGGACGGCAAACCCCGCCCACTCCCGGTCCACCGCCGCTGGCCGTACGTCCTCCTCGGCGTCCTGGCCGCCCTCGTGGTCGTCGCCGGAGTCCTGACCGCCGGCGTCGGCCTCCTCTTCGCCGGCACCCTCGCGCTGGCCGCCGTCGTGTACTGGTACCGCCTGCAGGCCCGCCGCTCCCCCCGGGTGCGCTCGACCCGCCGCCGCTTCCCTCGCCGGGGCTGACATGCCCTGAAGGCCACCTTCAGGGCATTCCTCAGGGCAGGGCCGCCCAGTCGACGACCGGCGCCGCCAGATCCCGGATGGCGGCGAGCAGCCCGAGCCGGGCCTGCCGCAGGTCCGGATCCTCGGCCATCACCAGGATCTCGTCGAAGAACGCGGTGACCGGACTGGCAATCGGCGCGGCCGCGGCGACGAACTCAGCGAAGGACGGCTGCCCGTCGCCCAACCGCCCGCGCACCGCCCGCAATGCTCCGTGCAGCGCGGCCTCCGCCGGCTCGGAGAGCCGCTCCGGGTCGTAGCTGGCCGGAGTGCCGGCCGGAACGATCCGCCGAACCCGCTGCAGCGCCGTGACCAGGGCCGCGAACTCGGCGTCCCGGGCCCGCCGCTCCAGCTCCGCCAGCGTTTCGTCGGCGGTGACCGGGGAGGCGGCGAGCGGCAGGACCGCGGCCACCAGCCGGTGGCCGTGCCCGGCGTCGAGCAACTGCTGCTCGTAGCGGCGCAGCACGAACTCGGCCGCCTCGGCGAGCGTCTCGGCGGGCACCTCGATCTCCTGCGCCCGCACCCGTTCCGCGGCCGCCTCGAGCCCGCCGGGCACGGTCACCGCGCGCAGGTCCGGAAACGCCCGCAGGATCGCCACCACCCCGCCCGCGGCCCGGCGCAGGCCGAACGGGTCGGAGCTGCCGGTGGGCGCCGCGCCCACGGCGAACAGCGCGACGAGCAGGTCGAACCGGTCGGCCAGGGCCAGCAGCGCACCGGGCACCGCGCCGGGCAGGGCGTCGCCGGCCGAGCGGGGCCGTTCCATGTCCAGCAGCGCGTCCGCCACCGCGGCCGGCTCGCCGGCCCGCAGCGCGTACTCCCGGGCCATGATCCCGGCGAGGCTGGTCAGCTCGATCACCATCTGCGAGGCCAGGTCGAACTTGGCAAGCTCGGCGGCCCTGGCCAGGATGGCTCTGTCCGAAGTGGACACCCGGGCCGCGGCACCGAGATCCACGGCCAGCGCGCCGGTGCGGCGGGCCCGGTCGGCCATCGAGCCGAGCCGGTCGGCGAAGGCCAGCCGGGAGAGCCCGGCGCGCATCGCCTCCGGCGCCACCTTCAGGTCGGCCCGCCAGAAGAAGCTGGCGTCCTCGTACCGGGCGCGCAGCACCGCCGCGTAGCCGGCCCGGACCAGGTCGTGGTCGCACTCCCCGTTCGCCACCGCGACGAAGTGCGGCAGCAGCTCGCCCGCCGCCGAGCGCACCGGCAGGTACCGCTGGTGCTTGCGCATCACCGTGGTCAGGATCTCCTGCGGCAGCTCGAGATACCGCGGGTCGAACCCGCCGAGCACGGCCACCGGCTGCTCGACCAGGTTGGTGATCTCCGCCAGCAGCGCCGACTCCCCGGCCACGTCCACCGTGCCGCCGACCGTCCCGGCCAGCGCCCGCGCCGCCGTCGTGATCATCTCCAGCCGGCGCTCCGCGTCGGCGATGATTCCGTTGCGCGCCAGCAGATCCAGGTACCCGGCCGCGGACGGCACGGTCAGCGTGGGCGGCTCGGCCGTGCGGTGCACCCGGGTGGTTCGCCCAGCCTCCACTGTGGACACCGAGACCGGCACGACCGTGTCGCCGAGGAGCGCCACCAGCCACCGGATCGGGCGGGCGAAGGAGAGCCGCGGGTCGTTCCACCGCATGTTCCGCTCCGCCCGCAGCTCGGTCACCACCTCGGCGAGCACCCCGCTGAGCACCTCGGCGGCACCCCGGCCGGCGTCGGTCACCGTGACCCCGACGTACTCCACGCCGTCGATCTCCAAGCGCAGCAAGGCTTCCACCGGCACGCCCTGCCCGCGGGCGAACCCGGTCGCCGCCCTGGTCGGCTTCCCGGACGGGTCGAACGCGGCCACGGCCCGGGGACCGCGCACGGTGCGCTCCGCGTCCGGCTCGACATGGTCCACAGTGGACACCAGGGCGACGATCCGGCGCGGCGTGGCGTGCACGGTGATCTCCCCGTGCGCCAACCGGGTCGCGGCCAGCTTTTCCGCCAGCGCAGCGGAAACCGCGTCCGCGGTCCGGCTCACCTCAGCCGCCGGCAGTTCCTCCGTGCCGATCTCGAACAGCAGCGGGCGTGCCTCGCCGACCACCGGGAACGCGGTGGGCACCGGAGCCGGGGCCGGCGGGTCCGCGATACCCAGCGGGTTGCCCAGCTCCTCCCGGCGCTCCGCCCACAGCTGCGCCACCTCCCGGGCCAGCCCGCGCATCCGGGCGAACGCCCGGGCCCGCTCGGTCGTGCTCACCGCGCCGCGCGCGTCCAGCACGTTGAACGTGTGCGAGCACTTCAGCACGTAAGTGTGCGCGGGCACCGGCAGCCGGGCGTCCAGCAGCCGGCGCGCCTCGGCGGCGTAGTCGTCGAACAGCCGGCGCTGCGTGTCGACGTCGGCGTCGTCCAGGAAGTAACGGCTCAGCTCGTACTCGGCCTGGCCGAACACCTCGCCGTAGGAGATGCCCGGCGCGTAGGCGATGTCCTTGAAGTGGCTCACCTTCTGCAGCGCCATGATGATCCGCTCGACGCCGTAGGTGAGCTCCACCGAGACCGGGTCCAGGGTCAACCCGCCGGCCTGCTGGAAGTAGGTGAACTGGGTGATCTCCAGGCCGTCCAGCCACACCTCCCAGCCCAGGCCCCAGGAGCCGGTCGCCGGGTTGGCCCAGTTGTCCTCCACGAACCGGATGTCGTGGGCGCGCACGTCGATCCCGAGCGCCGCCAGGCTGCCGAGGTAGATCTCCTGCGGATCCCCGGGATCCGGCTTGAGCACGACCTGGAACTGGGTGTGGGTCTGCAACCGGTTCGGGTTCTCGCCGTAGCGGGAGTCGTCCGGGCGCACGCTCGGCTCGACGTAGGCGACCCGCCACGGCTCCGGGCCGAGCACGCGCAGGATCGTCGCCGGGTTGAGCGTGCCGGCACCCACCTCGGTGTTGAACGGCTGCGCCAGCATGGCGCCGCGCTCGGTCCAGTACCGGGTCAGCGCCAGGAGGGCGTCCTGCATGGTCAGCACCGGTCCACCCTATTCGGCTCATCCCGGTGCGACCGGTGACTCAGGCCTGGGGCGCGTGAATGTCGGTGTCCAGGTCGTTCACCACGACCTCGGGCACCTCGACCCCGTGGTTGGCCCGGATGTGCTCCACCACCGCGTCGACCTTCGCGGGACTGGTCTCGATCTCCACCCGCCACTCGGTCTCGGTGTGCACCTCGCCGTGCCAGCGGAACACGCTGGTGATCGGCCCCTCGATCTGCGCGCACGCGGCCAGCTCGGCGCCGATGACCTCGGCGCACATGCTGTCCGCGAGCTGCTTGCTGTCCGTGGTGAACGTGACCACGACGTGTTCGCTGGACATGCCTTGTGATAGTAACGGCGATCACACGGCCCTGCGGGCATCCCGGTGCTTCTTCGTCCGTTTTGGTCCTGCCACACTGGGTAAACGCCATAGGTGTACTGGCGAACCAACGTCCACCGAGGATCACCGAGGTGAGTGTGAGCGAGTTCCTGGCTGGCGCTGAAGCCGAGACGGGATCACCGGACGCCATCGAGCTGCGACTCGCGGCTCGACTGGAGCATCTGCCGATCATCCGCTCGGTGGCTGCGAACCTGGCCATCAGGGCCGACTTCGATCTCGACTCCATCGCCGACCTCAAGCTCGCCGTGGATGAGGCATGCTCGACGCTGATCACCCGGGCGGCCAAGGACGCGCTGCTGAGCTGTCGCTTCCTGCTGCACCCCAACGAGATCCGGTTCTCCGCGGCGGTGCTGTCCCCCAGCGACGAGGAACCCAGCCGGGACTCGTTCGGCTGGCGGGTGCTCACCACGCTCACGGACAGCGCCGAGTCCTGGGTGGATGGTGCGTCCGCCGACGGCCGTGGCTGCTGGGTGCACATCGAGCTCAGCAAACGGAAGATCGCAAGCGGGTGACCGGCGCAGGGAGTTCTCGGACATCAAGCTCGTGGCGTGGGGACTCCTCGGACAACGAGTACCAGCATCTGGCACCGCTGTTCGTCACCCTCGCCGCCACGACCGACGGCGACCCGCGCCGCACGGAGCTGCGGGACGCGCTGGTGACCGGGCACCTCCCGCTGGCCGAGCACATCGCCACCCGGTTCAGCCATCGCGGCGTGCCGCGCGAGGACCTGGTGCAGGTCGCCACGGTCGGCCTGATCAACGCGGTGGACCGGTTCGAACCCGACCGGGGCTCGGACTTCCTGTCCTTCGCCGTGCCCACGATCATGGGGGAGGTCCGCCGGCACTTTCGCGACGCCAGCTGGTCGATGCGGGTGCCGCGCCGGCTCAAGGAGCTGAACCTGGCCATCAGCACGGCCAGCGGGGAGCTGGCCCAGCAGCTCGGCCGGGCGCCGACGCCGAGCGAGATCGCCGGGAAGCTCGGGCTGTCGCTGGAGGACGTCTTCGAGGGTCTGGAGGCCGGCAACGCCTACCACTCGGTGTCGCTGGACGAGGCGCTGGCCGCCGACTCCGACTCCGACCCGCTGGCCGACACGCTGGGCGAGGAGGACGCCGCGCTCGAGGGCGTGGAGAACCACGAGTCCCTGCGGCCCATGATCGAGGAGCTGCCCGAGCGCGAACGCCAGATCCTCATGCTGCGGTTCTTCATGAACATGACCCAGACCCAGATCGCCGAGCGCGTCGGCATCTCCCAGATGCACGTGTCGCGGTTGCTGGCGAGAACGCTGGAGCGGCTGCGTGAGGGCTTGCTGGCCGAGCCGCCGGCCCCGGAGGAGGACACGTAGATGCCCTGAAGGACGCCTTCGGGGCGGTGAGCGTCTCGAAGGCGTCCTTCAGGGCATTCGGCTAAGCGCTGAGTTTTCTGCGGCGGGCGAAGGCGGCGCGGCGCTCGCCCTCGTCGAGTCCCCCCCAAATGCCGTAGGGCTCCATGACGGTGAGCGCATGGTGCCGGCACTGCACGATGACCGGGCAGTTCAGGCACACTTCCTTGGCCCGGCGTACCCGCTCGGCCCTGGCCAGCCCACGCTCCGCCTCGGGGTGGAAGAACATCGCACTGTCCTTACCCCGGCACAAGCCAAGGCGTTGCCAGTCCCACGTGTCGGCCACGGGGCCCGGCAGGCGGGTCATGTCAACCATGTTCGGGTGGTACCCGCCGGTCGAACCAGGTAAACACCCTTCCGAGGTGGTCGGACGGGGTTACGGTGAGTCAAGATGATCCCCGGCACGCGGGAACCGGACTCGGGAGGGCGGTAGGCGTGGCACGACCGATTTGGAGCGGCGCGATCAACTTCGGGTTGGTGACCGTGCCCGTGGAGTTGTACAGCGCGACCGAGGACCACACCATCAGCTTCCGGCAGTTCCAGCGGGACACCTCGGACCGCATCCGGTACAAGCGGGTGAACGAGCGCACCGGCGAGGAGGTGCCGTTCTCCGACATCGTCAAGGGTGCGGACATCGGCGGCGGCGACTACGTGATCGTCGAACCGGACGAGCTGGACGCGATCGCGCCGGGCCGCTCCCGCACCATCGACATCAACGCGTTCGTCGACCTCGACGAGATCGACCCGGTCCACTACCAGAAGACCTACTGGCTGGCGCCCGCCAAGGAGGAGTACAGCCGCGCCTACAGCCTCCTGCTCCAGGCCATGGCCAAGACCAACCGCGCCGGCGTGGCCACGTTCGTCATGCGCGGCAAGGAATACCTCACCGCGGTGCGCCCCGGGGACAACCTGCTGATCCTCACCACCCTGCTCTTCCCCGAAGACCTGCGTGACCCCGCCAAGGAGCTCAAGGCCCTCCCGGAGATCACCCCGGCCCGCGGCAAGGAGCTGGACATGGCCGTCACCCTGATCGACTCGATGACCGAGGGCTGGCAGCCGGACAACTACCACGACACCTACACCCAGCGCGTGGAGAAGCTCATCGAGGACAAGGCCGCCGGCCGCGAGATCATCAGCGAAGAGGAGCCCGCCCAGCCCACCAAGGTGGTCGACCTGTTCGACGCCCTGAGCCGCAGCGTCGAAGGCCGCAAGAAGCGCCGGGAGTCGGCTTCGTCGGAGGATCGCCGGAGCGCCTCCGCCGATGACGGCCCGGACCTGGGTAGCCTGAGCCGCGCCGAACTGGACAAGATGGCCCGCGACCTCGACATCAAGGGCCGCTCCAAGATGAGCCGCGACGAGCTGGCCGAGGCGGTGGCAGCGGCGAAGAGCGCGGGCGCGGCCTAGGAGGGACCGATGACCGAAACCTGCGCCGGCACCCTCGTCGTCCACGCCACCCCGGACAGCGAGTGCACTGAACCCCACTGCCCCGAGTGCCAGGAGCTCAGCCACTCCCTCGTCATCCCCTGCGCCGACGTGGACGGCGACTGCCCGCTGTGCGCCGCCGAGCTGTCCGAAAACGCCGCCGCCTGACGGGCCAACAGCGGGACAGATACCGGACAACGAGTTGGCCTAGCAACCAGAGCGCGATCCTGGGTCCGTGGTCGACCACAACCCGCGTGTGCGCACCGGCGCCTTCCTCCCGGGGCACGTCTACGAGAACGTCTACCTCATCGTCGCCGACGCGTCGGGGTACTCGACCGTCGTCCGGCACAACCCCCGCGACCAGGCCGCCCGCGCCTTCGACCTGCTCCGCGAACGGATCGTCGCCCGCGCCGGCACCGTGTCCGCCCAGTTCCGCTGCGCCCGCACCCAACTCTGGTCGTGGCGGGGCGACGGCGGCATCCTCGCGATCCACGACGAGGACGAGAGCGTCACCCGCGACGTCGCCCTCACCACCGTCCGCGACGTTCTCCGCCTGGACCTCGACCACGTCCGCGCCGAGTCGCGCCGCATGGGCCTCGACGGCGAGATCCGGCTGCGGATCGCCGTCCACAAATCGACGATCCGCTACTCCGGCGACGCCCAGATCCACTCACCCGACCTCAACTTCGCCGCCCACCTCGAGGAGACGACCCCACCCGACTGCGTCGCGATCTCCGAAGACGTCCACCGCGCCGCCGGCCGCCACGCGCACACCTACACGTTCGTCGGCACCTACGAGAACCGCGACATCCACCTCATGGCCCCCAGCGGCGAACCCACCGACGCCCGCCGGGCCTGGCTCGCCACCACCGGCCTCACCCCGTGCCAACCGGTGTTCGCCCACCCCCAACGCCCCAGCCAGCAGGAGAAGGCCCGCCTGGTCGGCGTCGCCCGCACCGACATCGTGGACCTCGGCACCGCCCTCCGCACCTCCGCCCGCTACCTGGTCACCACCGAACGCCCCGCCCACTACCGCGACGCCGTCCTCGACTTCCTATCCCGCGGCGGCACCTACCGCTGCGTCCTCCTCGACCCCTCCTGTCCGGCCACCGCCACACTCTCCGAATACCGCCAAGAAGACCTCGCCACGAAAATCCGCAACTCCATAACCGAACTCGCCCAGTTCAAACAACGCCACGGCCCCATCACCGACAACCTCCACGTCCACCAGTCCCGCGCCTTCCCCGGCTTCGCGGCCACCGCCATAGACCTCGACTCCCCCGACCCCCTCATCCTCTACATGCCCTACCTCATGGCCACCAAATCCCTCAACATCCACACCGAACACGCCGACTCCCCGCACTATTTGGCAACCACCACCTCAGGTTTACTGTTGACTCGCCTGGCCGACCTGATCAAATCAACGATCTCACCCGAATCAATTGAAAAGATCCTCTAGAAAGAGTCATTGTCCAATTTGTCACCCCGCAGTTCGTAGCAACCCCTCCCACCAGCGACTTTGCCACCCATGCCACCCCACTGCAAGAGTGCCCGCACCGGACTGGTTGGATAATCCCGTCGAAGACGGGGAGGGGGCCCCTGAAAAGGAAGGGACCCCCAGGGGTTACAATTGACAACACCATCCAACGGAGGAGCAGTTGAACCTGGCGCTATTAATTGGCGTAAAAGCTCGGCAAGCAGTAGTCATAATTCTGATTGCATTGAAGTTGCTTCGACCTTGGACGCGACCCTCGTACGCGATTCAAAGAATCGATCCATTCTAGCTCTATCGTTCCCCTCTCATTCTTGGTTTCATTTTCTTGATTCTGCAAAGAATCACTGAAGGGAGTCAGACACCACTGGGCGAACAATGTGCCCAGGGTCCACCGGAAGGCACTTGGCGAGGAGGGCGCGGACGTAGGCCGCCGCGACGAGAGCAGCGTGCCTGCGCCACGGCTCGGAGCGGTAGCTGTCGCCGTAGTCGCTGATTCCCCGGACGACGAACCAGTCGCGGCCGTTGAGGAAGCTGCTGCTGCCGATGCCGGAGCCCTCCATCTCGAACGCGATGACGCCGTGCCGGACGGCGAGCTCGTCCCGTACAGCGGCGTCGCGAAGCAGCCGGTCGGAGCTGCCGATCGGGCCGTAGTGCACTTTCGGTGAGCCCCTGCGGTGGCCGCTGTAGTTCCTCCGTGGATGCTGCAGCGGCAACCCCGCACCGTCACGCAGTACGTCGGTGTGTTCGGGCGGCCGGTGGTACTGGATGAGCTCCGGACATCGGCGAAGGTCGAGCCACCGCTCCCACGGACGGTGGCCGCTGAGCTCGTCGGTACGCAGCATGTCCGCACAGTGGGTGAGACGCGGTGACGGCAGGGAGAGCAGGCGCCGCGGCTCAACGCCACCATCGACGGCCCGAACGTGATCAAAGTCCACGATCTGAGTGGCCACGACGATGTCGCCCAGCCTGACGTGGCGGTGGGGGCGCTGCGGGTTCGGTACCCCGGCGGCGATCCCGACCATGATCACGATGGTGATGGTGGGGAAGCTGCGGATGAGGTTCGCGCACCCGGCGGCCGCCGCGTTCGTCGCGGTCGCGCCCAGCAGGGTCAAGGCCACATCGTGCCAGTCGCCCTCGTCCCGGCCGGGCAGCGTGCCCAGCACATAGGGGGCCGGGTCGTTCGCCACATAGCTCTGCGTGCTGCCTTCCAGCAACACCCGCATCGCGACGAACTCCTCGGGGATCGCCGTGACGAGGCCGACCGTCGGGCCACCGCTCCCTCCCAGGCCGCCCGGCCTGCGTGGTGCGGGAAGGTGACGATCCGTCGACGCACTGCCGGTGGCGGTGCGGTCATTCCCGTCTCGGTGTTGTCCTCTGGTCATGGCGCGGCGGCCCTTCTGCGTGGCGCCATGCGGCTGCGGAGACTGGCCATGACCGGCGCCCCGGCCGCCGGAGCACCGGTCATCGGCTCACACGGTCGCGCCCAGGCGCATCCTGTCGATCACCGAATCGATGATCTCGTCCGCCTCCCCCTCGGTGCGGCAGGCGGTTTTCTGAAGTTCGCTGAACTTCCTGATGTAGTTGTGGTTTACCTCCGAGTCGTCCACGATCACGTCGCGACGCGGCTCTTCGACGACAGTGATCACGTCGTCATCGGCCGGAAACTCGAAGATCGTGAAAGACGCGCCCTGCATGCCCGCGTACATGCCCGCCGAGAACGGCACGATTCGCAGGCTGATGCGTGGATGTCGGGCCAGTTCCTTGAGCCGGACCAACTGTCGCAGCATCACGTCGGGGCCGCCCACCCGGCGATGGATGACGGCTTCGTCCAGGATGTACAGCAGTTCAGGGCAGTTCGGCCGATCGAGCTTCTCCTGCCGGCGCATGCGGATGTGCAGTCCGAGATCCGGGTGGCGCTCCGGCTCGTAATCGGTAAGGAGTGCGGTCGCGTACTCCTCGGTCTGCAGCAGTCCGGGCACGAGCAGCGTCATGTATCCCCGAATGCGAATCGCCGAGTCCTCGTATCCCAGAAAGTTCAGGAATTGTTGACTGAATACACTGCGATATTCAGCCCACCAGTCCTTGCTCCGCGATCGGGTCGCGGCCACGAGGTCCTCGGCCACGTCAGGGTCACTGATCCCGTAGAAGTGCAGCAATGCCATGACATCCGACGTCGCGACGTTCACCGCGCCGGTCTCGATGCGGATCAGCTTCGACGTGGACCAGCCCAACGCCTCGGCCACCGCTCGCTGCGTGCGGCCGGCAGCTTCCCGGAAGCGGCGGAGCTCCGCACGTAGCCGCCGCTGCCGCACGACAAACGTCTCACGTTGCGCCATCGCGGCTCCCTTGGTCAACGGTGAATGGAGTCGAGTGCTACTAGCACCACGCGATGTGCCCCCATGGTAACTCCGGGCTTGCGAGTAGCACAGAGTCAGTTGCAACGGAGTGCGCAGTACTTAGTCACGATTGGGCAATGGTGATCTTGGTTAGCACTCGATAACGTTGAGGGCTAGGCCGCCGCGGGCGGTTTCTTTGTATTTGGTGTGCATGTCGCGGCCGGTTTCGCGCATGGTTTTGATGACTTTGTCGAGGGTGACGACGTGGGTGCCGTCGCCGCGGAGGGCCATGCGGGAGGCGTTGATGGCTTTGGTGGCGCCGACGGCGTTGCGTTCGATGCAGGGGATCTGGACGAGGCCGCCTACGGGGTCGCAGGTGAGGCCGAGGTGGTGTTCGAGGCCGATCTCGGCGGCGTTCTCGACCTGGTCGACGGTGCCGCCGAGGACTTCGGTGAGGCCGGCGGCGGCCATGGCGCAGGCGGAGCCGACTTCGCCCTGGCAGCCTACTTCGGCGCCGGAGATGGAGGCGGTTTCCTTGAGCACCACGCCGATCGCGGCGGCGGTGAGCAGGAAGGTGATCACGCCTTCGGCAGTGCTGGTCGCCTGGCGCGGGCGCCCGAACCGGGTGTAGTAGTGCAGGACCGCGGGGATGATGCCGGCGGCGCCGTTGGTCGGGGCGGTGACCACGCGGCCGCCGGAGGCGTTCTCCTCGTTGACGGCGAGCGCGTAGAGGTTGACCCAGTCCATCACGTAGAGCGGGTCGGGTGAGCCCTCCTCGGCGACGAGCTTGTCGTGCAGCGCCTTGGCCCGGCGCGGCACCTTGAGGCCGCCGGGCAGCACGCCGTCGTGCTGGCACCCCCTCACGACGCAGTCCTGCATCACTTCCCAGATCTCGAGCAGCCCGGCGCGGACCTCGGCCTCGGTGCGCCAGGCCAGCTCGTTGCGCAGCATGACCCGGCTGATCGGCAGGCCCGACGCCCGGCAGTGCTCGAGCAGCTCGGCGGCGGTGCGGAACGGGTAGGTCACCGGCGTGGTGTCCGCGGTGATCGTCGGGCCCTCCGCGGCGGTCTGGTCGAGGACGAACCCGCCGCCGACCGAGTAGTACGTGCGCTCGGCCAGCACCGCGCCGGCCGCGTCCACGGCGCGGAATAGCATTCCGTTGGGGTGCAACGGAAGCGTCTTGCGGCGGTGCAGCACGAGGTCGTCGTTCTCGCTGAAGTCGATCTCGTGTGTGCCCAGTAACCGGACCCGGCGGGCGGATCGGATCTCGGCCATCCGGGCCGGTACGGCGTCGGTGTCCACCTCTTCAGGGCGCTCGCCGGACAGGCCCAGCAGCACCGCCTTGTCGCTGCCGTGCCCGTGCCCGGTCGCACCGAGCGAGCCGAACAGCTCCACCCGCACCCGCGCGGTGGCGGCCAGCACACCCTCGGCTCGCAGGGATTCGGCGAAGCGGCGCGCCGCCCGCATCGGCCCGACCGTGTGCGAGCTGGACGGCCCGATACCGATGCTGAACAGGTCGAACACACTCAGCGCCATAGGACTCCGTTACCGGGAACGTTTGTAGAACGGGAGCACCACGACCTCGACCGGCGTGGCCGTGCCCCTGATGTCGACGGCGAGCTTGGTGCCCGGCTCGCTCAACGCGGGCGGCACGTAGGCCATGGCGATCGGGTGACCGAGCGTCGGGGAGAGCGCGCCGCTGGTAACCGTGCCGACCTCCTTGCCGTCCTCGCCTACCACAGGGTACCCGTGCCGCGGCGCCCGCCGGCCGGTTCCGGCCAGCCCCACCAGTGTCGCCTCGACCCCCTTGTCCCGCTTCTCCTCCAGTGCCGCCCGGCCCACGAAGTCGGCCGGCTTGTCGAACTTGACCACCCGACCCAGGCCGGCCTCGAACGGGTTGGTGTGCACGTCCAACTCGTTGCCGTACAACGCCATCCCGGCCTCCAGGCGCAGCGTGTCGCGGCAGGCCAGGCCGGCCGGCCGCAGCCCGTGCGGCTCGCCGGCCGCCTGCAGCGCGTCCCACACCTCGACCGCGTGCGGCGCCTCGGCGTACACCTCGAACCCGTCCTCGCCGGTGTACCCGGTCCGGGCCAGCAGCACGTCATGCCCGGCGAGGCGGGTCGGGGTGCTCCCGTAGTACGGCAGCGCGGCCAGGTCCGCCGGGCACACCGCGCCCACGATGTCCACCGCGCGCGGGCCCTGTACCGCGATCAGCGCGCAGGCCAGGGACTTGTCCGCCACCTCGGTGAGGAAGCCGCCCGCCCGGTCGCGCAGTTCGCCGGCCACCAGCGGGGCGTTCGACGCGTTGGCCACCACCAGGTAGTGGTCCTCACCCAGCCGGTACACCACGAGGTCGTCCAGCACACCGCCTTCGGCGTTGCAGATCACCGTGTACCGCGCCCGCCCCACCTTGACCGCGGAGAGATGCCCGGCCAACGCGTAGTCCAGCGCGCGCCCGGCCTCCGGGCCGGTCAGCTCGATCTCCCCCATGTGCGACAGGTCGAAGATCCCGGCGGCCTCCCGCACCGCCCGGTGCTCGGCCAGCTCGCTGCCGTAGCGCAGCGGCATGGTCCATCCGGCGAAGTCGGTGAACGACGCGCCGAGTCGTTGGTGCACCTCGTGCAAGGGAGAGGACGTCATGCCGGCCACAGTAGGACATCCGCCCTAGGCTGCACCGCATGTGGCCGTCCTGGCGGGAGGCGACCGAGCGGGCGCTGTACGGCGACGACGGGTTCTATCGCCGAACCCGGCCAGCGGCGCATTACCGCACCTCGGTCAGCACGTCGAACCGCTTCGCCGAGGCGCTGTGCCGGCTGCTCGAAGACCTGGACGACGCGCTCGGTCACCCGGACGTGCTTCACGTCGTCGACATCGGTTCAGGGACGGGGCAGCTGCTCACGGACCTGGACCGCGTCCACCCGGCTGGACGGCTGCGCCTGACCGCGGTCGAGCGCGGTCCACGCCCGGACAGCCTCCCGGCGGAGATCACCTGGACGGACCGGATGCCCGAGACGGTGTCCGGCCTGGTGATCGCGAACGAGTGGCTGGACAACGTCCCGGTGGATGTCGTGGAGCTGACGGTCGACGGTCCGCGGCTGGTGCTGGTGGATCCGGCCACCGGGACGGAGCGCACGGGCGGACCGCCGGATCCGGCCGACCTGGCCTGGCTGGAACGCTGGTGGCCGCTGGCCGAGATCGGTGACCGGGCCGAGATCGGCCGCCCCCGCGACGAAGCCTGGGCCGGGGTCGTGCGGCGGCTGGCCCGGGGGCTCGCCGTCGCCGTGGACTACGCCCACCAGCGTGGCAGCCGTCCAACCGGCGGGACGCTGACCGCGTACCAGGACGGCCGACAGGTGGCTGCCGTGCCCGACGGTTCCTGCGACATCACCACGCATGTGGCACTCGACTCGTGTGCGGACGCCGGTCTCCAGGCCGGGGCGACGGCCAGCCGGCTGACCACGCAACGCCACGCCCTGCGTGCCTTGGGCGTTCTGGGACGCCGTCCACAAATGAAGATGGCGTCCACCAACCCGACGGGTTACCTCCGGGAGCTGCGGCGAACCGGCGAGGAGGCGGAGCTGATCGACCCGGCCGGGCTCGGCGGGTTCGGGTGGCTGGTGCAGACCGTCGGGATCTACCTCCCGGTTGCGCCGGCTGCGACGATGGAGCGATGACGAGCACCCAGCGCACCGTCGCGATCGGGTCGGGTGCGGCCGAGCTGGCCACCGAGGACATGGTGCTCAACATCGGGCCACAGCACCCGGCCACCCACGGGGTGCTGCGGCTGCGGCTCACCCTCGCCGGGGAGCGGATCTCCGACGTCGAGCCGATCATCGGCTACATGCACCGGGGCGCGGAGAAGCTGTTCGAGGTGCGCGACTACCGCCAGATCATCGTGCTGGCCAACCGGCACGACTGGCTCTCCGCGTTCGCCAACGAGCTGGGCGTGGTCCTCGCCGTCGAGCGCCTGCTGGGCATCGAGGTCCCGCCGCGCGCGGTCTGGGCGCGGACCCTGATGGCCGAGCTGAACCGGGTGCTCAACCACCTGATGTTCCTCGGCTCCTACCCCATCGAGCTCGGCGCCATCACCCCGATCTTCTACGCGTTCCGCGAGCGCGAGGCCCTGCAGGCCGTGATGGAGGAAGCCACCGGCGGCCGCATGCACTACATGTTCAACCGGGTCGGCGGGCTCAAGGAGGACCTCCCCGCCGGCTGGCTGGACCGCGTCCGGTTGGCCGTCGCCGCGGTCCGCCACGGCGTCAAGGACATCGCCGACCTCATCCACGGCAACGAGATCTTCCACGCCCGCACCCGCGGCGTCGGCGTCCTCACCCCGGAGATCGCCGCGGCCTACGGCGTCTCCGGCCCCATCGCCCGGGCCAGCGGCCTCGACGTCGACCTCCGCCGCGACGAGCCCTACCTGGCCTACGGCGACCTCGACGTCCCCGTGGTCACCCGCACCGCCGGCGACTGCCTGGCCCGCTTCGAATGCCTCCTCGACCAGGTGCACGCCTCCCTCGCCCTCGCCGAAACCTGCGCCGACCGCCTCGCCGCCCTCCCCCCGGGCCCGATCGGCGTCCGCACCCCCAAGATCCTCAAGGCGCCCGCCGGCCACACCTACGCCTGGACCGAGAACCCCCTCGGCATCAACGGCTACTACCTCGTCTCCCGCGGCGAGAAAACCCCCTGGCGCATGAAGCTCCGCACCGCCAGCTTCAACAACATCCAGGTCCTGCCGGAGCTCATGCGCGGCACCCTGGTCGCCGACATGATCGCCATCCTGGGCTCGATGTTCTTCGTCGTCGGCGACATCGACAAGTAACCCCTGAACGACGTGGTCAGCCAAGGGTGCGCGCCACGTAGTCTCGCACCTGCCAACGGAACCTCAGGGGACCGTGACGGTACCCAGCCACAATCAACCCGGCAACCGCACCAATCGCTGGAACGCGACGACAGCATTTAAATTCCGGAGAGGCGGGACTGCTAATTCCGGAGTGGCGGGACTGTGATGTGGGTGAGGGCTTCGACCTTGCCGTCCAGGACCACGACCTTGACGCGCTGGCCGAGGCGGAGCATGCGCAGGCCGCTGCGGAGGAAGGCGTTGGTGTCGAAGGAGAGTTGGGTGCCGTCGTCGAGCAGGACGGTGCCGGAGCTGGTCTGGGGCGAGAAGGTCGCCACGGTCGCTTGCAGGGTGGTCATGGGTGTCATCCTCCGGGTGCCACACCGAGAACGATCTGGGGCGCCACCGACACGAGCAGTGTGCCGGCGGCGGCGACCAGGATAGCGGCTGTCACGTAGCGCGGAACGCGTCCGAAGTGGACGGCCGGGTCGGGGGCGAACAGGCGGCTGGCCCAGGCGAGGTAGTAGTAGAGGCCGAGCACGGTGTTCACCGCCATGATGACGCCGAGCCAGCCGTAGCCGCCGGTGAGCGTGCCGCGGAAGACGACGATCTTGGCGAACAGGCCGGCGAGACCGGGGGGCAGGCCGGCGAGGCAGGCCAGGAAGAACGCCAGAGCGAGCGCCGTCACCGGGTGGGTGCGGAAGAGGCCGCGGTAGTCCTCGATGAGGCCGCCGCCGTGCCGGCCGATCCAGCCGGCGAACGCGACGATGGCGAACACACCGAGGTTCATCACCGAGTAGATCGCCAGGTAGCCCACGGTGGCGGCGACCAGGTCACGCAGGGCGGGGTCGCCGGTGACGCCGGCCGCGGCACCGAGCGGGGCGAGCATGTAGCCGGCCTGGGCGATGGAGGACCAGGCCAGCAGCCGCATCGCGGTACGCTGGCGCAGCGCCACCAGGTTGCCGGCGGTCATGGTGAGGGCAGCCAACGCGGCCACCAGCGGGCCCCAGACGTTGGCCAGCGGTCCGAACGCGACGGTGAGGACCAGGGCCAGGCCGGCGAACCCGGCGGCCTTGGAGGCCACCGAGAGGAACGCGGCGACGGCGATCGGGGCACCCTGGTAGGTATCCGGCGCCCAGAAGTGGAACGGCACCGCGGAGACCTTGAAGCCGAAGCCGACCAGCACCAGCACGGCACCGGCGGCAGCGACTCCGTGCGGCATCTCGGGACGGCGCAGCGCCGCGGAGATCGGTTCCAGGAACAGGGTTCCGGTCGCGCCGTAGACCAGGCTGACGCCGAACAGCATGACTGCGGTGGAGATCACCGAGACCAGGAACATCTTCAGCCCGGCCTCGGTCGAGCGGCCGTCGTAGCGGCGCAGCGCCACCAGCGCGAATAGCGGCAGGGACACCACCTCGAGCGCCACCACCAGGGTGATCAGGTCGCGGCCGGCGGCCAGGGTGAGGGCGCCGGCGAGCGCGGCGAGCAGCAGGAAGTAGAACTCGCCGGCCGGCAGCCGGGTGCCGCGGACCTCGGCCCGGGCGATCAGCACGACCACGAGCCCGGCGATCAGCATGACCGACTGGAACAGCACGGTGAACGTGTCCACCACGTAGGAGCAGGTCTCCCCCACACAGAATGTCCGATGTGGACCGTCGAACGCGAGCCACACCTCCATCGCCCCGGCCACCAGCACCCCGGCGAGCGCACCAGCGTGGGTCCACCCGGACCGGGGCAGGAACGCGTCCAGCAGCAGCATCGCGAGCCCGGCCAGGGCCAGCACCAGCGGCGGCGCGATCGCCAGGTAGTCGACGTTCTGGATCACGGCTCACCCGCCTCCCAGCAGCCCACGCACCGCGCCGTCGGTGACGCCGAGGACCAAGCCCGGCCAGAGCCCGGCGGCGACGAACAGCACGACGAGCGGCGCCCAGGCGACCCACTCGCGCGCGGTCACGTCGGCGATCACCGTGCCGGCCCACCGCGGCGACGCCGTGCCCTGCGCGACCTTCCGCAGCATGACGAGGAAGTAGGCCGCGGTGAGCACCGCACCGAGGCCGGCCACCACCATGAACGTCAGGTACAGCCCACGGTTGAGGTCGCCGCCCGGGCGGAACGCCGAGAGCATGGCCAGCATCTCGCCCCAGAACCCGGCCAGGCCCGGGAGCCCGAGGCTGGCCACCGCGGCCACCACCAGCAGCGAGCCCAGCCGCGGCACCGTGGCCAGCATCCCGCCACCCAGCCGGTCGAGGTCGGTGCCGCCGTAGCGTTGCGCGACACCGCCGGCCAGGAAGAACAGCAGGCCGGTGATCAGCCCGTGGGCGATGTTGCCGAACAGCGCGGCGTTGATCCCGACCGGGGTGAGCGTGGCGATGCCGAGCAGCACGAAACCCATGTGCCCCACGGAGGAGAACGCGATGAGCCGCTTGAGGTTGCGCTGCGCCAGGCAGGCGAGCGCCGCGTAGATGATGCCGACCACGCCCAGCGCGCCGAGGGCGGGGGCAAGCACCCGGGCGCCCTCCGGCAGCATCGGCACCGCGATCCGCACCATGCCGTAGGTGCCCATCTTCAGCAGCACCCCGGCCAGCAGCACGGACCCGACCGTGGGTGCCTCGGTGTGCGCGTCCGGCAGCCACGAGTGCAGCGGCCACATCGGCACCTTCACCGCGAGCCCGCCGGCCACCAGCAGGAACGCGATCACCTGCACCGTGTGGCCGATGCCCGTTCCGGCCCGCTGCGCCAGCGCCACCATGTCCAAAGTGGACGTCTGGCTGTAGATCACGAGCAGGCCGACGAGCAGCACGCCGGAGCCGAGCAGGGTGTACAGGATGAACTGGCGTGCCGCCGCGGTGCGACCCGGGCCGCCGCCCCAACCCGCGATGATCGCGTACATCGGCACCAGCACGACCTCGAAGAACACGAAGAACAGCAACAGATCCAGGGACACGAAGGTGCCGATCATGCCCACCTCGGTGAGCAGCAGCAGCGCGGTGAACGCCCGCGGCCGCTCGGGCGCGCCGGCCGGCCGGCTCAGGTACACCGCGCTCAACGCGCACAGCAGCGCGGTCAGCACCACCAGCGGCAGCGAGATCCCGTCCACCCCGAGGTGGAACCGCAACCCGATCGACGGAATCCACGACCCGTCAACGGAAAGCTGCACCGTGCCCGACCGGTGGTAGTCGAACACCGCGGCCACCACCACCGCGACCACCAGCGTGGCGCCCGTGAGCACCACGCCGAACCACACCGCGACGCGCTCCGGAACCCCCAGCACGGCAAGGCATCCGGCCAGCGGCAGGGCGACCAGCAGGACGGTGAGCACGCTCATCGCAGCACCACCACCCCGGCCGCGATCAGCAGCACGCCAGCGAGCAGGCCGGTCAGGTAGAATTGCGGATTTCCGTTCTGCGTCAGGCGAAGCAACCCGCCGAGCCGGCTCGCGCCGCGCCCCGCCCCGGTCACCGCGCGGCCGACCACCTGGTCGTCCACGCCGACCACGTCCACGGCCAGCGCGGTCACGCCACGGGCCACGGTCCGCTCGTAGAGATCATCGGTGCGGAACGTGCTGGCGAACAACCCGCGTAACCGCCCGAGCCGCACCGCGGGGTCCCGCACGGGATCCGCGCGCCAGACCACATAGGACACCGTCGCGCCCACGCCGGCCAGCACCACGGAGAGCAGCGAGCTTCCCCACTCCGGCCGCAGCTCCGTCCACCACAGGCCACCGAAACCCAGCAGCAGCGCGGGAACCGCCAGCGCCGCCAGCGGCACGGTCAGCACCGGCGAGGCCTCGGACACGCCCTCCCGTGGCGCGCCGAAGAACGTCAGCAGCCAGGCCCGGGTGGCGTAGGCGGCGGTGAGCAGCGCGGTCAGCAGCAGCCCGGTCAGGACCAGCCAGCCGGCGCCGGTGGTGGCGTGCCCGGCGGCGGCGATCACCGCGTCCTTGCTGAAGAAACCGCTCGTCGGCGGGATGCCGGCGAGCGCGGCGAACCCGACCGTCATGGTGAGGAACGTGACCGGCATGGCCCGGCGCAGCCCACCCATGTCGGCCAGGAGGTTGCTGCCCACGGCCAGGATCACCGCACCGGCGCCGAGGAACAGCAGCGCCTTGAACGCGGCGTGGGAGAGCAGGTGGCCGATCGCCGGCACCCGGCCGCCCACGGCGAGGCCGGCGAACATCACGCTGAGCTGGCTGATCGTCGAGTACGCCAGCACCCGCTTGAGATCCTCGGCCGCCAGCGCGGCCAGGGCGGCGCCCACCATGGAGATCACCGCGAGCACCGCGAGAACGTCCAATGTGGCCGGTGCGGCGAGGAACGCCGGATACAACCGGGCCACCACGTAGGCACCGGCGGCGACCATGGTGGCCGCGTGGATCAGCGCGCTGACCGGAGACGGGCCCTCCATCGCATCGGGAAGCCAGCTGTGCAGCGGAAACTGGGCGGACTTGCCGACCACTCCGACGGTCAGCAACAGGGTCGCGGCGAGCAGCGTGCCGTCGGACATCGACGGCACCGCGGCCAGTACGTCGGGGATGCGGAACGAGCCGGCCGCCACGCCCAGCACGAAGATCCCGAACAGGAAGCCCACGTCGCCGAACCTGGTCATCAGGAACGACTTCACCGCCGCGGCGGACGCGGCCGGGCGCTCCCAGTTGTGGCCGATCAGGAAGTACGAGCAGATGCCCATGACCTCCCAGCCGACGTAGATGACCAGCAGGTCGGCGGAGAGCACGACGGTCAGCATGGCCGCGGTGAACAGCGACACCAGCCCGGCGAACGACGGGTACCGCACGTTGTGTCGCATGTAGCCGATCGAGTACACCTGGATGGCCAGCGCCACCAGCGTCACCATCACCGCGACCGTGGCGGACAGCCCGTCGACGAAGACCCCGGCGGTGACCGGGATCGTGCCGGTCGGGGTGAGCTGGGTCGAGCTCTGCCACACCCGGGAGGAGTCGCCCGCCGCCGCCGCGGCCACGATGACCGCGAGCACCGCGGACCCGCCGGTGCCGAGCACCGCGATGCCACCCGGCGGCAGCTTCCGGCCCAGCGTCAACCCAAGCCCGGCGGCCACGAGCGGGGCCAGCACCAGCACGGCGGCCAGCGTCGTGATCATCGCTCGGCCTCCTGCAACGTGGTCACCTGACCGTTCCCGGCCGCCGGCTCCTCGTCCCGGTCGGCCAGCTCCCGCAACGAGTCCACCGCGATCGTGGTCCGGTTGCGGAACACCAGCAGCACGATCGCCAGGCCCAGCCCGACCTCGGCGGCCGCGATCACGATCACGTACAGGGTCAGCGTCTGCCCGGCGTTCAGCGCATCCCTGAGCCAGACGTCGAACGTGATCAGGTTCAGGTTGACCGCGTTCAGCATCAGCTCGACCGACATCAGCACCAGGATGGCGTTGCGCCGGGCCAGCACCCCGTACACGCCGACCGAGAACAGCAGCGCGGCCAGCACCACCGGGTAGGCGACGTGCACGTCAGCTCACCTCACCATCCGACTGCGCCCCGATGTCCGTGCGGGACAGCACGATCGCACCGATCAACGCGGCCAGCAGCAGCACCGAGAGCGCCTCGAACGGCAGCACCCAGTACCGGAAGATGCTGGCGCCCAACGTCTTCGCACCGCCGGCGGGCGTACCGAGGTCCACATAGGCGTTGCGGAATCCCGACACCACCACCGTCACCAGCGTGGCCGCGGTCCCCAGCGCCACCACCAGCGCCGCCCACCGGTTTCCACTGTCCACATCGGAGGAACGACCGATCGGCGCGCGGGTCAGCATGATCCCGAACAGCAGCAGGACCACCACCGCGCCGACGTAGATCAGCACCTGCACCCAGGCCACCAGCTCCGCGGTCAGCACCAGGAAGCAGCCCGCCAGCGAGCCGAGCGTGACCACCAGCCAGAGCGCGGCGTGCACGAGCTGCCGGGTGGTCACCACCAGCACCGCCGAACCCAGCGCGACAATTCCGAGCAATACGAAGACAATCTCCGGCCCGCTCACGACGATTCACCGGCCTCGGCCGCTTTCAGGGCGTCCACGACCTCCTTCGGCTGCTCGGCGTTGACGTCGTGCGCGGGCGGTGGCGGCACCGTCCACATCCACTCCCGCAGCACGTCCCGCTCGTGGGTCAAGGCACCGATGTCGTGCTCGGCGTACTCGAACTCCGGCGTCCAGAACAGCGCGTCGAACGGGCAGACCTCGATGCAGATGCCGCAGTACATGCACAGCGAGAAGTCGATGGCGAACCGGTCGAGCACGTTGCGGCTGCGCTCCCGGCCGCCCTCCACGGCCGGCGGCAAGGTCTCCTTGTGCGACTCGATGTAGATGCACCAGTCCGGGCACTCCCGGGCGCAGAGCATGCAGGAGGTGCAGTTCTCCTCGAGCAGCGCGATCACCCCGCGGCTGCGCGGCGGCAGGTCCGGCTGCACCTCCGGGTACTGCCGGGTCACCGAGCGCCGGGTCATGGTCCGCAGGGTGACCGCGAGCCCCTTCAGGAGTCCCTTGCCGTAGCCGGTCAACTCATCACCACCTTCACCACGCCGGTCAGCGCGAGCTGGGCCAGCGTCACCGGGACGAGCACCTGCCAGGCCAGCCGCTGCAGCTGGTCGGCGCGCAGCCGCGGATTGCTGACCCGAAGCCAGATCACCACGAAGGCGAGCAGGAACACCTTGGCCAGCAACCACACCGGGCCGAGCACGTCGCTGGCGAACGGGCCGCGCCAGCCGCCCAGGAACAGCACCGCGGTCAGCGCGCAGAGCACCACGATCCCGGCGTACTCAGCCAGCAGGAACAAAGCGAAGCGCAGCCCGGTGTACTCGGTGTACGGGCCGAGCACGATCTCCGAGTCGGCCACCGGCATGTCGAACGGCGGGCGGGCGAGCTCGGCCAGCCCGGCGACGAAGAACACCGCCGCGGCGGCGGCCTGCCAGGCCAGCCACCACGGCTGCCAGGCGACGACGATCCCGCTCAGCGACAGGGTTCCGGCGGCCATCGCCACCGAGGACGCGGCCAGCACCAGCGGGAGCTCGTAGGCCATCAGCTGGGCGGCCGTGCGCAACCCGCCGAGCAGCGCGTACTTGTTGGCGCTGGACCAGCCGGCCATGATCGTGCCGAGCACCGCCAGGCTCAGCACGGCCAGCGCGAAGAACAACCCGATGTCCAGGTCCACCGCGACCCAGCCCGGGCCGACCGGGATCACCAGCAGCACCAGCAGATACGGCACCAGCGCCACGGCCGGCGCGAGCGAGAACACCTTTCGGTCGGCCAGCGTCGGAACGACGTGCTCCTTCTGCACGAACTTCACGCCGTCCGCGATGAGCTGCGCCCAGCCGTGGAAACCCCCGGCGTACATCGGGCCGAGCCGGGCCTGCATGTGCGCCATGGCCTTGTGCTCCAGCTGCCCGACCAGCAGCGGCATCAGCAGAAACGCCACGACCACGATGCCCAGCCGCAGCACGGCTTCCAGAATGTTGGCGATCATCCCGGCCCCCACTCGCCGGGGGCCGGCACACCGGGCGGCAGGTTGCGCTTGCGGCCCGGTTTCAGGTCGGTCAGCGACTGCCCCGGGGCGAGCTCACCGGGCCACTGCTTGGCCACCCGGGAGGCGAGGATGAAGTCCTTGCGTAGCGGGGTTCCCTCGAACCCGTCCGGCAGCAGCAACGGGATCAGGTTCGGGTGGCCGTCGAACACCACCCCGAACATCTCGTGGGTCTCCCGCTCGTGCCAGTTCGCTCCCTTGTAGACGGTCGTGGCCGTGGGCAGCCGCAGGTCCGCGGCCGGCACCCGGGTACGCACCAGGAGGTGGTGCCGGTGCTCCGGCGAGTACAGGTGCGCCACGACGGAGATCCCCGGTGGGTCCAGGTCCAGATCGTCCACTCCGGACAGCCAGTCGAAGAACGTGCAGCCGAGCGAGTCGTGCGCCATGGTCAGCGCCTCGATCCAGTCGTACGGCGTCACGTCCGCGCACAGCTGGCCGTGGGTGACCTCAGTGGACACCCCGGTGCCGAACCATTCGGCGAACGCCCGGGCCAGCTCCTCAGGCGCCATCGGGCGTCCGGGTCAGGGAGGGGTACTCGGTGGCCGGCAGCGGGGAGCCGCGTTCACCCCATTCTTCCGCCGCGATCTTGTCCTGCAGTCGCATGATGCCGTGCAGCAAGGCTTCCGGGCGCGGCGGGCAGCCGGGGACGTAGACGTCCACCGGGATCAACTGGTCCACACCTTTGGTCACGCAGTAGGAGTCCCAGTAGGGCCCGCCGCAATTGGAGCAGGCGCCGAACGAGATCACGTACTTGGGCTCGGGCATCTGCTCGTAGAGCCGCTGCACGGCCGGCGCCATCTTGTCGGCGACCGTGCCGGACACCACCATCAGGTCGGCCTGGCGCGGGCTCGGTGCGAAGGGGATCACGCCGAACCGGATGAAGTCGTGCCGGCTCATGGACGTGGCGATGAACTCGATGGCACAGCAGGCCAGGCCGAAGTTGAACACCCACAGCGAGTACCGGCGGCCCCAGTTCAGCACGAACCGCATCGGTTTGGGCACCTGCGGCAGCAGCCCGACCCGGGGCGCCGGCAAATCCGTCACACCCATATCAGCACCCCCTTACGCCAGGCGTAGAGGATGCCGACGGCCAGGAAACCCAGGAACACGAACATCTCCACCAGCGTGGTGATGCCGAAGCCGGGCGCGTCGAACACCGTCGCCCAGGGGAACAGGAACACCGCGTCGACGGCGAACACCACGTAGAGGAACGTGAAAACGTAGTAGCGCACGTAGGACTGCGCCCACCCGCCGCCGACCGGGTCGACCCCGCACTCGTAGGTGAGCAGCTTCTGCGGCGTCGGCCGGGCCGGCCGAAGCACGCGGTTCGCCCCCACGGCCACCGCGAAGATCGCCACACCGACCAGCAGCAGTACCGCGACCAGTGCGTACCCGCCGAAATAGCCGTCCACAGGTGCCACCTCCGTGGTCATCCCACAGATGACGTGCGATCACCATCATGGTCGGACGATCACGCCGCGTCTATGCCCTCAGATTCCCGGCATGATCATGTAGCTGGTGCTCACGGCCATCGCGACCTGGCAGCCCGCGGTGACCCGCGGCGCGCGCAGCACGGTGGGCAGGCCGGTGCCCGCCGGAGCCGGCCACAGCACGCGATGCCCGAGCAGGACGGCGGTCAGGGCGAAGTAGCCGGCCAGGATCCAGCCCACTGGACCGGATCCGGTGTGCTGGACGGCCATCCACGGGGTGGACATGTGCCGGGCGTCGGCCGGCATCGCGGTGACCATGTAGAGCATGGCCAGGGCGGCGGCCGCGTGGTGCAGGTTGCCGCCGTGCCAGCCGGCGGATACCGGACGCGTCGCGCCACGCCGGGCGGCACCGAGGAACCAGGCGGCGATCAGGATGAAGGCGGTCTCCCAGCCGGCCGCCGGGACCGGCCCGCCCACCGGAGAGATCATCACCGCCATGCCGAGGGCCATGACCAGGTGCGCCACGTCCACGGCGCGGTGGCAGGCCGGATAACCGTGCGGCACCCGCTGCGCCACCACCAGGCGGGCCACGCAGTATCCGGCCACGGCGAGCAGGGCGGCGGCCAGCAGCCAGCGCAGCCAGTCGGGGCCGGCCACCGGCGGGTCTCTACCGGGCGCTGGTCAGCAGCTCGTCGAGCACGCCGTCCTTGACGTCGGCGACCAGCTCGGCCAGCTGAGCCAGGCTCATCTCCACCCGCTGGCCGAAGTCGTCGGTGATCACGACCCGCCGGCTCTCCGCGGCCCCGTGGTCCACCCACACCTCCGGGCACCCGCAGTTGCATTGACCGCAGAACGTGGCAATCCGCTCAAGCATCGCCGACCTCACCTTCGAAACCCCTGCTCACCTCGACGGTCCCCCACCCTCACCCGATCCGCCAGCCGGCAACCGAGCGATTCCGTGTCACGCCAGGGGGATTCGGCGGCTACCCGGTGTGTGCGTCCCGGTCGAGGCGGCGGCCGAGGACGAACGGGAGCGGGCCGCTGGTGACGGCCGGGCTGGGTGGCGGGGGTGCGGCGCCGGAACCGTTGGGGGTGTCGAGGAGCTCACCGGTGGGGTCGAGACGGAGCAGGGCGCACTCGCGGGCCCAGCGTTCCGGGGCCTGCCGGCCGTCCGGCGCGTTGAGCCGGTGGTTGCGGAGCTCCGGGAGGAGCCGCTCCCACTCGTCGGTCCCGGGTCGCACCGGACTGACGGTGGCCCGCCAGGTGACCAGCCGGCCGCCGGTGGTCTTGCTGCGCACGGTGACGTCGGCGTGCTCCACATCGGCGAGGCCGGGAGCGGGCTGCTCGGTGCCACCGGTCAGCACGTAAGCGGCGCCGTCCTGCCACAGGTGCCAGAGCGGGGCCGGGCGGCTGCCGTCGACAGTGACCCAGATCAGGCCGGACTTGCTGGTGGCCTCGGCGACGAGGTGCGGCACCGTCATGGTCAGTCAGCGTACGAGCGTGATCAGTGCAGCGAAACCAGCGACCGGGCGAACGCCGTGGTGATCGCCGCCGAGGCGTTCTGGGTACGGTCGCGGCGGGGTGCACCGGCCTCGCCGAGCTGGTCCAACCGGTCTGCTCGATGCGGATCAGGGTTTGGGCGTCGTGCGGGGTGATGGCGGCGCCACCACAGACCGCACCGGGACGTCCAGGTGTCGAACGCGTGCGCCGGGGCCGAGTCCACATCGAACTCGACCACCAGCGGTTCGATCATCAACGTTCCTCGGTGTTCTCGACGGCGAGGCGGAAGCGGGTGATCGCGTCGCCCCAGACCTCGCGGAAGTACTGTCGAATCGCTTCGACGCCCTCGGCGCGCAGCTCGTAGACCCGGCGGGTGCCGTCGGGGTGGTCGCCGACCAGGCCGGCCTCCTTGAGCAGGCGCAGGTGCCGGGACACCGCCGGCCGGCTGATCGGCAGGCGGTCGGCGATCTCCCGCACGGGCAGCGCCCCGGAGCTGAGGATCTCCACGATCGCCCGGCGATTGGCGTCGCCGAGCGCCTCGAGGGCATGCCGCGCGCCGCCGCTGTCGAAGCGCTTCGACGCCACGGTCAGTTCTCCGACGCCGCCTTGAGTCCGTCGGCGAACTTCTCGAACGACTCGGTGAGGTCCGGGATGGCCTTGGTGATCAACCCGGCGAGCGGGCCGCTGAACACCTCCTCCATGGCGAACTCGGTGCCCTCCTCGTTTGCCCGCA
>NZ_DASYTH010000399.1:0-3533 GCF_036002505.1 Actinophytocola sp. | reverse complement strand
GGCGGCACGCTCCGCAAGGGTGAGACGATCACGGTCGCGGGCCGGCCGGCGATCGCGGTCCATGACGCCGAATCGGTGCTGTATGTCGCCACGACTGGGACGCCCTATCCGCTGCGGGTCGCGGACAGCGGGTCGCCGGATTCCGCCCTCGACTTCCTCGACTACGACTCGCCGGTCACCGTGACGCCGCCGAAGGACTCGCTCCCGGTCCCCCGGACCTGGAGCTGGCTGGCGAGAAAGGGCGGTAGAGGGTGGCGGGCTTGTAGCCACGGGTCAGGTCTGCAATCACGGACCAGCCAGGGCGGTCAGCCACCCGCCTGTGCCGGGTGAAGTTGCACGCGGTCGCCGTCGTGCAACTCCGAGCCACGGACCATCACCGCACCGTTGATGACGATGATGCAACCCCCCGGATCGATGCCGCATGCCTCGAGCAGGTCACCGGTGCGGGCGCCCTCGGCGAGTGTCAGCTTCTCGTCCTTGGGTGCCCGCCCGGTGGCCAGCACGCCCTTTCGAGTGACGGTGACCTCTATCGCCGGCTGGTCTCGAGTCACCAACCTGCGGCCGTCCCGTACTGCGCCTCAACGAGGCGCAGGATGCCCTTCGCCTCCAGCCGGTCCCGGGGGACGAGAAGGCTCAGCTGGACGAAGCCGGGCAGCCGGCCGATGTCGACGGCCCCCGAGATGGTCGACCGGTTCTTGACCTCGTCGACGGTCATGCCGAACAGCCTCGCGGCGCGCGACACCGCGTTGTCGACGGCGGCGTTGATGAACGCGCCGGACCCGAGCACCTGGACCGGCAGGACCGGCCCTTCCAGCCTCGTCGAATTGGCTTCGGCGAGGGCCTTGGCGCGGGCCACCTCGGTGGCCGTGAATGGGCGCGCGAGGAACGGCAGGTCCTCGGCCGGCGGCAGCAGCAAGGGACCGTCGAGTTCGAGACCCTTGACGACCTCGACCCGGACGACGAGCCGCGCGCCGATGTCCGTGGTGTGCACGGCGATCTCACCATCGCCGATCATCGCGTGCACGTCGCCGGCGTAGATCCCGGCGCCGTCGAACTTGACCGGCACGATCACGACGCTGCCCTGCCGGACCGAGTCGATGTCCATATGCACATCGGTCCGCAGCTCGAGCTGCTCCTCGGTGACCCCGAACTCATGCTGTGCGCCAACCAGAAACGCACCGAAATCGCCACAGTTGTGGGAACTCGGCATGTCAATGGCCGGGATGGAGCCGAGGTTTCCTACGGAGATCCGGCACCGCGTCATCGTGCCGACAAGGTCGGCCTTGCCCAGGGCGACGATGGGATGCTGGGTCGAGTGCTCGGTCAGCGCGACCCATTCGCGGGCGTCGCGGGCCAACTCCTCGGCCCGGTCACGTGCGACGGTGACACCGATCTCCTTCGCCTCGTCGAAGACCATCGTGTAGCCCTCGACCATATGGAAGGGGATGATCTCGCTGTGGCACGTGCTGCACTTCACCGCACTCTCGCCGATGCCGTCGAGGTAGGTGTCCGGGTATAGGAAATGCCTGCCTGCGTCCCTGCAGGTCGGGCAGATGTTTGCCACGAAGGGGTCGCTGATGAAGCGACCCTCGACTCCCACATGCGTGCCCGAGGTCGTGGCCCGCGAGGTCTGCTCGAGGGTCTCGACGTGCAATGCGACCGCGTCGCCCACCCGGGCGCCCTCCACCAATACCGGAAGCGTCACCTCGTGCCCACTCCGGATGGACGGTGTGATCATCGGACCCCAGCAGCCGGGCACAGTGAGGTACTCGATGCGGCCGCCGTCCTTGACCGGACCGAGCATCTCGTTGCTGGGCCCGACGATGTCGGTGTACCGATCCACGTGGACGTGGTCTTGTGCCAACGTCGTTGAAAGCGCTGTGGTCACGAGCGGGCCTCCCTAAGTCCGGTGGTACGGGAGCGGTGTTCTAGGTGGGCGGTGTGCAGCGCGACGACGACCGCGACAACGCCGGGCGGGGGCACCGGCCAATGAACCGATGGCGCACGATGGACACACGGGCGATCACCTCAGCGTGCATGCACAACCCGCCGCTGCGCCAAGCCTGCTCCCAAAGGCCGCGCCGACGCTAGGGGTCTGCCCTGTGGAGGGAGGTTCTCCCGCCGAGGCACGCATGACGGCGTAGGCTGCTCAAGCGGAGGTCTTGATCATGCTACGTCGCGTCGCCGCAATCCTCACGCTGGTGCTGTCCTTCACCGCCGGCGCCAACTCGATTGCGTACGCCGACAGTCCGCCGAAGTTCAACCCGCCGAAGAGCTACTACCTCTCGCTGGGCGACTCCCTCGGCTTCGGTTATCAGCAGGCCGTCTTCAACGCTGAACTGCCCAATGGCGTGCCGGCCGCGGCCTTCGACCACGGCTACACCGACGTCTTCGCCGCCCAACTCAACGCCATCCGGCCGGGAATCGAGGCCGTCAACCTGTCCTGCCCCGGCGAGACGGCCCGCACCATGATGGCCGGCGGCTGCCCGTACTCTGCGGCCGGATTCCCGCTGCACATTTCGTACGCCGGCGCGCAACTCGATGCGGCGGTTGCGTTCCTCCATGCGCATCGAGGTCAGATCAGCCCCATCACGCTGGCCATCGGGAACAACGACGCGATCGCGGTGTTCCGCGCCTGCGCGTTCAACGCGGCGTGCATCACCGCGGCGCTGCCACAGCTCACCGCCGACCTGCAGGCCCGTCTCGCGAGCATCCTCGACACGCTCCGGACAGCGGCCCCGGACGCGGAGATCATCGTCCTGCGTAGTTACAATCCGTTCGCGGTGATTGCGCCGGAATCGGATGACGCCGTCGGCTACATCTCCGCCAAGTTGGCCGACACGGTCGCGAGCCACCGGGCTCGGTCCGCCGATGCGTTCACGCCGTTCAACCTGGCGCCCCCCCAACCGGCGACGTTGTGCGCTTTGACGGCATTCTGCACGCCGCTCCGAGACATTCATCCGACCGACGCCGGCTATGCGGTGATCGCAGACGCGTTCTTCGTCGCATCTGACTACCTGCGCCTGACCCGTTGACGCACGACGGCTGCGGCAGCCCGCCACCGGCGACGGGCGATACTCAGACCCATGGCCGAATGTTGCCGCCCACGCCGATACGAACAGTTCTTCGGTCCGCGCTTTGCGCGTCGGGTGGCCAAGCATTACCGCAAGCGCGGCCTCGACCGGACAGCTCGGCGGATGGTGGCCTTCCTCGCGCAGCACGAGCTCGACGGCGCGTCGGTGCTCGAGGTCGGCGGCGGCGTCGGCGAGATCCAGATCGAGCTGATGAAACTCGGCGCTGCGCATGCTGTGAACCTCGAGCTGTCGCCCGCGTACGACGCGGAAGCCAACCGGCTGCTCCAAGAGGCGGGACTGCGGGGGCGCGCCGATCGTCGCCTGCACGACATCGCCGTCGATCCTGACGCCGTCGAGCCGGCGGACGTGGTCGTGCTCCACCGAGTCGTCTGCTGCTATCCGGATTACGAGCGGCTGCTGACATCGGCGGCGGACCATGCTCGCCACCTCCTCGTCTTC
>NZ_DASYTH010000398.1:0-40517 GCF_036002505.1 Actinophytocola sp. | reverse complement strand
CCGCCCCCACGCCCCCGGCCGAGGGGCTCAGCCCCCGGACCCCCCTCTATTGCCACGTCGATCGCGACCACCCGGTGCGGCTCGTCGGCGAGGTCCAGCTCGGCGGCGGCCAGCCGGACGCTGCCGGTGCCCTCCAGCACGGCCCGCACCAGCTCGGCGGACCGGCGCCGCTCGGCGTCCTCGCGGGCCCGGCGGCGCAGCAGGTGCAGCGCCACCACCGGCGCGGAGTCGGCGAACGCGGCGGCGCGCTCCTCGGGCACCGGGCCGGAGACCACCGCCCACATGGAGCCGAGCAGCTCGCCGCCCATCCGGATCGGCACGATCAGCCGGGGCAGCGTGCCGTCCTGCTGGGCCGGCACGAAGATCGTGGTGCGGCCCCGGCTCAGCTCCCGGAACACCCCGCGGGACCGGAACCGGGCCAGCACGTCGTCCGGCACCCGGCGGCCCATGATCGTCGAGATCCGGGCCGGGTCGGTGCGGTCCTGCCGCGCCGAGTAGGCCAGCACCCGGGAGTTCGCGTCCTCGATGGTCACCGGCGCGTCCACCACCGCGGCCGCCGCGTCGGCCAGCTGGAACAGGTCACCGAGCCCGCCGGGTGCCTCGCTGGCCTCGGACTCGTCGGCCGCGCCGTCCAGCACCGTGCGGAGGAGCCACACGAGCTGGGCCCAGGACGCGCCGGTGTGCACCTCGACGATCCCGGTGCCGGACGAGCGCGCCGCGGTGCGCACCGACGCCCGGGATGCCAGCGGTGGCTTGAGGAGCACGGCGGCCGCGCCGCGTTCGCCGCTCTGCCGGACCAGCTCGACGGCCTGCGCGGTGGTGGCCACCGAGACGCCGAGCACCAGGTCGCCGTCGCCGACGTGGGTGCGGTGCCCGGCCTCGGCGATCACCACGTCGGTCACGTGCGGGGCCCGATCGTCCGGCGGCAGCGTGATCCGCAACAGGGTCGGGCCGACCCGGTCGACCACACCCCGCACGGTGATCACGGCTGGCTCCCGTCCGTCACGTTCACGCTGCCGCGATCGTCCACCTTCACGAGGGAGTTCGCACCGACGAAGGGATTTTCCGATGCGCACCTTCGCCAAGATCGTCGCCGGCCTGGCCGCCGTGTTCTCTCTGGTGACCGGTGTCTGGGCGTTCGCCGCGCCGGAGTCGTTCGCGGACAACATCGCCAGCTATCCGCCGTACAACGAGCATCTCACGCACGACATCGGCGCGTTCCTGATCGGCCTGGGGGTCGCGGCGCTGGCCGGGCTGCTGCTCTCCGACGGGCTGGCCGCCGGGCTCGCCGGGGTGGCCGCGGGCTCGCTGCTGCACGGCGTGTCGCACATCCTGGACGCGGGCCACGGCGGCCGGGCCAGCGACCCGTGGACCGTCAGCCTGTTCGGTCTCCTTGCGCTGGCTGGGTTTCTGGCCGCCCTTGGTCGTGCCGGTCGACGAGCGTCCGCAGCGCCGCGATCTCCTTCGCGAGCGCCGTCCGGCCCGCCGCGGTGATGCTGACCCAGGTGCGCGGGCGCCGGCCGTCGTAGCCCTTCTCCACCCGGAGCAGGTCGGCCTCCTCCAGCACGGTGATGTGCCGGGACAGGTTCCCCGCGGTGAGCTCGAGGGCCTCGCGCAGGTAGCCGAACTCGACCCGTTTGGACTCCGCGGCCACGGTGAGGATGCCGAGCCGGTGCTTCTGGTGCACCACGTCGTCCAGGCCGTTGGTGGGGTGCTCGGTCATCGGGCGGACCGTCCGGACAGCGCGACGATCGCGCTACCGGCGAGCAGCACCAGCGCCGGCAGCAGGAGTTGCTGCAACACCAGCGGCTGCGGCTGATCGGGGATCCAGCCGAGCAGGTAGAACAGGTTCTCGATGTCGTAGAGGTTGGCCAGCAGTGCGGCCGCGCCGAACACCACGCCGATGCCCCCGAGCAGGACACTGCGTTCCAGCCACGCCAGGACCAGCAGCCCGGCGGCGACGATCAGCAGCGCGGAGAACCCGTAGATGAGGTAGACGCCGAGCGCGGCGAACGCCACCGTGGCGAGCAGCAAGCCGAGGAGCAGCCCGGCGGCGCGGAGAATATCGGCGCGGTCGCGGCGGGTGGCCCAGAACAGCACGACCGCGGCCACGGCGGCGGACCCGAACAGGATCGGCAGGTTCGTCGACGGCGTCGAGTAGAGCGTGTTGCGGGCCGGCACCAGCTCCTTCAGCAGCGGGACGCCCAGCAGGAACCCGGCGAGCGCCGCGCCGGCCGACACCAGGTAGGCCCGGGTGTCGGTCTCCACGCCGATGCGCAGCGCACGCCTGCGGTACCACCAGGCCGTCGCCACGAAGCCGACCACGATCACGAGGAACCAGTACCACCCGATCAGGCCCGGGTACTTGACGGCCACGAACGGGCCGATACCGAAGAACGCCGGGAACGGGCCTTCCGGGATCTGGTCCATATACCAGACGCCGGAAGTGAAGTCGAGCTCCACCGGCTCCATCGGCACGTAGCACAGCGGCGCGGCCAGGATCAGCACTCCGAACAGCAGCAACGGAAACGCCGACGCCCGGCGGTCCCGCCGCGCCCGCCGGCGCAACGTCTGAACATCGGTCAGCAGCTCCTCCGCGCTGGTCATGCCAATAAGTTTGTAACACAAACCAGTTGGCCGTCAAGCATGGCGCGCGCCAACAACGAACTCGCGTGCTGGAACCCGGGACTCGCGTGCCGGAATCGGGGACTCGCGGGATCCTGGCCCGGGATCCGGGCGAGTCCCCGGTTGGGGCACGCGAGTTCGTGGTTCAGGACAGGGCGGTGGTGATCCAGTCGGCGACCGGGAGGTTGCGGTTGGTGCACTCCGAGGAGAGCCGGATCGTCCAGCGCAGGGCCTGCACCATGAGCATGGCCATCTCGTTGGGCGCGGCGTTGGCCAGCGCGATCTCGATGTGCGCGCGGGCCGCGTCGGTGTCGCCGTGCACCTCGGCGAGCAGGGTGCGCACGGCCGTCCGCACCGGCGGGTCGGCCTGGTCGATCGGCACTTCCTGGCCGTCGTCGTCGTACACCTGCATGCGCACCGGCGTGGTGCCGCCCGAGCCCAGCGCGGCCACCATCGCGCTGCACTCGCGGAACAGTAGCAACATCAACTCGCGGGCGTCGGTGCGACTGTTCGGGGACGAACGAACGGCGTCCGCGACCTCGTCGAGCGCCCCCTCGTCCTCGCCCGCATGCATCGCGGCCAGTGCCTGGCTCGCGGCGGCGATGATGCGCCGCTGCCGCTCCGAGTGCGGGTCCACGGACCCATCTTCCATCAGCCTGCCCCGAATGGTCGCGTCCATTCGGGGAGTCTTGCTGGTTACCGGCTGTTAACCGCGGCTACCGGCGCTGCGCCGTCCGGGGAGATCACCGGGCTGGTGAGTGCGCCCATCGCCATGCCGCGTAGCAGCTCCGCCATGGCGTCCCGGTCGAGGTGCCGGCTGTGCGGAGTGGAGTTGATCAGGCCGAACACGGCGTGCGCGGCGGCCCGGGCGGCGGGCTCGCCAGTGCCCGGCACCGCGGCGCGGATGGCCTCCACCCACACCTCGACGTAGCGCCGCTGCAGCGCGCGCACCCGGCGCCGGTCCGGGTCGGTGAGGTTGCCGAGGTTGCGCTCCTGCACGGTGATCAGCGCGGGTTTGTCCAGCGCGAAGTCCACCTGGAACCGGATCAGCTCGGCCAGCGACGCGCCGGCGGAGCCGGCGTTCTCGGCGCGTTCCTGACCGCCGGCAAGCAACTCCTCGCTGATCGAGGTCAGCATCTCCCCGAGCATCGCGTCCTTGCTCCGGAAGTGGCGGTACAGCGCCGGTCCGGAGATCCCGACCGCCGAGCCGATGTCGTCGATGCCGACACCGTGAAACCCGTGGCGGGCGAACAGTTCTGCGGCCGCGGCGAGGATCTGTTCGCGGCGGGTGGGAGCTGGAGGCACGCACCCCATCGTAGCCAGATGACGTTAGCGCACGCTAACAGCGCCACATGCCATGAGGGCTCTGCGCAAGGCCTGTGGTGTCTTGGTGCTGTCGCTGCGGACCGGTTGCTCCCGGTGGGCCAGCGTGCCGTGCGGTGTTCGGGTCTCTGGCTGGGTTGGCAGGCTGGTCACTGGTCCGACCGCTCGGGCAGACCTCCGGCCTACCCTCGCTGGTCGGAACGAACACCGCCCGGTTGGGGGCGGGCCCTTCGTCCCTGCCGCCTGCAGGGCGGAGGGGGGCGGGGACAGCACAGTCCACCACTCCCAACCGGTGTTGCGCAGACCCCTCGTCACGTAAATTTCTAACCGACTACTTCCAGACCTGGAAATGCCGTGGTACAGATGATCTGCCACGACACCCAATGGAGGTTGTCATGCGTAAACCCATCCTCTCCCTGCTCTTGGGTTCCCTCACCACGCTCGCCCTTGCCGTTCCGGCCGGTGCGGCTCCACTCGCCGAAAATTACGTAGCCCTCGGCGACTCCTACGCGTCCGGTACGGGTGCGGGCAGCTACGGCAGCAGCGGCTCGTGCCTGCGCAGTGCCAACGCCTACGCCCCGCTGTGGGCGGCGGCGCACGGCGCGACGCTCAATTTCGCCGCGTGCTCCGGCGCGACCACGGCGGACGTGCTGAACAGCCAGATCAGCGCGGTGAACGCGAGCACCACGCTGGTCACGGTCTCGATCGGGGGCAACGACGCCGGGTTCTCCGACGTCGTGGTCACCTGCACGCTCGGCTCGGACAGCGACTGCGTGAACCGGGTCAACCAGTCCAGAACGTTCGCCCAGACCACACTGCCCGGCCGGCTGGACGCGGTGTACGCGGCGATCAAGGCGCGTGCCCCGGCGGCCCGGGTGATCGTGCTCGGCTACCCGCGGCTGTTCACCGCGAGCTCCTGCTGGTGGTTCAGCACCACCAAGCGCAACGCCGTCAACGGCGCGGCCAACGAGCTGTCCGACCTCACGGCGGCCCGGGTCGACACGGCCGGGCTGGTCTACGAGGACGTGCGGGACAACTTCGCCGGCCACGAGGTGTGCACGTCGTCCGCGTGGATCAACGGGATCAACTTCGGCAACCTGGTCGAGTCGTACCACCCGAACGCCACCGGGCACTCGCGGGCCTACCTCGCGGCGCTGACCGGCCGCACCGGTTGACCGGTTCTCGACCGGTTCTCGAGCGGCCGTCCCTGAAGTTAACGACCGATAACACTTCACAGGCATCCGAAACCCTGCATCGGAGGTCCGAACATGCGCGTATTGCGCCTTCTACCCATAGCGCTCCTGGCCTTGCTGGCCACGATCGCGTTCGCGGCACCGGCGTCCGCGGCCACCGGAAAGTACGTCGCGCTCGGCGACTCGTACTCCTCGGGCCTGGGCGCCGGCAGCTACTCCGGCGGTACCTGCAAGCGCAGCAGCAACGCCTACGCCCAGCTCTGGGCCAACTCGCACGCGCCGTCGGCGTTCACGTTCCTGGCCTGCTCCGGCGCGGTGACCGCGGACATCGTGAACAGCCAGGCGGCCGCGGTCACCGCGGACACGGCGCTGGTGACCGTGTCCATCGGCGGCAACGACGCCGGGTTCGCCGACGTCATGGTCACCTGCAACACCAGTTCGGACAGCACCTGCGTGAGCCGCAACAACGAGGCGCAGAACTTCGCCCGGACGACGCTGCCCGGCCGGCTGGACGCCGCCTACAACGCGATCCGCGCGCGGTCGGCGTCGGCGCAGGTGATCGTGGTCGGATATCCGCGGATCTACCGGCTCGGCGGCTCCTGCATCATCGGGTTGAGCGACACCAAGCGGGCGGCCATCAACCAGTCGGCCGACGTGCTGGCCTCGGTCATCTCGGCCCGGGCCTCGGCGCACGGGTTCCGCTTCCTGGACGGCCGTTCGGCGTTCTCCGGCCACGAGATCTGCGCGGCCAGGCCGTTCTGGCTGCACAGCATCGAGTGGACCTCTATCGACGAGTCGTACCATCCGACCTCGGATGGTCACAACCTCGGTTACTTCACCGCACTGCGGGCGATGACCGGCTGAGCACGACAGCGTTCACTCAATAGTTCCGCTGGCTGGACGCTCACGTTAGTCATCGCTAACATGGATTCTAGTTAACGATGGCTAACGTGAGCGGGAGTCACATTGGACGCACCGGTCCTGCGCACCGAGGCGGACCCGGCCGACCCGGCGTACCAGCGGTATGTCAAGGAGCACGGCGCGCTGGTCGAGGACCTCCGGGCCCGGCTCGGGCAGGCCCGGCTGGGCGGTCCGGAGCGGGCCCGCGTCCGGCATGTGGAACGCGGCAAGCTGCTGCCGCGCGACCGGGTGGACTCCCTGCTCGACCCCGGCTCGCCGTTCCTCGAGCTCTCCCCGCTGGCCGCGAACGGGCTCTACGGCGACGAGGCGCCGGCCGCGGGCATCATCACCGGCATCGGCCGGATCTCCGGGCGCGAGTGCGTGGTCGTGGCCAACGACGCCACCGTCAAGGGCGGCACGTACTACCCGATGACGGTCAAGAAGCACCTGCGTGCCCAGGAGGTGGCGCTGCACAACAACCTCCCGTGCGTCTACCTGGTGGACTCCGGTGGCGCGTTCCTGCCCCGGCAGGACGAGGTGTTCCCGGACCGCGAGCACTTCGGACGGATCTTCTACAACCAGGCCACGATGTCCGCCCGCGGCGTCTCGCAGATCGCCGCGGTGCTCGGCTCGTGCACCGCGGGCGGCGCGTACGTGCCGGCGATGAGCGACGAGGCGGTCATCGTGCGCGACCAGGGCACGATCTTCCTCGGCGGCCCGCCGCTGGTGAAGGCCGCGACCGGTGAGGTGGTCACGGCCGAGGAGCTGGGTGGCGGCGACGTGCACGCCCGCACCTCCGGGGTGACCGACCATCTGGCCGACAACGACCAGCACGCGCTGTCCATCGTGCGCTCCATTGTCTCCACACTGGGGCCGCGGTCGCCCCGGCCATGGAGCGTTGAGCCGGTCGCCGAGCCAGCGGTGGAGCCGGGGCAGCTGTACGGGGTGGTGCCGACGGACTCGCGGACGCCGTACGACGTGCGCGAGGTGATCGCCCGGATCGTCGACGGCAGCCGGTTCCGGGAGTTCAAGCGGGAGTACGGGGCCACGCTGGTGACCGGGTTCGCGCGGATTCACGGGCACCCGGTGGGGATCGTGGCGAACAACGGGGTGCTGTTCAGCGAGTCGGCGATGAAGGGCGCGCACTTCATCGAGCTGTGCGACCAGCGCACGATTCCGTTGGTGTTCCTGCAGAACATCACCGGGTTCATGGTCGGGCGGGACTACGAGGCGGGCGGGATCGCCAAGCACGGCGCGAAGATGGTGACCGCGGTGGCCTGCGCGCGGGTGCCGAAGTTCACCGTGGTGATCGGGGGTTCGTTCGGCGCGGGGAACTACTCGATGTGCGGCCGGGCGTACTCGCCGCGGTTCCTGTGGATGTGGCCGAACGCGCGGATCTCGGTGATGGGCGGGGAGCAGGCGGCGTCGGTGCTGGCCACGGTGCGGCGCGAGCAGCTCGAGGCGCGGGGTGACGAGTGGCCGGCCGAGGACGAGGAGGCGTTCAAGGACCCGATCCGGGCGCAGTACGAGGATCAGGGCAACCCGTACTACTCCACCGCGCGGCTCTGGGACGACGGCGTCATCGACCCGCTGGATACCCGGACCGTGCTCGGACTGGGGCTCTCGGTGGCCGCGAACGCGCCGCTGGAGCCGGTCCGCTACGGCGTCTTCAGGATGTGATTCCCTTGTTCGACAGCATTCTGATCGCCAACCGCGGCGAGATCGCGGTCCGGATCATCCACACGCTACGCAAGCTCGGCATCCGTTCCGTCGCCGTGTACAGCGATGCCGACGCGGACTCCCGGCACGTGCGCGAGGCCGACGTCGCCGTCCACATCGGACCGGCCGCGGCCCGGGAAAGCTACCTGTCCATCGAGCGGATCCTCGCCGCCGCGCACGAGACCGGCGCGGAGGCGATCCATCCGGGGTACGGCTTTCTCGCTGAGAACACGGAGTTCGCCCGGGCGTGTGCGGCCGCGGGGCTGGTGTTCATCGGTCCCCCGCCGGCCGCGATCGAGGCGATGGGGGACAAGATCCGGGCCAAGCAGACGGTCTCGGCTGCGGGCGTTCCCGTTGTGCCGGGCCGGAACGAACCAGGATTGTCCGATGAGGACATTGCCGCGGCGGCTGCCGAGATCGGGTTTCCGGTGCTGCTCAAGCCGTCCGCGGGTGGTGGCGGTAAGGGAATGCGGCTGGTCACCGCGGCGGACGGGTTGACCGCGGCGATCGAGTCGGCGCGGCGGGAGGCGCGCGGGTCGTTCGGGGACGACACGTTGCTGGTGGAGCGGTTCGTCGCCCGGCCGCGGCACATCGAGATCCAGGTCGTCGCGGACCGGCACGGCACCGTGGCGCACCTCGGGGAGCGCGAGTGCAGCCTGCAGCGCCGGCACCAAAAGATCATCGAGGAGTGCCCTTCTCCTTTGCTGACACCGGAAACCCGGGAACGGATGGGCGCGGCGGCGGTCGAGGCGGCGCGCGCGGTGGGCTACACCGGGGTGGGGACCGTGGAGTTCATCGTGTCCGCGGACGCGCCCGAGGAGTTCTTCTTCATGGAGATGAACACCCGGCTGCAGGTGGAGCACCCGGTGACCGAGGAGGTGACCGGGATCGACCTGGTCGCCGAGCAGGTGCGGATCGCGGCCGGGGAGCCGCTCGGCTATGGTCGGGTTTCCGAGATAACGCTGCGGGGACACGCGATCGAGGCACGGGTGTACGCCGAGGACCCGGCGCGGGACTTCCTGCCCACCGGCGGAACCGTGCTGCTGCTGGACGAGCCGGCCGGGCCGGGCGTGCGGGTGGACTCCGGGCTGCGGGCCGGCGGGCGGGTCGGCCTGGACTACGACCCGATGCTGGCCAAGGTGATCGCGTACGGGCGGACCCGGGACGAGGCGATCACCCGGCTGGACCGGGCGCTCGGCCGGATGACCGTGCTCGGGGTGGGCACCAACGTCGAGTTCCTGCGGGCGCTGCTGCGCGACCCCGAGGTGCGGGCGGGTCGGCTGGACACGCAACTGGTGGAGCGCCGGCTGGACGCCCTGGTGCGGGTGGAACCCGTGCCGGACAAGGTTTTCGTCGCGGCGGCGCTGGACGAGCTGCTGGCGTTGCGGCCGGCCGGGCCGGTGGTCGACCCGTGGGAGGTGCCGAACGGGTGGCGCGTCGGTGGCGCCGCGGGGACGGCGTTCCGGCTGGACTGCGGCGACCGGCAGGTGACCGTGACGGTGGCCGGCGGTCCGGAGTCGGCGTCGGTGAGCGTCGACGCCGGTGATCCGGTGCCGGCCTCGGCGCGCCGGGACGGAGACCTGCTCGTGCTGACCTACGGCGGTGTGGTCACCACGTTCCTGCGGGCGCTGGATTCCGGCACGTTGTGGCTGGCCGCGGACGGGCGAACCTGGGCGGTGGGCGAGCATTCCGTGCTGGAGAGGGTGTCGTCCACTGTGGAGGGCAGCGGGCCGCTCGTGTCGCCCATGCCCGGCACCGTGCTCGTGGTGAAGGCCGCGCTGGGCGACCGGGTGCGCGCGGGGGCGCCGCTGATGGTCGTCGAGGCGATGAAGATGGAGCACACCATCACCGCACCGGTCGACGGTGTGCTCACCGAGCTGAATGTTCAGGCAGGCCAACAGGTCGCGCTGAACCAACCCCTGGCCGTGGTCACCCCTCCGGAGGAAACGTCATGATCGACCTCAGACTTGATGAAGAGCACGAGGCGCTGCGCAAGACCGTGCAGGAGTTCGCGCGGGAGGAGGTGGCGCCGGTCATCGGGGACTTCTACGAGCGCGAGGAGTTCCCGTACGAGATCGTGGCGAAGATGGGCCGGATGGGGCTGTTCGGGCTGCCGTTCCCGGAGGAGCACGGCGGCATGGGCGGCGACTACTTCGCGCTGTGCCTGGCGCTGGAGGAGCTCGGCCGGGTCGACTCCTCGGTGGCCGTCACGCTCGAGGCCGGGGTTTCGCTGGGCGCCATGCCGATCTACCGGTTCGGCACGGCCGAGCAGAAGGAGCGCTGGCTGCCGGCGCTGTGCACCGGCGAGGCGCTCGGCGCGTTCGGGCTGACCGAGCCGGGCGGCGGTTCCGACGCGGGCGCCACCATGACCACCGCGCGGCTCGACGGTGACCAGTGGGTGATCAACGGCTCCAAGGCGTTCATCACCAACTCCGGCACCGACATCACCTCGCTTGTCACGGTGACCGCGGTGACCGGCGCGGATCCGGGTGGCCGCAAGGAGATCTCCACGATCATCGTGCCGGCCGGCACCCCGGGCTTCAGCGTCGCCAGGAAGTACTCGAAGGTCGGCTGGAACGCCTCCGACACCCACGAGCTGTCGTTCGCCGACTGCCGGGTGCCCGCGGAGAACCAGCTCGGCGTGCGCGGCCGCGGCTACGCCCAGTTCCTGTCCATTCTGGACGAAGGCCGCGTCGCCATCGCCGCGCTGTCCGTGGGCCTGGCCCAGGGCTGCGTCGACGAGTGCGTCCGCTACGTCCACGAGCGCGAGGCGTTCGGCCGCAAGATCGGGGAGTACCAGGCCATCCAGTTCAAGATCGCCGACATGGAGGCGCGCGCCCACACCGCGCGCCTGGCCTACTACGCTGCCGCCTCCAAGCTTGTCCGCGGCGAACCCTTCAAGAAGGAGGCGGCCATCGCCAAACTGGTCGCCTCCAACGCCGCCATGGACAACTCCCGTGACGCCACCCAGATCTTCGGCGGCTACGGCTTCATGAACGAGTTCCCGGTCGGCCGCTTCTACCGCGACGCCAAGATCCTGGAGATCGGCGAGGGCACCAGCGAGGTCCAGCGGATGCTCATCGCCCGCGAGCTCGGCCTGCGCTGAAGCAAGGAAGTAGGTGGGACCGGTGAGGCGTTGGGCGGTGCCCAGGATGGTGCGATGAATGCCTCATTCAGTGCGCTCAGCGCAGTGAATGAGGCATTCATCGCATCCTGCTCCGCCACAGGCCGGTGCAGTGCTCATCGCCCGCGAGCTCGGGCTGCGGTAGCGATTTCTCAGCGAACGATCTCGATGTCTCGCTGGTCGTCGGCCTGGTTGCTGGGGAAGCCGGACACGAAGACGGTAGCCGCCGCGAACGCCGTGCCCTTGCGGAACGGCGAGCTCTGCGCGAGCACGGACAGCTCGAGGGTCTGGAGGCCGCCGGTGCACGACGGGACCTGAGCGCTTCCGCCGCCGCTGGCGATGTCGCCGCCGACCCGCTCGGTGACACTGATCGACACGAACGCCTGCGCTCCGGGCTGGCAGACCACGGAAACCGGCGCGATGATCGCCGCGCCGCGGGCCTGCAGCGTGGCGGGTGACTCGATGCGGATCGCCGCGACCGACGGCGAGTCAGCGCTCACCTGCGCCTCGCCCGGAAGGACGATGGCCAGGAGAGCGCCCGCCACGATGGCGATGACGGCCAGGACCTTGGCGTTGAATCTGGCTTTGAATTTCGGAATTCTCATGATTTCCCCTCTACTTGTGGTGCTTGCTGACGGGAGTCGGTGGCCGGTCCGGCGAGCCCGATGAGGAGCCCGGCGGTCAGCAGGATGGCTGGGATGTGCCAGAGAAAGTCGAATCCACTGTGGACGATCAGGGCGGTCAGCGCCGCGCCGGACCCGGCCCACAGCGCGGATTCGCGCCGGCCGCGCCAGACGGTGACCGCCACCGCCACGAGCAGGCACACTAGGAGGACGAGTCCGATCAGGCCGAGCTCGACGAGCACCTGCAGGTATTCGTTGTGGACGTACCGCATCACGCGCTGCTCGCCGGTGGGGGCGGCGAAGGCGAACCACGCGCGTCCCGGACCCACGCCGGCGGTCAGCTTGGCGGCCACGAGCTCGAGTGCCGCGTGCATGGCGCCGTCCCGGTCGGGGGAGCTCAGGGACACCCGTCCGTCGGCCAGACTCTGGAGCGTTTCGCTTGAACTGGCCAGCACTGTGCCCGCGGTCGCCGCGAGCGCGACCCCGACCAGCGCCGCGATGATGCGCACCCGGCCGCGCAGCTGAGTGAGACCGATCGTGATCACCAGGCCGGCGATCAGCCCGAGCCCGGCGAGGACCGGGCGGGACGGCGCCGTGACCGGGATTGACGGTGCGAGCGCGGCCATCGCGACCAGTGCGCCGAGCCCGGGTGCGGCCAGGTGCCGTGCGGTCGGGCGCGGTCCGGCCAGCACGCTCAGCACCACCAGACCGACGAGCAGCGCGAGCAGGCCGGCCCGGCTCAGCGTGGCGCCCAGCCCGACCAGGAGCAGGTAGGTGCCGCCGGCGTGCGGCAGGGAACGGGGTCGCGACCGTTGCAGCGAGAGGGCCAGCACCGCCAGCGACGCGAGCAGCGCGGCGGTCGCGTTGGGGTAGGTGAGGGTCGAGCCGGCCCGCACCAGCCCGTCGGCCACCATCGTCCAGCCCGGAATCCGCCCCGCGACGCCAAGCCAACAGGTCAGCGCCACCAGCACGCCGATGCCGGCGACCGCCTGCGCGCACAGCTCCCGCTGTCGTGCGTCAGCTCGTTGCGCCACGAGCAGCGCACCGGCGAGGCAGATCACGCTCAGCACCACCGGCCCGGCCGTTCCGGCCGCACCGTTCGCGGCAGCCCGCGCGACGGCCCATGCGGCCAGACCGAAGCACGCCAGCAGTACCGGCGTCGTGCTGCCGGACCACTGCCGGGTGCGCAGGGCGACGAGCAGCGCGAGACCGACCAGCGCCGCCGACAACGCTCGCCCGGCCAGGTGATACCCACCTTGTGCGACGACGGTGGCGGCGAGGGTCGCGATCAGCAGGAGAACATGCAGGGGCAGGACCACGCCGCCGCTGCCTCTGGCGGCCTCGCGCTCCACCGACAACGTGCTGTTGTCCAGCACCCGGATCTCCCCCAGCAGATGTAGTTCGCTTGTTTGAAGCGAGGAAGGCCCGGTGTTATGACGGCCGAATGCCACAGTAGGCAGAGTTGGCCACATTCTGACCATTATTGGCGGGGGTGGGGTCACCGGATCTCGGCTCAACCCGAACGGGCGAGGGTGATGATCTCCGGGCTGCTCGCGGTGAGCGGGGTGCGGTCCCAGTCGCCGTACTGGGCGGTGATCGTCAGGCCGGCAGTGGTCAGGAATGTGCCGACCTGGGCGGCGTCGGGGAAGCGCAGGGTGCTGTGGCTGATCTTGGGCTCTGACCACGCGGGCATGGTGTAGGTCGCGCTGAAGTGAACACGGTCCTCGTTCACGGACAGCACCTGGTGGGCCACACGCATGGTGGTGCCGGACGGGTTGGTGACCTCGCGGGCGTTGCCCGGGGTCCAGTTCTCCCATTCGCGGGCGGCGGGGTTGCGGGTTTCGAAGGCGAAGAGGCCGTCCGGGGTGAGCGCGGCGCGGACGGTGGTGAGCGCGGTGTGGATCTCCTCGTCGGTGAGGAGGACCTGGAAGGCGTGGCCGGTCATGATGATCAGGTCGAACTCGCGGTCCCAGGTGACGGCGCCGAGGTCGCCCTCGGTCCAGTCTATGCCGGGTTGTTTTCGGGCTATGTCAAGCATCGCGGCGGCGGGGTCGAGGCCGTGCAGGCGCCCGGGGTGGCCGGCCTGGCGGGCCCTGCGCAGCAGCAGGCCGGTGCCGCAGCCGGCGTCGAGCACCGAGCGTGCGGACATCACCAGCGGGAAGTAGAAGGTGAAGTCGCCGCGGCCGGGCCAGGCGCAGAACAGGTCGTACCACTCGGCGAGGCTGGCGTCGGCGAACTGTCGGTCGACCACGGAACCGGTTTAGCATGCGAGGATAGGTCCAGACCATTTCATTTACCGTCCGGAGGGACCGATGCGACGAGTGGTCATTCCCCTGCTGGGCCTCCTGCTCACCTTCCTCATCGCGCCGGCCACCCCGGCGCCGGCGGCCGGCACGCAGTTGCAGGTGTACGGCGCCTGGCACTGCGGCAACGACGCGTGCATCTGGGGCACCGTCCGCGACCTCGCCGAGTTCGACTCGCAGAACCACTGGTTGGTGGATCGCGGTGACGGGCGGCCGTCGGTGAACCTGGTGGTGCTGAGCTTCGTGCAGCCGTTGAAGCTGCTCAACCTCACCACGGATGCGACCACGCTGAACGGCATTCCGCGCGGGTTCACGCCGGAGCTGGTCGGGTACTTCACCTCGCGCGGCATCCGGGTGCAGCTCTCCATCGGCGGCATCACCTACGTGGACCCCTGGAACCAGGCGCTGGCGGCGAACGCCACGCAGTTCGGGCGCAACGCCGCCGATGTGGCGCGCCGGCTCGGGGTGGGCATGGAGATCGACTACGAGGAGAACTCCGGCGCGAACCTGGCTGGGTTGCAGGCGTTCATCGACGCCTACCGGGCGGTGCTCCCGTACGACGCGTCCGGTGCGAACCCGGCCGCGCGGCTGACCATCGACGTGGCGGCCGGCGACCGGTGGCTGATCGACATCGACCGGAAGGCCACCGCGGACTGGCTGCGGCCGAACGCCCCGGTATTGGACTACGCCAATGCGATGGTGCCGGCGCGGCAGCCGTCCACCTCGGGCGCGATCGCGAACTGGCAGGAGCACGTCGACGGCAAACCCCAGTTCGCGCCGCCGATCCCGCCGCTGGCGCCGGCCAAGTTCACCGGCAGCCTGTTCGTGGCCGAGGGCAAGCAGGTCCGGCCGGAGTGCAACAACTTCGCCGCCGCGCTGCAGAACTCCACCGGGAGCTTCGTGCAGTCCGTGCCGCCCAACGGCGTCGGCAGCAGCTCCGGCATGCTCGGCTTCATGTTCTGGGCCGCCGAACGGCCGTCGACCCGGGGCGTGACCACGGCCCCGCCGAACACCTGCGAGGGCGGTGTCGGCGTGGGCGCGACCGCGTATTCGATCCCGGTGCCCATGTCGGCGCTGCGGCAGGGTTGAGTGCGATGAAGGGGGCCTTTCTCGCGCCTCGCGTGAGAAAGGCCCCCTTCATCGCCTTTCGGACCTGACGAGGGCGCGTGGTCTGGTCGTAGCATGGCCGCGCCCTGCCCCTCCTTCGCACACGGAGGTTCGCATGCGTCAGGTCCGCCGGCCGCTCGTCACCGCGTTAGCGGCCGCTACCACGATTGGTCTGGTCATCCCGGGTCAGGCGGCGGCCCAGCGTGGTGATCAGCTGCCCACGCCGCCGTCCTGGCTGCTCATCCAGGACGGGGTGAGCCAGCCGCAGTTCGCGCTGAGCAACGCGATCGAGGAGACCGTGTTCGTCGAGACCCCGGTCGACAGTGACCTCGACGGCCGGCGCGACCGGGTTCGGATCCGGTTGTCCAGACCAGGGGAGACCCGGTCGCAGGGCATCAAGGTGCCGGTGATCTTCGAGCACAGCCCGTACCGGTTCGGCACCGACGGCGCGCCCAACCACAACGTGGACTTCGACGTGCTGCCGCAGGAGTTCATCCAGCCGCGCGGCGCCAACGCGTTCGGCGAGGACGCCCGGATCCACGCGGCGAAGCCGATCCCGGACCTGCCGGGGTCGCTGGACAACTACTGGGTGCCCCGCGGCTACGGCGTGGTGCTGGGCGAAAGCATCGGCACCGCGTTCTCCGACGGCTGCCCGACCGTCGGCGACATGAAGGAGACCCTGGCCACCAAGGCGATCATCGACTGGCTCAACGGGCGCGCGCCCGGCTTCACCGAGGCGGGGGAGCCGGCGACCGCGGACTGGACCACCGGCGACGTCGGCATGACCGGCGTGTCCTACAACGGCACGCTGCCGAACATGGTCGCCACCACCGGCGTCGCCGGCCTGCGCACGATCGTCCCGGTGTCGGCCATCGCGAGCTGGTACGACTACTACCGGGCCAACGGGATGGTGCGCGCGCCGCACTCGAACCCGTCCGGCGTGGGGACGAACGACTTCCAGGGCGAGGACCTGGACGTGCTCGCGATCTTCACCCAGGGCGAGTCGCGGTTCGACAAGTGCCGGCACATCACCGACCAGTTGCTGCAGTTCCAGGACCGGATCACCGGCGACTACAGCCCATACTGGAACGAGCGCGACTACCTGCACCGCGCGGGCGGCGTGCGGGCCAGCGTGTTCGTGGTGCACGGCCTCGAGGACTACAACGTCATGACCAAGGCGTTCGCTTCCTGGTGGGACCAGCTGGCCAAGAACAACGTGCCGCGCAAGATCTGGCTGCACAAGGACGGGCACGGCGGCCCGCGCGGCGTCTCCGACTACCAGCGGACCCTGAACCGCTGGATGGACCACTGGCTGTTCGGTGTGGACAACGGAATCATGTCCGAACCACGGGCCGACGTGCAGCGCCCGGACGGCACGTACCAGAAGTTCGCCGACTGGCCGGTGCCCGGCACCCGTTCCGCCACACTGCACCTTGCCGCGGTGAACGCCACCCAACCGGGCACTTTGGACACCAGCGCGCAGTCCGGTGGCCCGACGCCGCGCCAGAGTTTCGTCGACCGCGGCCGCGAGCTCGACCCCGAGACGAGCCTGCTGCCGAACCCCGACGTGGCCAACCCCAACCGGTTGATCTACCTCTCCCCGCCGATGCCCAACGGCGCGCACCTCTCCGGCACCCCCACCGTGTCGCTCCGTGCGTCGGTCGACAACCGGTACGCGGCGAACCTCACCGCCGTGCTCATGGACTACGGTCCGTCCGGCAGCACCGCCGCCCCGGTCGTGGTCACCCGCGGCTGGATGGACGTCCAGAACCGCCGGGCACCGGACCGCAGCACCCCGATCCAGCAGGGCACCGAGTACACCTTCAACTGGGACCTCCAGCCGGATGACTACGTCTTCCCGGCGGGGCACCGGATCGGGCTGGTGGTGCTGTCCACGGACATGAACTTCACCCTGCGTCCGCTACCCGGCACCGAGCTCACGGTGTTCCCGGCACGCAGCGAGGTGACCCTGCCGGTCGTCGGAGGTGCCCGGGGCCTCGGGTTCTGAACGACTTGTCGCGGGAACCACCCGCGACAAAGTCAGGCCACGTCGCTGCGCGCCGCCAACTGCCGGAGTCGCTCGGCCTCGCCCGCCAAGTGGTCGATGGCAGCGCGCAGCGATGTGCCGCGCTCCGCAGCGAGCGCGGTCAGCACCCATCCGCGAATCAATGCGCTCACCGGCACTCCCGCATCGTTGGCAATGCGCTCGATGTCCGCGTAGGCGCGCTCGGGCAGTCGCACCGACTGCACGATCGACCGACCACGCCGCTGTCCCTTGACGTCCTCCGGCAACGGCATATCGCGGGCGGCCTCGGACTCGGCCTGCGCGATCTCCACGTCCCGCTTGCTCATCACTCGCCCCTTTCATACCGACGTCGGTCCGACTTGTTGGACTCCCAGCCGTTCGCGCCGTAGTAGCCGCCCTCGTCCCGATGCACAACGATGATCGACAGCACGGCGCGCCGGCTATGGCTGTAGCCGATAACCCGGGCGCTGCGGCCTGACTTGCTGGTCGGGTCCGGGTCGAACCACAGCGCATCGACATCCGTGAGGGCTTCATTCGCCTCGGTCACGCTGACCTTGTGGTTGGTCCACACAATGGTCCGTCCCGTGCGTCCAGTCGATCAGCGCGACTACAATTCTACTACAGTCGGTGGTTGACCGCCGACTGCGGCAGCCCGCCGTCCTCTCGCTGGTTGAGCGTGTTGGCGCGGTGCCAGTAGGGTGCGGATCATGCTGGTTCGGCGCTGCGCCATCCCGCTGCTGTCAACACTGGGGCTCCTGGCGGGGCTCCTGGCTCCGGTCGCGGGGGCTGACGCACGCAGAACGCCGGCCGAGTGTGCCGCCGCGCTGGACTGTACGGCGGCGGACATCAACCTGCTGACCATGGCGGAGCGGCTGGAGTTCGTGCGGGCCATGGAGAGTGGGCCGGCCGCCGGCCTGCACGCGCCGGATCGGTGGCGGAACATCGAGGGTGTGATCACGTTCTTCCGGGACCGCCGACTCGGTGCGCCCGGGAGCTGGGTGTCCTACGTGGACGCCGGGATCGTGGAGGGGATCGAGCGGGGTGTCGCGATCGCGCTCGGCCGGGGCACGGACGAGTTCGGCAATCTCGGGTCGGCGCGGTGGGCGAGCTACCTGACGCGGCTCGCCGCAGGGGCGTTCACCACCCGGTCCGCGCATGACCAGGCGTGGAGCGAGGCGGAGCAGGCATCGACCGACCACGGTGTGGCCCTCGCCGAGGCGCACGGGCAGGTCGCCACGCCGGTGGAGCAGCGTTTCTTCCAGTTCTCCGAGGTGTACCGGTGGACGCTGCGCAACCGGCCGGTGGTGCTCGACCTGCTGCTGGTCTACGGCGGGCTCATCCATCCCGAGCTGGCCCGGCTGCGCGTGCCGTTCTACGACTGGTTCACCGACGTGAGCGAGTCCGCGCCGTCCTATCACGGCTGCGAGCTGGCCTACGGGTTCGCGCAGCTGCACCCGGTCGCCGGGGTGACCGGCGTCGCCGGGTTGTTCCTCGCCTATGTCGAGGATCTCTTCGACGAGTATCTGGCCGGGCACGCGCACTAACATCGAAGGTCATGCGGGTGAAGCATGACCGGGCGGTCGACACGCTCCGTGCCCAGTTGGCCGCCCAGCCGGCAGGCGCGCCGATCCGGCTGGCCAAGCCGACGTCCAACCTGTTCCGGTTCCGCGAGCCGCCCGGCCGGCAGGCGCTGGACGTCAGCGCGTTCGGCGACGTGCTGCACGTCGACGCGGCGGCCCGCACGGCCGACGTCGGCGGCATGACCACCTACGAGCGGCTGGCCGACGCCACGCTGCCGCACGGCCTGATGCCGCTGGTGGTGCCGCAGCTCAAGACGATCACGCTGGGTGGCGCGGTGGCCGGGCTCGGCATCGAGTCGTCGTCGTTCCGCAACGGCATGCCGCACGAGTCGGTGCTGGAGATGGAGATCCTCACCGGCTCCGGCGAGGTCGTGCTGGCCCGGCCGGACAACGAGCACCGCGCGCTGTTCTACGGCTTCCCGAACTCCTACGGCACGCTCGGCTATGCGCTGCGGCTGCGGATCGAGCTGGAGCCGGTGACTCCGACGGTGTCGCTGCGGCACGTCCATTTCACTGACGAGGCCAAGGCCGCCGCCGCCATCGGCGAGATCTGCGCCGGCCGCGAGCACGCCGGCGAACGAGTGGACTTCATCGACGGCACGGTGTTCTCCCCCGGCGAGCTGTACCTCACGCTGGGCACGTTCGGCCAGGCCGCGGCCGGCCTGTCCGACTACACCGGGCGGGAGATCTACTACCGGTCCATCCGGACCCGGTCCGGTGACCGACTGTCCACACGCGACTACCTGTGGCGCTGGGACACCGACTGGTTCTGGTGCTCCCAGGCGTTGGGCGCGCAGCATCCGGTGGTGCGCCGGCTGTGGCCGCGCCGCTACCTGCGGTCCGATGTGTACCGGCGGATCGTGGCGTTCGACCGGCGGCACCGGCTCTCCGAGCGGGTGGCCAAGCTGCAGAAGGCGCCCGCCCGCGAGCCGGTGATCCAGGACGTGGAGATCCCGGTGGACCGGCTGGCCGACTTCCTCGACTTCTTCCACACCGAGATCGGCATCTCGCCGGTGTGGCTGTGCCCGGTTCGCCTGCGGGACAGGCAGACTTGGCCGCTGTACCCGATGGATCCGGAGACGCTGTACGTCAACGTGGGCTTCTGGGCGACCGTCCCCCTGGATTCGGACGAACCGGACGGGGCGCACAATCGGCTGATCGAGCGTAAAGTCGTCGAACTGGGCGGCCACAAGTCGTTGTACTCCACGTCATTCTTCGGGGAAGACGAGTTCTGGTCGCTGTATAACGGAAGGATCTACCGGGAGTTGAAACAGACCTACGACCCCCGGGGCCGGTTGCCCGACCTCTACGACAAGTGCGTGCGGGCGCGATAGGAGAAGGGAGCTGTCCTCGTGCGACTGGCCGAGGTTTTCGAACGCGCGATTGGCAGTGGCGGTGCGATCGAGTTTCGCGCCTACGACGGAACCCGCGCCGGGCAGCCGGACGCGCCGGTGCGCCTGGAGGTGCGCTCGCCACTCGCCCTGTCCCACCTGGCCTCCGCCCCCGGAGAGTTGGGGCTGGCCCGGGCCTACGTGAGCGGCCACCTGGACATCGCCGGCGACATGTACACGGCGCTGTCCAGCATGGCGTCCAGCACGCTGGAAGGCATACCCGCCAAAGTGAAGGCGGAGCTCGCGCTCCGGCTGGGCTGGTCGCGGCTCTGGTGGCCGGTGCGCCGGCCCGCGGCGGAGTCCCGGCTGCACGGCCGGCGGCACTCCAAGGCCCGGGACCAGGCCGCGATCGCGCACCACTACGACGTGTCGAACCGGTTCTACGAATGGGTTCTCGGGGAGTCGATGGCCTACACCTGTGCGGTGTACCCGACCGAGGAGGCCACGCTCGAGGAAGCCCAGTGGACCAAGCACGATCTTGTCGCCCGCAAGCTCGGGCTGGTTGAGGGAATGCGGCTGCTCGACGTCGGCTGCGGCTGGGGCGGCATGGTCATGCACGCGGCCCGGCACTACGGCGTACGTGCCCTCGGCGTGACGTTGTCCCGCCGGCAAGCCGAATGGGCGCAGAAGGCCATCGCCGAGGCCGGCCTGTCCGAGCTCGCCGAGGTGCGCCACCTCGACTACCGCGACGTCACCGAGTCCGATTTCGACGTGGTCAGCTCGATCGGCCTCACCGAGCACATCGGCGCGGCCAATCTCCCGGCATACTTCCAGTTCCTGCGCGGAAAGCTGCGCCCCGGCGGCCGGCTGCTCAACCACTGCATCACCCGCCCGGACAACCGCCAGCCCCCGCACACCGGTGGCTTCATCAACAACTACGTGTTCCCCGACGGCGAGCTGGAAGGCCCGGGTCGGATCCTCTCCGAGATGCACGACAACGGCTTCGAGGTGCGGCACGAGGAGAACCTCCGCGAGCACTACTCCCGCACCCTGGCCGCCTGGTGCGCCAACCTCGACAAGCACTGGGACGACGCCGTCCGCGAGGTCGGCGAAGGCCGCGCCCGGGTCTGGCGGCTGTACATGGCGGCGTCACGCCTCGGCTTCGACCGCAACACCATCCAGCTGCACCAGGTTCTCGGCGTGCGCCTGGATGGAGATCGGTCGCACATGCCGCTGCGCCCCGACTGGTAAGTATTCCTACTCGTTTCCGTAACCATCTGGCTCCGACCCGTGATGAGGTGCGTCACAATGACGGCCAGTGGGAGCGAGGGGACGAGATGGACGGGTTCACGGTCAAGCCGGAGGTTCTGCAAACGGCGGCGGTCGAGTTGTGCGGCATCGCGGAGCAGGTCCTTCGCGACGCCGCGGTGTTCAGCGGGGTCCAGGACGCCATGAACGACCAGGCTCCTGGCTTCGACCTGATGCGGGCGGCCGCGGAGTGCGAGTCGAGCTGGCAGCAGGCGATCCAGACCCAGGCGGCCAAACTGGCCGTGGACGGCGACACGCTGGACCTCAACGCGGCCAGGTACCTTGCCACCGAAGTGAGCAACACTCATGCCCTCGGAGGCCGGTGATGGTGTCCTTCGCCGACCTCCGGGACATCGACCCCTACGTGTTCCGCCAGGGCGAGTCCGCCTGGTTCGACATGTACAACACCATCAAGGAACGCGGCTACGACGTCCGCCGTGCTGTGGACAAGCTCGAAGCGTGGACCGGTGCCGCGGCCGACGCGGGCAAGGCCACTTTCCGCGAGCACGAACAGCGTTTCCTGGCCGGCGCGGACGCCCTGCACGCGGCATACCTGCTTCTCCGCCAGGCCGGCGACCGCATCGGCGCGGCTCACGCGAGAATCGCCGAAGGCGCCGCCGAGGTCGGCTACTGGAGCCTGACCGTGGCCGCCGACGGCACGATTACCGACCACCACAGCCGCACCCGCTACGGCGATGAAGCGGCGCAGATCCGGGACGTCATCGCCAAGTACCAGCCCGTTTTCCACGCGGCGATGGCCGAGGCCAACCAGGCCGACGCCGAGATCGCGGCGGCCCTCCGCAACCTCACCGCCGAGGCGGTCGGCCTCGCCGCGCCCGGGGGTGATGCGACCACGACCGCCGCCGCAACGGCGATCCCGCCGCGCGGCACCGCTCCCACCGACGTCAAGAAATGGTGGGATTCCCTCTCCCCGATGCAACAGGAATCTCTGCTCTTCACCCGCGCCGCCGAGCTCGGCGCGCTCGACGGGGTTCCGGCGCTGGCTCGGGACCGCGCCAACCGCCTCCGCCTCACCGAGGAGAAATCCGAACTGCTCGCCGACCAGCAACGTCTCCTCGCCAAACACCGCACCCACGACGAGGAACTCTGGCTGAAACAGGTCACCGACAAGCTCCACGGCATCGACGACATCGAGAAGCGGCTGAACTTCATGGCCCCCGCCGAAGCCTTCCTCCTCGCCGTCGACGGCCAGGGAAACGGCCGAGCCATCATCGCCTCCGGCAACCCCGACACCGCCACCAACGTCGCCACCTACATTCCCGGCACCGGCGCCAACCTCGCCAATGTCGGCGGCGACATCAATCGTTCGGATCTGATGCTTCAAGCCGCGGCGAATGCGGGCTCACCGTCGACTGCCGTCATCACTTGGGTTGGCTATGAAGCCCCGCAGAACGTCGTCCCCGAGGCCGCCGAGGAGCAGTTCGCCGACGGCGCCAAGAAGAATCTCGATCGTTTTCAGGACGGCCTACGGGCCACCCACGAGGGTGCCCCTTCTCACAACACCGTTCTTGGTCACAGCTACGGTTCCACCGTCATCGGGCACGCCGCGCGCGACGAGGGGCTCAACGCCGACGAACTGGTTTTCGTTGGCAGCCCTGGGGTCGGAGTCGGCAATGCCGGCGGGCTGAACTTTCCGACCGACCACATCTACGCCACGGTCGCTGATCACGACATCATCCACATGTCCAACATCGAGGATCCGCACGACGTACACGGTCCGGATCCCGCTGGGACGCAGTTCGGTGCGCACGTCTTCGCATCCGCCCCTGGCACCGCGGGACCCTGGTACACCGGAGGCTACAGCGGAGCGGCCCACAGTCAATATTGGGGCACCACGAATCCCGCCCTCGAGAACATGGGGAAGATCATCGCCGGCCAGGTGCCTGATGCGCACTAGTCGAAAATTCGGGCTTTTCGTCGGGCTCGTTGCCGTCCTTGTCACAGCGTGCGGTTCTCGGGAGGAGCCCATGCAGAACACCATCACGATCAGTCAAGCTGAGCAGCGCGCTGAGGATTACGCGCAGTGGTTCCTCGAGACCCTTCCCGCGCCGGCGCGGCCAGAGATGACCTTCCGGCAGAATTCGGACTGTGCCGACCCCACTGATGGCGGCCCGCCGGGACGGGTCTTCGCCTCTTTGGTGTACCAGGTCCATGATGTGCCTGCCGGTGAAGTCGACAACTACTTCCAGGCGGCCCAGCAATGGTGGACCTCACACGAATTCCGGGTGACCAACAACTGGAGGTCTGGTGATCGGAGCCTGAGGGTGGAAAACACGAAGGATTCATTCCGAATGGCTCTGACGACCAACGATGCTGGACTGATGATCCTCGCCGCTGACTCGCCTTGTGTGTGGCCGAATGGGCGGCCGAGGGGTTAGGGTTTGCGGCCGATGGCGGCGACGGTGATGGCGCGTTCGGGGTGGTCGCCGATGTCGTCGGGGGAGTCCGGGCGCCATTGTGGGGTCCAGACCAGGCCGGGTTCGAGCAGTTCGGTGCCGGCCATGAGGTCCAGGATCTCCTGGCGGGTGCGGCGGACGCCGGGGGTGGGGGTTCGCTGGTAGGAGTCGGCGACCGCGGCGGCGGTGGGGGTCTCGATGCAGCCGTGGGAGACCACGAAGTAGCTGCCGGGTGCCATGGTCTTCAGATACCGCTGGATGGCCGAGTCGGGGTCCGGGACGAAGTGCAGCACGGCCAGCATGAGCAGGGCCATCGGCTGGGTGAAGTCGAGTAACCGGTTCGCCGACTCGGAGTTCAGGATGGTGTCCGGGTCGCACAGGTCGGCCTGCAGAATGGCGGTGCTCTCGACGCCCTCCAGGATCAGTTCGGCGTGGGCGACGGCGACCGGCTCGTTGTCGACGTAGAGCACCCGGCAGTCCGGGGCCATGCGTTGGGCGATCTCGTGCACGTTGCCGACGGTCGGGATACCGGAACCGATGTCGAGGAACTGGCGGATGCCCTGGCTCACACAGAAGCGGACGGCGCGGCCGAGAAATGCGCGGTTGCGCCGGGCCGCTTGCTCGATCTCCGGCATGACCTGCATGGCCTTTTCGGCGAACTGCCGGTCGTGCTCGAAGTTGCAGGCGCCGCCGAGGAGGTAGTCGTAGATCCGGGCGGCGTTCGGCCGGTCCAGGTCGATGTGCTGCGGAGCCCAGGGCGGTCGCTCGGCTGGCATGGCACCGATCCTAGGTCGTCAGGGTTTCCGGCCGACTCCGGCGAGCACGAGGGAGCGCTCGGGGCGGGTCGTGTCGTCGGGGGTGTCGGGGCGCCATTCGGGCGTCCAGACCAGGCCGGGTTCGACCAGGTCGGTGCCGGCCATGAGGTCCAGGATCTCCTTGCGGCTGCGGGAGAGGCCTGGGGTGGAGGTGCGCTCGTAGGTCCGGTCCTTCGCCATCGGCGTGGTCTCGATGCCGTGGTCGGTGCCGTGGGAGAGCACGAGGTAGCTGCTCGGCGCGAGCGCGCCGAGGTAGCGTTTGATCGCTGCCTGGGGGTCGGCCGAGTCGGGGACGAAGTGCAGGACGGCCACCAGGAGCAGGGCGATCGGCGCGTCGAGGTCGAGCAGGCGGTGCGCCGAGCCGGAGTTCAGGATGGTGTCCGGGTCGCACAGGTCGGCCTGCAGGATGGCCGCGTTCTCGTTTCCCTCCAGCATCAGCTCGCTGTGTGCGACGGCCACCGGCTCGTTGTCGACGTAGAGCACCCGGCACTCCGGGGCCATGCCCTGGGCGATCTCGTGCACGTTGCCGACCGTCGGAATGCCCGAACCGAGGTCGAGGAACTGCCGGATGCCGTGGCCGACGCAGTACCGGACGGCCCGGCGCAGAAAGGCGCGGTTGCGCCGGGCGGCCATTTCCGCGTCCGGCAGGATCTGCAGGAACTTGTCGGCGAACTCCCGGTCGTGCTCGAAGTTGCAGGCGCCGCCGAGGAAGTAGTCGTAGATTCGAGCGGCGTTCGCCCGGTCCAGGTCGATGTGCTGCGGAGCCCACGACGGCCGCTCGGCTGGCATGTGACCGATCCTAGCCAGTTGGCCGCGTCGCGGCGGGCGACGCAAGATGGACACGGACAGGACCGATCAGATGGAGGGCAGCCGCTGTGGTGTCAGCACTGACATCAGCATCCGCCTGGGTCTCCGCCGCCACGCCGAACGTGCTCGACAAGGTGCTGCGCGGTGGGGTCGCCGACCTTCGGCCGGTGCCGCGGACGCTGATCGACAAGGGGCCGAACCGGTGGGTGTACCGGTTCATCGCGCCCGGGCGCACGCTCGGTGGCGAGCCGGTGCTGCTGGTGCCGCCGCTGGCCGCGCCGGCGACCTGCTTCGACCTGCGGCGCGGCTGCAGCCTGGCCGAGCACCTGCTCGAGACCGGGCGCCGGCTCTACCTCGTGGATTACGGCACGGTCAGCTTCTCCGACCGCCGGCTCGGGCTCGAGCACTGGATCGACGAGGTGCTGCCGCGCACGATCCGGGCGGTCAGCGCGGACGCCGGCGGGCAGCCGGTGCATGTCGTGGCCTGGTGTCTCGGCGGGATCATGTCGCTGCTGACCCGCGCGGACCAGCCGGGGCTGCCGGTCGCCTCGATCGCGACCGTGGCCGCGCCGATCGACATGACCGCGATTCCGCTGGTCGCGCCCATCAAGCCGCTGGCCGACCTGACCAACGGCTGGATCCTGACGCCGGTCTACCGGGTGCTCGGCGGCGCCCCGCGCGCCCTGGTGAAGCGGGCGTTCCAGCTCTCCGCGTTCGACAAGATGGTCACCAAGCCGGTGGCCATCCTCTCGCATTTGGACGACCGGGAGTTTCTCGCGCAGATCGAGGCGGTGGACCGGTTCACCGACAACATGGTCGCCTACCCGGGTCGCACTTTCGGGCAGCTTTATCACCGCTTTTTCCGGGCGAACGATCTGGCCGAAGGGGAGGTCGACCTCGGCGGCCGGCGGATCTCGCTGGGCAACGTGAAGGTGCCGGTGCTCGTGGTCGCCGGCAAGGGGGACGGCATCGCCCCGCAGGCGGCCGTGCGCAGACTCGTTGACGTGCTGGAGAACGCGGCCGAGGTGCGGTTCGAGGTGTGCCCGGGCGGGCACCTCGGGGTGCTGACCGGTCGCGGCGCGCGGAGCACGACCTGGGTGCACATCGACGAGTTCCTCGCCGCCCACAATCCGGGGTGATTTGCCGCAGGGTATTCGGGCAGGTACCCAGCGAAACGGCCGGCCTGTGCGCAACGCACAACTTTGCACCTTCTTGGCGATTTCTTGACTGTGCCCGCCGGGATTCGGGCATAGTGCCCTCCGGGCAGTTGTCAACCTCTGGACATAAGGAGTCCTTCCATGCGTAAGTACGGCATTGTGCTGGCCGGCCTCGCGCTGGCCGGAACGCTCGCGGGGCCGGCCGCGGCGAGCCCGGACAGCACCGACACGGCCAGCGGCGGTGCCGCGCGAGGGTGTGCGCGCCAGTTCGACGAGACGGTGAGAAAGTTCGACGACGCGTTCCTGGGCAAGCGCCTGGACGAGTTCGTGTCGCACTATCACCAGGACGCGACCACGATCGGCACCGCGGGCGACGTGACCACGACCAACGCGCAGATCCGGAACAACTTCGCGGGCCTGTTCACGCTCGAGTTCTCCGCGGTGTTCCCGACCATCAAGAAGAACGTGGAGGGCTGCACGACCGCGGTCATCGTCAGCGACTTCACCCTGGACATCCCGTCGCTGAACTTCCACGCGCATTTCGTGAACTCGCTGACCTGGACCCGCGTGCACGGACAGTGGAAGGTGCTCAACGACCAGAACACGCCGGTTCTCTAGGCTGATCATGTGACGTACTCGGCGCTGCACGCATTGGAATGTCCCGCGTGCGGCGCCGGGTACGACCCCGAGCTGGTCAACAACCTGTGCGCGTGCGGGTCCCCGCTGTTCGCCCGGTACGACCTCGGACAGGTACGGGCCTCCCGGGAGGAGATCGCCGCCCGGCCACCGACCCTGTGGCGCTACCACGAGCTGTTGCCGGTCCGCTCCCCGTCCTCCGTGATCAGCCTCGGCGAGGGCATGACGCCACTGCTGGGCCTGCCGCGGCTGGGCGCCGAGTACGGCCTGCCGCGGTTGCTGATGAAGGACGAGGGCCTCATCCCGACCGGCTCGTTCAAGGCCCGCGGCGCCGCGGTCGGCGCGTCCCGGGCCCGCGAGCTCGGTGTCACCGGCATCGCCATGCCCACCAACGGAAACGCCGGCGCGGCCTGGGCCCAGTACGCGGCCCGCGGCGGCCTGGCGAGCCTCATCGCCATGCCGCTCGGCGCTCCTGTGATCACCCGCCGGGAGTGCGAGATCGCCGGCGCCGAACTGTATCTTTTGGACGGACACATCGGACAGTGCGGCGCACTCATCGCCGAAGAGCTGGCTACCCGCCCCGATTTCCAGGACGTCTCCACGCTGAAGGAGCCGTACCGCCTGGAAGGCAAGAAAACCATGGGCCTCGAGCTGGTCGAGCAACTCGGCTGGCGCACCCCGGACGTGATCCTCTACCCGACCGGCGGCGGTGTCGGGCTCATCGGCATCCACAAGGCGCTGGGCGAACTACGCGACCTGGGCTGGCTCACCGGCCCGTCCCCGCGCCTGGTCGCCGTCCAGTCCACCGGCTGCGCCCCGATCGTCCGCGCCTTCGAACAGCGGGCGCCGCGCGCCGAACCATGGCCCGACCCGCACACCGTCGCCTTCGGCCTCACCGTGCCCAAACCGCTCGGCGACGCGCTGATCCTGGACGCGCTGTACGCCACCGAGGGCACCGCGATCGCCGTCGACGACGAGGACACGCTGGCCGAGCAGGCCCGCTGCGCCCGGCTCGAGGGCGCCTTCATCTGCCCCGAGGGCGCCGCCACCCTGGCCGCCGCCCGTGCGCTCCGCGAGTCCGGCTGGCTCACCCCGGATGACGAGGTGGTGGTGCTCAACACCGGCGCCGGCATCAAGTACCCCTGACGAGGACAGTTGCCATTCCCGTCGGCATCCGGCCAGGTCTAAGATCCACTTGTGAATGCCGTCCTCTTGGGCTTTGTCAGCGGGATTGTCACCAGTATCATCGCGAACTTCATGTGGGGCAGGAGGCGGCGCATTCGGCTGCTCATCGCCGATTGGAAGGCGGCTCGGCTCAAGATTCTGGATTTCGACCCGACTGAGGTGGATCTCTTCGTACTCAACCGGTGGACCTTTCGACGCAGCCTCGATCGTGACAATGTCGTCATGAAGGTGGCCAACCGGCGGCCGGCGCAGGCCTGGTTCGACCAGGCCATATGGGCGGAGCTGCGCGACGAGTTCGCGCAGACACATTCCGGGGATATCGCCTACCTGGTCGACGCGACGGTAGATCATCGCGAGAGCCGGGAAGGCCGGCTGTTCCACTACACGGTGGCGGCGTGCACCTACCCGGAACATCTGGCCACGATGGAGTATCTCAAACGGCACCCCGAAGCCCGGTCGGCGATCCGGGCGGCGATGACACACGGAAGAATGATGGAGTTCGTGCACAGCGCGCCGCCGAGCTCGATCAAGGTCAATGTCGCGCTGATGACGCTGGACAACCGCTTCCTGGCGATACAGCGCTCCAGTGCGGTCGATTTCAAGCGAGGCGTCTGGACGGTCGGGCCGAACGAGACGATGCAGCTGTCCGCGTCCGAGAGGCCAGGTGGGGTCATCGAGGACCTGTTCGGGCTGAGTGAGCGGTGCCTGCGCGAGGAGCTGAACCTCGAACCGTCGGACTACGGGGACATGAACGTCTCCTGGCTCGGGTATGACGCCGGAACGGCGCAGGTGAAAGTATACTCGCAGGTGAAGACCCACCTGTCTCGGCGCGAGATCGATCGCCGAATTTCGGACGCGCACAGCCTCTATGAGGCTCAGACATTTCAATGGCTGAAGTTCGACCGCCGAACGGTTAACGATATCATCTCCAACTGGGAGACGGGTGACTCCGAAGGTCGGTGCTGGTCGGCCAGTGCGCCGCATGCGCTGCAGGAACTATGGCGTATGCGGGCTGCGCTGGAGCTGCCCGACGCCCTCTGATTATTTCAGCTCGGCGCTGGTCTTGCCGAGCAGGCGGCGGGCGACGATGAGTTGCTGGATCTGCTGGGTGCCTTCGAAGATGTCGAGGATCTTGGCGTCGCGGGCCCATTTTTCGAGGAGCGAACTCTCGGAGTAGGCGAGGGTGCCGCAGAGTTCCACGCAGCGCAGGGTGATGTCGGTGGCGGAGCGGCCGGCTTTGGCCTTGGCGTAGGAGGCGTGCAGGGAGTTGGGTTTGTTGTTGTCGGCCATCCACGCGGCTTCGAGCGTGAGCAGGTAGCTGGCCTCGAAGTCGGCTTCCATGGCGAGGAACGCGGCCGCGGCGGCATGTTGGGTGTGGGGCGGGCGGTCGTAGGAGATCTCGACGCCGGCTTCCTCAATTGTCCGGCGGGTTTCCTCGAGGGCGGCGCGGGCGACGCCGACGGCCATGGCGGCGACCAGCGGCCGCGTGTTGTCGAAGGTCTGCATGACGCCGGCGAAGCCCTGCTCGGTGTTGATCTCGGGGCTACCGAGCAGGTTCTCGCGCGGCACGCGCACGTTGTCCAGCCGGAAGTGCGCGGTGTCGGAGGCGCGGATGCCGAGCTTGTGCTCCAGGCGCACCAACTCGAAGCCCGGCGTGCCGCGTTCGACCACAAAGGACTTGATGGCGGCCCGGCCCTTCGACTTGTCGAGCGTGGCCCAGACGACGACGGCGCCGGCGCGCTCGCCGGAGGTGACGAAGATCTTCTCGCCGTTGAGCACGTAGTGGTCGCCGTCGAGCGTCGCGGTGGTGCGGATGGCCGCGGAGTCGGAGCCGCAGTCCGGCTCGGTGATCGCCATCGCCGCCCAGATGCCGGCGAACCGCTTGCGCTGCTCCTCATTGGCCACGGCGGCGATCGCGGCGTTGCCCAGGCCCTGGCGCGGCATCGACAGCAGCAGCCCGACGTCGCCCCAGCACATCTCCATCGTGCCGAGTGCGACGGCCAGGTTCGCGCCGTTGCTCACCCCGTCGCCGCCGGTGGTGCCACTACGCCGGACGCCGCCGGCCCCGGCGCCGTTTCCGGTGGCGTTCAACCCGTCCAGCAGCGCGGCGAGCGTGTCCAGCTCCGTGGGATAGGTGTGCTCGGACCGGTCGTACTTGCGCGAGTTGGGCCGGAAGAACGCCTCGGCCGCCTGATGCGCGCGGTCGACCAGCGCCTCGAACTTCTTCGGGATCTCGAGGTTGATCGTCATACCAGCACCGCACCTTCCATCAGGCCGATCGCACGCAGGTCGCGGTACCACCGCTCGACCGGGTGCTCCTTGACGTAACCGTGCCCGCCGAGCAACTGCACGCCGTCGCTGCCGATGGCCATTCCCTTGTCCGCACACAGTTTCCGGGCCAGCGCCACCTCGCGGGCGTACGGCTTGCCCTGCTCCGCCCGGCTGGCCGCGCGCAACGTCACCAGCCGCATGCCCTCCAGCTCGATGCCGATGTCGGCCACCTTGAACGCGACGCCCTGGCGGTGGCTGACCGGCTCGCCGAACGCCACCCGGTCGTTCACGTACGGGATCACGTAGTCCAGCACGGCCTGCGCGGTGCCGACGGCCAGCGCGCACCAGCCGAGCCGGGCCAGCCGCACGCATTCGGTGTACACAGTGGACTGCCCGGCGCCGAGCAGCGCGCCCGCGGGCACGTTCACCTTGTCCAGCACCAGTTTTCCGGTCGCCGCCGCGCGCAGCCCCATGCCGGGCTCGGCCTCGACGGTGATCCCCGCGGTCCCGGACTCCACCAGGAACAGGGCCGGCCCGCGCCCCTCGAGGTCGGCGGCGACGACAAGCAGCTCGGCTGCGGCGGCGCGCGGCACCAGCGACTTGACGCCGCTCAGCACGAACCCGCCGGTGGTCCGGTATGCCTTGGTACGCAAGGAGAACGGGTCGAACAGCGGCTGCGGCTCCTGGACCGCGAGGGCCGCGGCCGGCACCTGCTCGCCGACGAAGGGCGGCAGGTACGTGGCCTGCTGTTCCTCGTCGCCCCACAGCACCAGTGCGGTGCTGACCGCCGCGGGCGCGAGGCAGGCCACGGCGAGCCCGAGGTCGCCGTGCGCGAGCGCCTCGGCCACCAGCACGCTGGTCACCGCCGAGCGCTCGGTGCCCGCCCCGCCGAGCTCCTCGGGCACCCCGATCGCGGTGATCCCCAGCTCGGTCGCCAGGCGGAGCACTCCCTGCGGCGCCTCGCACTTGGCGTCCGCGTCCGCCGCGACCGGCCGGAGCTGCTCGGCGGCGAACTCCGCCACGGTGTCCCGGATGAGCTGCTGGTCCTCGGTCGGCGTCAGGTCGAACAGCCCGCGCTCGGGCGCCGGCGCGGGCCGTTGCGGCCCGGCCAGGCGCTGGGCGGCGACCCAGGTCCGCCCGGCCGCCCCGGCCGCCTGGAATCCCGCCTTGGTCACCTGCGACACGGTCCGCTCGAGCGGCCGTTTCAGCCCGAGGCGCGCCACGGCCCGGGCGCCGGCCACCCGGTTGAGGGCGGCCATCGCCGCCCCGATGGCGTTGCGTCCCAGGTCCCTGCTCGCCACGGCGCTCGCCCCTTACTCGCGGGTAACATCCGATACCTACTCTAAAGTAGGGTAGCGGGAACGCGGGCACACTGTGGGCGCACTCACCCGGTCGGGGGCTTCTTCTCCACGGGGTTGCGCAGCTCGCGGCCCTCGACGTAGCGGGACAGGTTGTCCACGAACAGCGCGACCAGCTCGTCCCGCCAGCCCACGACCTGCCCGGACATGTGCGGGGAGATCAGTACGTGCGGCATCGTCCACAGCGGCGAGCCGTCGTCCGGCTGCTCGTCGGCGAACACGTCCAGGGCCGCGCCGGCGATGACACCCCCGCGCAGCGCCCGCACCAGCTCGTCCAGCACGATCAGGCCGCCGCGGCCGATGTTGATCACGCGGGCGGTCGGCTTCATGGCGGACAGTGCCCGGTTGTCCAGCATGCCGCGGGTGTCGCCGGTCAGCGGCGCGGCCAGCACCACGTAGTCGGCGAAGCGCAGCGCGTCCAGCCACCGGTCCATCGGGACTATCTCACCGAGGTCGGGGTCACCCACCAGGCCCACGCGCCCCACACCGGTGACCACCATGCCCGCGGCGCGTAACTTCCGGCCGATCGCCCGCCCGATCGACCCGGTACCGGCCACCAGGGCGCTGCGGCCGGCGACCCGCTCGGTCTCCCGGTGCTGCCAGGTTCTGCGCTCCTGCAGCCGGACCCGGCCCGGCAGGTCCTTGGCGAAGGCCAGGATCAGGCCGAGCACGTACTCGGCGATCGGCTCGTCGAACAGCCCGCGTGAGCTGGTCACCAGCACGTCGCTGGCGATCACCTCGGGGGTCAGCAGGGCGCCCGCGCCCGCGGCGGCGGTGTGGATCCAGCGTAGGGCGTCGGCCTTGGCCCAGGCCGGGTCGAGCACCCCGGGCCGGGCCCGCCACGCGAACAGCACCTCCGACCCGGGCAGCTCGTCCTGCAGCCGGTCCGGCGAGGCGATGCGGACGACCGCCCGTTCCTTGATCGCCTGAATGCTCGGCGGCAGGTCGGGGCCGCCGAGCACTACCACGATCGGGTGAGAGCGCTGTCGCATACCGTCGATGGTGCCCCTTGGGGCAGAGGAAGGCACGCTTGTCACTATTCGAGTGCTGTCCGTAATGAGGTGGACGGGTTTGTGGACATGATCCACCACTTAGGTACGAGCATTCAAGAGCGTTCGGCAATCTCTTTTGGAAGAGTTATGTCCAGCCGTCCGAGTGTGCCCATTTTCGGTCGTTATGATCATGGCCGGCGCGCCGTCGCATGTGGTTAGTCGGCCAATTCTGTCCCAGTTGGTGGGAGCGGCGTATCCCGCCCGGCATCGGGTGTTCGGCTGGCTGCTCTCCGTGAGCACGGCGTCGTCAGATCGGTGTGAGGTCGACCGGCGCCCATGGGGTCGTGGGGTGTCTGATCAGCGGGCCCGGGCGTGGAGAAACGAATATCGGACAACTTGGTCCGCCCTGCGGGCGGTGGTTCAACGGCCCAATTCCCATTCGGACAGATCCCTCGGGCGAGATTTCCGAGCCCGACTTCGACCTTTTGTATTCGGTACCTAGGGGCGCAGGGAAAGAGGGCGCCGGACGATCATCGTTACGCCGTTCAGTCCAGACGAATCCATCAACTCGGCTCCCCCACGCATCCTGGCTGGTAGTCCCGGATCACCGGCAGACCCGTCGATAGGGACCTTGGACCCTGTCGCCCCCGCGCTTGAATGGGCAATTATCCGTCCGTGCAAGCGAAGACTCCGCCGGGAAGGGAGCCTTCACCCACCAGCATCGTCCGCGGCGTCAGCACCGTATCCGACCGACGGCGGCCTCGTTGTGGTGGTGTTTCCGACATGAGGGGTTCGCGTGAACTCGTCCGTGACGTCAACTGAGTCGCCGCTCGGATCGACGGAACCGATGTCCGCGCCGGATCCGGGTGCAAGCTCAGACGCGATCTTCGGCAGGCTGAAGAGCGCGGCGTTCCACGAGCTTGTCTCGGCGGCGCTGGCTGAGGACCCGGATGCGATCGGGACGTTATTCGTATGGATCCATCCGGCGATCATCCGCTACTGCAGGGCCAGGATCGGCCGTACCGGCGCGGCCTACTCCTCCGCCGACGACGTGGCGCAGGAGGTGTGCCTGGCCGTCCTCGGCGCGCTGCCCCGCTACGACGACGAGCCCGCGTCGTTCCTGCCGTTCGTCTACGGCATCGCCGCGCACAAGGTCGCCGACCACTACCGGCGGGCCGGCCGGGACAAGGCCGAGCCGGCCGCGGACGTCCCGGACGGGATCGACCTCGAAGCCACCCCCGAGCAGCAGACCGTGCGCGCCGACGTGCGCGCCCGGCTGGTGCGGCTACTGGACACATTGGCTCCCCGGCAGCGCGAAATCTTGGTGCTGCGCCTGGTTGTCGGGCTGTCGGCACAGGAGACCGCGGTCGCGATCGGCCTGACCGCGACCGCGGTCCGCGTCGCCCAGCACCGGGCCCTGGCCAAGCTCCGCGCCAACCTCGCCGCCAGCGAGTGGCTCTAGACCGCCCTGGCCCGTAGGTAGAGCTGGACCTCGATGCGTTCCGGCTCTGCCTGGGCCTCGAACTCCTTCAGCTCGAGCACCTCGTAGCCGGCCGCGGTGACGACGTCGCGGAGCTTGTCCGGCGGGTAGGCGGAGACGCTGGTCGGCGCGCCGAGGAAGTTGATCGGGAAGAAGTCGAAGTCGCCGTGCACCATGGAGACCAGCAGCAGCTTCGGGCCGCGCAGGTGCGCCCGGGCGGCCGCCAGCAGGGGCGGGATGTCGCCGCGGGGGATCATGAGCAGGGCGAAGAACGCCACCACCGCGTCGAACTCACCGAGGTCGCCGAGCTCCCGCAGGTCCTGGTGCAGGTACGTGCCGCCAGAGGCCTGCTGCTCGGCGAGCTCCAGCATGACCGGTGACTCGTCGACGCCGACCACCTCGACCCCGGCGTCCAGCAGCTGCCGGGCGGTGGGCAGCCCGCTGCCGCACCCCAGGTCGAGCACGCGTGCCTGCTCCGGAAGCTGCTCGATCAGCCACGCCCCCTCCGCGAGCTGAACATCCCGTTCCACGAAGGACTCGTCGTACCGTTTCCCGATCAGATCAAAGGCCGGCACTTGCTGTTCGGTAGCCACCGGCACAGCATGCCGTGCCCGCCACCCCCGGTCCATCGACCGTCCGTCTCATTCGAGCACGCACACGGTCCGCGTTTGCGCCGTTCGGCGGAGTGACAGCGCCAGGGTGGATACCCCATTGTTCGTTTGGTAGCGCGGTTGTGGGAGGCCGCGCCGAACTCTCTGGGGGTTTTCCGTGCCCGCTCGCGCGCGCTGGTTTCTGCTTGCCCTGGTTTCCTGCCTGGCAATCTCCGGAGTTGAAGCGGTGAATGGTCCGGTATTGACGGCGCGTGCCGCTCCGTCGCCCGCCGTCGACCCGCGGGACGTGCCCCTGCTGCCGAGCCAGCCGCCCGCGCCGGAGCCGACCGCACCGGCCGATCCACACGCGAACTTCGCGCCGCTGGCCGGAGGACGGCATTTCGACGCGCTGCGCTCTCAGGTGGCGACCCGCTCGTTGTTTGCCACGGAGTATGCGAACCCGGATGGCACGCGGACCTTGAGGCAGTCCTCGGTTCCGGTGAACGCGCGGGATTCGAGGGGGGTGTGGCAACCCGTCGACACCGGCCTGCGGACCGAGGCGGGCCGGGTGCGGGTGAACCGGCATCCGCTGAACCCCTCACTGGCCACCCGGGCCGACGACCCGGCGCTGGTCTCGGTGGAGGTGGACGGCGTGCGGGCGTCGCTGGCGCTGGAGGGCGCCGCCGGCAGGGCCGCGAGTGTGGAGGGCAGCCGGGTCGGCTACGCCGGGGTGCTGCCGGAGACCGATCTGGGCTACGAGATCACCGCGGGTGCGGTGAAGGAGACCGTGCGGTTGACCCGGCCCGGCGCGTCGTCGTGGCGCTTCCGGTTGCGCACCAACGGGTTGACCCCGGGCCTGACGCCCGACGGCGCGGTGGCCCTTGTCGACGGAGCCGGCCAGGCCCCGATCGTGCTGCCGCCGGTCGAAACCTGGGACTCGAGCGGCACCGCGGACCGTCCCCCGGCGTTGACCGGCGGCCGGTACTCCGTGGAGAAGTCCGCGGACGGCTGGGTGCTCACGGTTTCGGTGGACGAGACGTGGCTGCGGGACCCGAAGCGGGTCTACCCGGTGAGTGTCGATCCGACGTTCTCCGTCGGTGACGACATCTCCATCGCCTACAAGTCTGACGGGGCCACCTGCACCAACTGCGGTTTGAAGATCGGCAACCCGCTGGATCAGGGAAAGGTGTGGCGCAGCGCGTTTCATTTCGACGTGTCGCCGTTGTTCGGCCGGACGGTGGTCTCCGCGCGGATGGACGTGGTCAACCAGCGCGGCCCGGCGGTGGTGGACCGGACGTTCAACGCGGATCTGTATCACGCCTGCTGTCCGGTGGGGTTCGGCGGTGTTGGGGCGTATCTGGGCAGCGCGCTGGTGGGTCAGGTCGGCCGGTTCGATCAGTTCACCTGGTTTCTGCGCAGTCAGGTGGAAGCCGGGCGCGCCGACGCGTGGTATCTGCTGGTGGGTTCGGAGATCCCGGACGTGTGGACCTACAAGAACCTTGCGGTCACCCTGTCGGTGGACCTCGGGACCGCCCCGCCTGTGGCCGCGCTGGTGGCGCCCGCGGACAACAGCGTGGTGACGACGCTTACCCCGGCGCTGTCGGTCAGCCCGGTGTCCGATCCGGACGGTGATCCGGTTTCCTACTGTTTCAAGGTGGCCACCGGCAGCGATGGCAAGTCGGGGGTCGTGGTGGACTCCGGCTGCCTGCCTGGTCCTTCGTGGACGGTGCCCGTGGGGGTGCTGCAGGACGGGGTGGCCTATACCTGGACGGCCAGCACGTTCAGCGGGATCACGACGGCCGCTCCGCCGTGGGCCGGGCATTTCCGGGTGGATCAGCGGATTGGCGACCGGGGCCCGGCGCCGGTGGACACACTGGGTCCGGTCTCGGTGAACCTGGCCAACGGCAACGTGACCACCTCGTCCGGGTCGCCGACGTTCACCACGGTCGGCGGCACCGCCGGGGTGACGCTGACCTACAACTCCCAGCAGCAGGACGCCAAGGGCCTGCGGGCGTCGTACTTCAACGACCTGTCGCACAACGGGAACATCGATCCCGCCCAGCAACCGGTGCTGGTGCGCACCGAGCCGCAGGTCAACGTGGACTGGGTGCTGGATTCGCCGTTCGCCCCGGCCCTGGGCGCGGACTGGTTCGTGGTGCGCTGGGAGGGCTTCTTCCAGGCACCGGCCGCGGGTAGCTACCAGTTCGCCGGCTGGCACGACGACATGCTCAAGATCTGGGTCAACAACACCCAGGTCTACAACGTGGGCTGCTGCAGCGACGTGAACTGGTCGCAGTCCACCGCAGTCACCTTGACGGCGGGGCAGCGGGTGCCGGTCAAGGTGGAACTGGCCGAGCAGACCGGTTTCGCCTACCTGCGGCTGTTCACCCAGACCACCGACGGCACCACCGTGCCGCCGCAGATCATCCCCGCCGACTGGCTTTCGCCCAGCGACTCCCCACCACTACCGAAGGGCTGGACGCTGTCCGCCGATCTTGACGGCACCGGCGCCACCTACACCCAGGCCGTGAGCACCGACCAGACCGTCGTGCTCACCGACGCCACCGGCGCCAAGCACACCTGGACCAGGAGGTCCGCAGGCGGCTACGCACCCCCCGACGGGGAGGACGGCATCCTCGCCCTCGACACCGCGGGCCGCATCACCCTGTCCGAGGGCGCGGACGTGTACGTGTTCCGCGCCGACGGCAAGCTGGAAACCCAGAGCTCGGCACTGGACTCGCGGCACCCGGCCGCACTGCAGAACCTCTACGACGGCACCCCGTCCCGGCTGCGGGAGATCCGCGACCCCGTCTCCGGCCGCTCGCACGTGCTGCACTACAACCGGCCCGGCGACGACTGCTATGGCTCCACCAGTCCGCCGCCCGGCGCGGACAACGCCGCGCCGCCGCAGATGCTGTGCCGCGTCACCTACTGGGACGGAACCGAAACCCGCCTGTGGTACCAGGGCGGCCGGCTGGAGCGGATCGAGGATCCTGGCGCTGAGGAAAGCGACTACCTCTACGACAGCGCCGATCGCGTCGTCGCCGTCCGGGATCCCCTCGCCCTGGACTGGGCCGCCGTGGACCCGCCGAACCGCAACACCATTGGCACCTACACCGTCATCGGGTACACGGTGGTTAACGGTCGGGTCCAAGGCTTCCAGCTCACCGCGCCCGAACCGGCACCCGGCCGGCCGAGACCGCGCCGCACCTACCGCTTCGCTCAGGCCGGCCGTCAGACCTTTGTCGACGTCGACGGCCTGTCCCCGGCCGCCGGGTTCTTCACCAAGGTCGTCTACGACGACGTCTACCGTCTACTGTCCACAACAGACGCCACCGGACACACCAGCTCGCAAACATGGAGCGTCAAGGACCAACTGCTCACCTCGACCGACCCGGCCGGGCGGACGTCCACCACCGTCTACGACTATGCCGACCGCCCCACCGACACCTACGGACCCGCCCCCGCGTCCTGCTTCACCGGCCAACTCCCCACCACCGCCTGCGCGAACACCGTGCCCCACCAGCACACCAGCTACGACGAAGGCCTGCCCGGGCTGTCCATGGCCCTCTACGACAACACCGGCCTCACCGGCACACCCAAGGTCTACGCCACCTGGTCCGGCGACTCCAGCGGCCGGATGATCGCCGGCTGGGACGGCACCACCCCACCGGCGCCCGGCATCCCACCCACCGGCTTCTCCGTGCGGTTTACCGGAGAAATCCAACTGCCCGACACCGGCACCTACCAGCTCGCGCCGCTGTCCGACGACGGCGTCCGGATCTGGATCGACGACCAACTCGTCGTCAACGGCTGGGTCGACCAATCACCCACCAAGGTCACCGGCAGCTACACCAACACCACTGCCGGCACCATCCACCGCATCCGCGTCGACTACTTCAACAACGCCGCCTCCGGGGTACTGCAGCTGAACTGGGCCCGCCCCGGCCAGGCCGAGGAGAACATCCCCGCCCAGTACGTGCACCCCCGCTACGGCCTGACCACCTCCTCCACCACCACCGAATCCGACAGTGTCCCCGACCAGACCACCACCACCCGCTACGACGGGCTCGGCCTGGACCCGGTGTACGGGCTGGCCACCTCCACCACCACCGGCGGCCTGTCCCGCAACACCAGCTACGAACCGCCCGGCACGGGCTACCTGCGCCGCACCGCACACGACCTGCCCACCAGCGCCCACACCACCTACACCTACTACGGCGACACCGAAACCCGCACCAACCCCTGCATCCCAGGTAGCCCCGCCGTCAACCAGGGCGGCCTGGCCAAACGCAGCACCGGGCACACACCCGCCACCGGACCGTCCCGGGTGGACGAACAGGTCTATGACGCCTCCGGCCGGGTGGTGGCCAAGTCCACCGCCGGCGACTGGGCCTGCACCGGCTACGACGCCCGCGACCGCGTCGTGTCCCAAACCTTCCCCGGCACCCCGGCTCGCACGGTGACGACGAACTACGCGGTGGGTGGTGATCCGCTGACCACTTCGGTATCGGACGATCGCGGCACCATCACCACCCGCATGGATCTGCTCGGCCGCGTCGTGTCCTATGTGGACGTTTATGGTTTGCGCACCGACACCGGCTACGACCAGGCCGGCCGGGTGGTCTCCGAAACCGTCACCCCACCCAACCCGGCCGACCCGCCCCAGACCAGCACCTACACCTACGACGACGCCGGCCGCATCCTCACCCACCGCCTCGGCACCACCACCTTGGCCACCCCCAGCTACGACGCGGCCGGCGAACTCGCGTCGGTGACCTACGCCAACGGTTCGTCGCTCTCGGCGGTCGGTAGGGACCCGGCCGGCCGGGTGACGTCGTTGACGTGGCGCACCAGTGATCAGGTTTCGGTGATCTCGACAGTGGGTCGCACCCGTGCGGGCACGGTGGTCGATGAGTCCCTGGGCGGCATCGATGCGCGCCCGAATGCGCCGAACTATGTCTACGACGCGGTGGGTCGGTTGACCCAGGCGTGGGTGAGCGGTCACCACTACAGCTATGACTTCACCTCGCTGGCGCCGGCCGGTTGCCCGTCGGGTACGCAGGGCACCGCCGGGATGAACACCAACCGTGTTCACCTGCTTGACCAGACCTCGACAGGCACGATCGACACCGGTTACTGCTACGACGCCGCCGACCGCCTGCTGGCCACCACCGCCACCAACCCGATCACCACCATCAGCTACGACAGCCACGGCAACACCCAGGGTTGGAGCCAGGGCAGTGCCACCACGACTCTGGGTTGGGACGGCGCCGGCCGCAACACCACCGCGAGGGTGACCGGCCCGGACCCGGCCGAGGTCTCCTATACCCGCGACGCGACCAACCGCATCGTGCGCCGCGACGCCTCCACCGGCGACACCACCACCACCGTCATCTACACCTACACCAGTAGCGGCGACACCGCCGACATCACCCTCGACGCCACCCAACGCCTGCTCACCCGCACCATCGTGTTGCCCGGCGGGGCCCTCTACACCCTGCACGGCGGCACCACCCCGTCAACGTGGGACCATCCGTCTGTGCGCGGCGACCTGTGTTTGACCACCGATCAGGCTGGTCATCAATCCGGCCCGCTGCGCACCTACACCCCGTTCGGTGACCCGCTCACCCCCACCGGCACCCTC
>NZ_DASYTH010000397.1:0-17589 GCF_036002505.1 Actinophytocola sp. | reverse complement strand
CTGGGCGTGAGAAAGGACGCCTTCCTCGCATCCACTCCACAATGGACACTGAGGTGCCGCACGGCTCAGCACCACCGGCACGCCACCGGCCTCGGGTAGCACCGCCTGAGGCGCTACCCAAACGATCTTGAAACGGCCCTGGTCTCCCGCACTGGGCAGATGATGGTCACCTTTCTAAGGAACATTAGAATTTCAGAGGGAAGAAAGAGAGGCGCCACGGCGCCGCCTGCGGCTCGCCGTGGCGCTCGTCGGTGCCGGTATCGTTTTTGGCCGGCGGAGCGGGTGGTTTTCTGGTCAGGTGAGGTGGAATTTTTGGTCGGCTGCGAGTGCGGCGAGTTGTTGGGGGGTGAATGGGAGTTCGGTTGTGGCGGGGAGGCCGGTCATGAAGTAGGACTTGGCTTGGGCGACGAATACCACGGTGCCGTCGGGGTGGCGGTAGGCGGCCCATTGGTCGAGGCGGTCGTCACCGGTGGGGTGCACTGCTACGCCGATCTGCTTGTCGCCGACCGGGACCAGTTCGCACTGGCCGCCCATGCCCCAGAACTTGGCGGTCAGGTCGCAGCCTTCGCCGGTGTCCTGGTTGCCGGGGGTGTGCACCTCGACTACCAGGTGGCCCCATTTTCCGTTGGCGCCAACGGGAATTGAGACCAGGTACTCCCAGATCTGCTTGTCGCCCACCTGGTCGGCGAACTGGGCCTGCTGCATCCGCAGGCCGCCGGACCAGTCCACGCCGGGGGCCGGTTTCAGATCTGCCGGTGCCCGCCATGCGGGCGGCACGGAGGCGTCCACCAGGGCCAGTAGCTCGGTGGCCTTGTCGGCGCGTGGACCCTGGCGCGCGGTCCGGTCGGTCTGGCCGTCCGGCCACGATGTCTTCGTGTCCGGGGGGTTCGCGACGGTGTTGCTGGTCGGCTGGACGGCGGGACCGCCGCCGGCGCCGAAGAACGTCGACCCGCCGCCGTCGCGGGTCAGGCTCGGCACGATGATCGCGCCGGCGACGATCAGCACCACGGCCGCGGCGCTGGCCGCGCCGGCCAGGGTCGCGCGGCGGCGCCGGCGGGCGTGCCGGGCGGCGTCGAGCACCGCCGTTCCGTTCATGGGTGCGGGCTTCGGGGTGGCGGTCATGACGCCGCGCAGGGCGTGCTTGAGCTCCTCCTCGTTCATGGTTTCCTCTCGCGTCAGATGGAAGCGGGGATCAGGCCGCGCAGCGCCTCGAGGCCGCGGAACGCCTGGCTCTTGACGGTGCCCGGGGAGCACCGCATGGCCTGCGCGGTCTCTTCGACCGACAGGTCCTCCCAGTACCGCAGCACCAGTGCGGCGCGCTGCCGGGCCGGCACCCGGGCGAGCGCCGACAGCAGGACGATCCGGTCCTCGGGATTGCCGTTCGGCGTGGCCGCCTGGTCGGCCGGCGTGTTGGTCACCCGCTCGCGGTGGAAGAACCCGCGGCGGTTCTCGTCGAGGAACGTGCGCACCAGGATCTGCCGCGTGTAGGCGTCCAGCGTGTGGTGCCCGGCGATGCGGTTCCACGCGCGGTACAGCTTGATGAAACTGGTCTGGACCAGGTCCTCTGCCCGGTGCCAGTCGCCGCAGAGCAGGTAGGCGGTCCCGCGCAGGGCGTCCGACCGCGTACCGAAGTACTCGGCGAACGCCCGGTCTCGATCATCCATCGGCCCTCCGGTGCGTAGCTACGGGTTAGTCACGCTCGCACACGCCAGGGAGGTTGCACGACGAGGAGGGGCCGTGCGCGGCGCACGGCCCCTCCGGCGGGAGCGGGGTGTCGCCGGGGACTGGCGGCGACGGCGAGGTCGACGGTGCCCGGTGCTGACGACCTGGCTCTGCCTGCGTCGAGGTGAATCAGCGCCCGGTCGATCCCGGTCGGCGAAATGACGCTCCGCAATTGCCGGTGATGGATGTTCAGCCTTTCGGCTGGGCCAGGCGGGTGCGGAGCTCGCGTTTGAGGATCTTGCCGGCGGCGGAGACGGGGATGGAGTCGACGAAGTGGATCTCGCGGAGGTGCTTGTAGGGGACGAGTTGGTCGTTGACGGCGGCCATGAGCTCGGTGTCGGCCAGGTCGGGGCGGGCGCGGACCACGAACGCCACGGGGAGCTCGCCGACGGCGGGGTCGGGACGGCCGACCACGGCGGCGGCGAGGACGCCGGGGTGGGCGGCGAGCAGCTCCTCGATCTCCCGCGGGTAGACGTTGTAACCCTTGTACAGCAGCATGTCCTTCATTCGGTCCACGATGGACAGGTAGCCGTCGGCGTCCACCGTGCCGATGTCGCCGGTGTGCAGCCAGCCGTCGACGAGCACCTCGGCGGTGGCGTCGGGGCGGTTGTGGTAGCCGGTCATGACCTGCGGGCCGCGGATGCACACCTCGCCGCGGTCGCCGTCCCCACCGGAGATCCGGATCTCGGTGTCGAAGATCGGCACGCCCACGGTGCCGATCTTGCGCAGGCCGGAGCGGTGGGTGGGACCGCCGGTGGCGCCCATGGTCACCTCGGTGAGCCCGTAGCCCTCGCTGATCACCGCGTCCGGCGCGAGGTCGTGCAGGCGGCGGCTCATCTCGACCGGCATCGGCGCGGCGCCGGAACCGATGGCGCGCACCGAGGAGAGGTCCCGCTTGCCGATGTCCGGGCAGGCCAGGAGCGCGGCGAAGAGTGCGGGCGCGCCGCCCATCGAGGTGACCCGGAGCCGCTCGGCGTCGGCCAGGTACTGCGCAGGGTCGAGCCGGCCGTGCAGCACCAGCGTGGTGCCGGTGAGCACCGGGACGGAGAGCCCCGCGATCGTGCCCATGGCGTGGAACCAGGGGGTCAGGTTGATCGCGATGCCGCTGCCGAGCCGCACCGGCCACTCCTCTTCGGGCCCGACCTGGTCGAGCACCAGCCCGCCCTCGGAGTCCAGCGCCGGCACCGAACCCGTTCCCCAGCAGGCATACTGCAGAGCGTTCACCACGACCTTGCGGTGCGGCAGCCGCACGCCCTTCGACACCCCGGTCGTGCCGCCGGTGTACGCCAGGTGCGCGAGATCGTTCCGCACGTCCAGATCGACTGCCGGCGGCGTGCCCGGCTGCCCGAGGCACAGCGGCGGGACGTCGGCCGCGGTGAGCGTCAACACCGCGCCCGCGTCGGCGATCTGCGCGGCCGCGGCCGGCTCCGGCAGCAGCGGGTTCACCGGTGCGAACACCGCGCCGGCGAGCAGTGCACCGAAGTACGCCACCGGGTACTCCAGGCAGTTCGGCATCCGCAGGGCCACCCGGTCACCGGGTTTCACGCCGCTCGCGACCAGCCCGTTCGCCACCCGGATGGCCCGGTCGGCGAGCCCGGCGAAGCTCAGCTCCACGCCGCCCGCGGCGAACGCGGTCCGCGCGCCGTACCGGCGGGCCGAGCCGAGCAGGATCGCTCCCACCGGCACCTCGGGATAGTCAAGAGTGGTGGGCAACCCGGGTGGCCAGCTGCTCATGGTCACTCCCAAGTGGACGGTCGGCGTTGACCTGTCCCCTGACGAAACACCTTCGGCGCCGCGTCCACAACCCCCAAGTGGTTTAGACCGAAGTTACGAGTGATCAAATAACTTCGCGCCGTATCTGAACTGGGCAGACAGTGTTGGCTGCAGGTCGACTTTCTGTCTACATGCCAACGGGTCGCCCGCCGAGAAGTGATCATCTCGGCGCAACGACGCGCTCACGATGGCGGTTCTGTAGCCAGAACGCAAGTCGTTTCTGGCTACAGAATTCGGCTCGATCGCCGCGTTTTCGCAGGTGAGCGGGCGAAGTTCTACACAGAGTCACAGCAACTTCGGTTTAGACCGGCTATCTCGCCGATCCGGGCAGCGCCGGCACGGTCCCGTCCGCCCGGACCGCGCCCGGCACGCCGCGGAACGCGTAGGGCACCGGCTCCCGGCCGGGCTGCACCACCCAGCACTCGCCACCGTCCCCCTCGCCCGCGGCCCTGATCACCGCGTCCGCAACCGTTTTCGCCTCCAGCAAGGGAAACCCGGCCGCGGTGAACACCTCGCGGAACGGCGCGACCATCGGCGTGTCCACGAAACCGGGGCAGATCGCGGCGATCCGGATGCCGTCGCGACGCAGCACCGGCCCGAGCGAGCGCACCAGCGCGACCACCCCGGCCTTGGTCATGGCGTAGAACGGGTCGTCCGGGTACGGCGTGAGCCCGGCCAGCGAGGCCAGCACCACGATCGACCCGCCGCCGCGCAGGTGCGGCGTCGCCACCCCGATCCCGTGCACCACGCCGGTCAGGTTGATGTCCACGATCCGCTGGTACGACTGGAGATCCACGGTGTCGCAGGTGGACCCGTCGGTGCCGCCGATGCCCGCGCAGAGCACGGCCAGCCCCAGCCCGTCCCCCGCCGCCGCGGCCCGGGCGCAGGAGCGCGCCAGCCCGCCCCGGTCCCGCACGTCCACCAGGTCCGCGCCGCTGGCCAGCGATCCGTCCGGCACCGCCGAGGCGTCCGCCACGAACACCGGCACCCCGTCCGCCGCCAGCCGCTCGACCACCGCGGCCCCGATCCCCGACGCTCCCCCGGTCACCCATGCAACCTTTTCCATCGCCCCAGTGTGTCGAACTCGCGGGGCCCTCGGGTGTCGTACCGGGTGTGACTTGGTGATTGCCATGGCGTAACAGCACGAATATGTTGTGGGTCACCACAAATTAGCCCACGGGTGGTGAACTGATGAAACTGCATGGACTAGTCAGATCGACACGAGTGGCCGGGGTGGCCTTGTGCTTCGCCTCGATCGTCGTGGCGGCGCCCTCGCTGAGTGGCGCGGCCGCGGCGCCGGACACCGACACCGCCTCCTACCTCGACTCGCACGCGCCGGTCAACGCGCGGGTCGAGGACCTGCTCCGCAAGATGACGCTGGCCGAGAAGGTCGGCCAGATGGACCAGATCGTCACCGGGGCGCTGCGCGACAGCAGCAACCCCGCGGACGGCAACTGCCGCAACTCCGGCGGCAACAACGACGCGCTCCAGCCGAACTGCCTGCAGGAAGTCCTGATCAAGAACTTCACCGGCTCGATCCTGGCCGGCGGCACGGACAACCCGCCGAGCAACACCGGGCGGGGCTGGGCGGAGTGGTACAACACGATCCAGCACTACGCCATCGACAACTCCCGGTTGCACATCCCGGTGATCTTCGGTGTGGACGCGGTGCACGGCTTCGGGCACCCGTTCGAGGCGCCGCTGTTCCCGCAGTCCATCGGGATCGGCGCCACCTGGGATCCCGAGGTGGCCCGCACCGGCGGCGCGGTGACCGCCCGCGGCCTCAAGGCGACCGGGTGGACCTGGGACTTCGCGCCGGTGCAGGACCTATACCGGGACAACCGGTGGGGCCGGGCGTATGAGACCTGGGCCGAGCAGCCGGTGCTCTCCGCGGCCCTCGGCGGCGGGTTCGTCCGCGGCATGCAGGACGGCACCGGCGTGGTCGCCACGGTGAAGCACTTCGCCGGGTACTCGCAGTCGCTCAACGGGCACGACCGGGTCGAGGCGCAACTGCCGATCCGGTACCTGCAGGACGTCCTGCTGCCGTCTTACCAGGGCGGGATCGACGCCAACGCGGCCACCGTCATGGTCAACTCCGGCTCAGTCAACAACATGCCGGCGCACGCCTCGCACTTCCTGCTCACCACGCTCCTGCGCGAGCGGATGGGCTTCAAGGGCGTGGTGATCAGCGACTTCGGCGACGTGCCGGCGCTGGCCAGCAACTACCGCATCGCCGCGGACTTCCCGGAGGCCATCGCCAAGGCGGTCAACGCCGGGGTGGACATGTCGATGACGCCGAACGACTTCCGCGGCTGGCAGAACGGGCTGATCCAGGACGTGCAGCGCGGCCTGGTGTCCGAGCGGCGGATCAACGATTCGGTGCGGCGGATTCTCAAGCTGAAGTTTGAGCTGGGCCTGTTCGACCACCCCTACGTGGATCCGGACAAGGCCGACGCCGCGGTGACCGCCGGGCGGGACGCCACGCTGAAGGCCACGCAGCAGTCGATCACGTTGCTGCGCAACCAGAACAACGTGCTGCCGCTGCCGCAGAACTCGCGGCTGGTGGTGACCGGGCCGAGCGCGGACTCGATGACCAACCAGCTCGGCGGCTGGAGCGTGAGCTGGCAGGGCGTGTTCGGCGCCGGGCACGTGTGCTGCATGGGACCGGCGGACCAGATCCCGCCGGGCACCACCGTCCTCAAAGGACTACAGGCGGCCGGTCCGAACGTGACGTTCGCACCCGACCAGGCCTCGGCGGTGGCCGCCGCGGCCGGCGCGGACGCGGTCGTGGTCGCGGTGGGCGAGAAGGCCTACGCCGAGGGCCTCGGTGACAACCCGTCGCCGGCGCTGCCCGCCGACCAGAAGGCCCTGATCAGCGCGCTGCAGGCGACCGGCAAACCGGTGATCGTGGTGGTGCTCGCCGGCCGCCCGCTCGCCCTCGGCCCGGGCCGGGACGCCAACGGCGTGATCATGGCCTACCAGGGCAGCACCGAGGCCGGCACCGCGGTGGCCGACGTGATCTTCGGGCGGATCAACCCGAGCGGCCGGCTCCCGGTGAGCTGGCCGTCCGAGGCGGACGCGCCCGGTGGTGACTTCTGCGGCAACTGCCCGTCGCCGCTGGGTGACCAGCCGAAGACGTTCGACCAGCTGCCGAGCACCGCGTCCGGGCAGGGCAACCAGTATAATCCGCTGTGGCCCTTCGGTTTCGGGTTGAGCTACACCACGTTCGCGAACAGCGACCTGGCCGTGGCGACCCCGTCCGTGCGGCGCGACGGGACGGTGCGGCTCAGCGTCACGGTGCGCAACACCGGCAGCAGGGCGGGCACCCAGACGGTCCCGGTCTACGTGCGCCAGCCGGTGAACGACACGGTCGTGCCGCCGCAACGCCTGGTGGCCTTCACCAAGGTCACCCTCGACCCTGGCCAGTCTCGGACGGTGCAGCTGTCGTTCCCGGCCTCGGTCCTCGCCGTCACCCAGGGCGACATCGACTCCACCGCGCGGCCCCAGGTGCCGACCGGCGCCTACCAGGTACAGGTCGACGCCATGAGCGCGGACTTCCAGGTCCGTTAAGTGCGATGAAGGGGGCCTTCCTCACGCTGGACGTGAGGAAGGCCCCCTTCATCGCACTCCGCCCCCTGTCGAATACCAATCGAACAGAACCACACTCGTTGACTCACAAAGCGACACCAGCCACCGTATGGGCATGACTCGATGGCGTGTCGTGGCTGTGTCGTTCGTGTCCTCGTTGACGGTCCTGGGGTTGCTACCCGGGATCGCGGTGGCGGATCACGGATCGGGGCCGGTGGTCAACGTCGCGCTGCGCGGGACTGCCTCGGCATCCTCGGAACTGGTGGGGCACGAGGCGGGGCTGGCCGTGGACGGCGATGGCGCCACGAGCTGGTGTCCAGCGGGCGGGACCGCGTCCATCACCGTGGACCTCGTCCGCGAGCGGAGACTGGAAGGGTTCGGCGTCACACTGGTGGACGGCGGCCAGATACGTGTCGAAGCCGGCAACTCCTTGGCACGGTTGCGGTCCGTCCGGCCGGCGGCCACGGTCGCGGGGAACACGCCGACCTGGTTCCCGGACCGGGTGAGCGCGCGGTTCGTGCGGGTGACCACCGCGTCGTGCGTCGGTGAGGTGCGGGTGCTGGCCCGATCCTCGGGCACGATGGTGCTCGGCGACGACCTGTCGTTCGCCATCCAGGAGTCGGCGATCGGCAACACCTTCCGGGACCGGGGCGTGACCGCGCTGCCGGAGCGGATCCTGGCCGCGCACGGGTCGAACTACGTGCGGCTGCGGTTGTGGAACGCGCCGCCCGGCGGGTACAGCAACCTGGACTCGGTGCTGGCCATGGCCCGGCGGGCGCGCGCGGCCGGGATGAAGATCCTGCTGGACTTCCACTACTCCGACTTCTGGGCCGACCCGCAGAAACAGGAGACGCCGGGCGCCTGGCAGGGCCAGGACCTGAGCACGCTGGCGGCCACGGTGCGCGGCTACACCCGGGACGTGCTCGACGCGCTCGCCGCGCAGCACACGCCGGCGAGCATGGTGGCGATCGGCAACGAGATCCGCAACGGGATGCTCTGGCCGACCGGCCAACTGGACTGGACCACGGGAGCGGGCTGGGACGCGCTCGGCACCCTGCTGCGCGCCGGTGTGGCGGGCGCGCGCGACGCGGCCGGCCCGACGCCGCTCATCCAGATCCATTTCGACCAGGGCGGAGACAACGCGTTCAGCCGGCAGTTCTTCGACAACGTCGTGGCGCAGCACGTGCCGTTCGACATCGTCGCGCTGTCCTACTACCCGTTCTGGCACGGCACCATGACCCAGCTGCGCACGAACGTGAACGACCTGGCCACGCGGTACGGAAAGCCGGTCGCCATCGTCGAGACGCAGTACGGGTGGACGCTCGAGCAGGGCGACGAGACCGGCAACTTCCTGTGGCAGGAAAGCCAGGTCATCCCCGGCTATCCGGCCACCCCGGGCGGTCAGCTGGCGTTCGTGTCCGACCTCGCGTCCCTGCTCGACGCGGTCCCGAACAACCGCGGCCTCGGCGTGTTCTACTGGCAGCCGGAATGGATCCCCGGCGTCGGCTGGACCCCGGGCGCCGGCACCCCCAACGACAACCTCACGATGTTCGACTTCGACGGCGACGCCCTGCCCGCCGTCCAGTTCGCCGACCCGCTCACCGCCTGCGCCCAGTACCGGGCCCAGGTCGCGTGCGGCTGAAGGGCTGTTCAGCACGCACGCCTAAGCTCTGTCCCATGGCGACGTACTTCGAGGTACACCCCGAGAACCCACAACCCCGCGCGATCAGCCAGGCAGCCGAGATCGTGCGGGGCGGTGGGCTGATCGCATACCCCACGGACTCGTGCTATGCCCTCGGCTGCCGGCTGGACAACAGGGCCGCGCTCGACCGCATCCGGAGCATCCGGTCGCTGGACGAGCGGCACCACTTCACCCTGGTCTGCCACGAGTTCGCGCAGCTCGGGGCGCTGGTATACCTGAGCAACGCGGTGTTCCGCGCGATCAAGGCGGCCACCCCGGGCAGCTACACCTTCATCGTGCGGGCCAGCAACGAGCTGCCGCGCCGCCTGCAGCACCCGCGCAAGCGCACCGTGGGCGTGCGCATCCCGGACAACATCGTGGCCCAGGCCCTGGTCGCCGAGCTCGGCGAGCCGCTGGTGTCCAGCACCCTGCTGCTCCCCGGCGAGCCGGCCCCGCTCACCCTCGGCACCGAGATCCGCGACCGACTCGGCCACCTCCTCGACGCGGTCGTGGACGCGGGCCCCTGCGGCACCGAACCGACCACCGTCATCGACTTCTCCCGCGACACGCCGGAGATCGTCCGCAAGGGCGCAGGCGACCCCAGCCGGTTCGAGTAAGCCCGGTGCGGCCATTCAGGCGAACGTCACCGCGGCCCTCCATGCGCTCATTAGCATGAACGCACTGATCGAGTGCGAGTAGGGGGAACGCCATGCCGGACCCCGTGTTCTGCACCGGATGCCCGAGCTGCCCCGAGGGCAACAAGCACGAGACCTGCACCTGCCCGCTGGGCGCCGACTGCCAGTGCGAGCAGGAGGGCTGCCAGCCCAGCAGCTGACCGCCGCTACATCGGCTCACTCGGCATGTCCCCGGCTCCCGACCCGGGCAGGCCGGGGTGCAGCCATTCCACGAACGGCGTGAGCACCGCGGCCAGGATCAGCAACGCGCCCGCGATCCGGGTGACCGTCCGCGGGTAGACAAACCGCTCAACGAAAATCACCACCGCGAGCAACGCCATCGCGAGCAAGTTCGTCATGCCCACCGCGATGAGCACGACCATGAATCCGATGCAGCACCCGATGCAGGTCAGCCCATGCCGGGTCGCCGTGGTAACAACGTTCCCGATCCGCCCGCCCGGTGTCGCCGTTTCGTTCAACCCGGAGCACGTGGTCGCCCGGCACGACTCCCGGCACCGGTCCTTCGCCGGCAGGAACTGGTACACCCCGGCCACCAGGTAAACCCCCGCCGCCAGCCACTTCTCGTTCTCCGGCGAGATCGACACAATTTCCCTGGCGCCCACCAGCACGAGGTAAACGGCCAGCCCGAACACCATCCACACAGCCAGGTACACCACAAGAAATATCGCCGCCCGCGCTGTGACCACCGGCAGCCCCACACTGGCCCGGTCCCCCACCACCGCGGACACCGCCGAAACCCCCACGGTCAGGAACATCATCGCCACCACCATCGGCAGCCACATCACCAGAAACGCCCCGACCGACATCCCCATCGTCCCAGCCATAGCGTCGCCGGCGTCCCGCGCCTGCCCCACCATGAAGTACCAGCCCAACGCGACAACCACCGCCAGCAAAATGGACGCCACAACCACCTGCTGCCCCTTCAGGCCACGCATATAGCCAAACCCACGCTGCTCGACGACCATCGCCCTCACCCTTCATGCCGGCCCCCCAACCAGACGACCCTAGAGATCCACACCAACCCCAGAAAAGGGCCCAAGCGGCCTAACCCACCCACAGCCGCCCAAGCATGGCCGCCATTCCCCGCTCCGACAGTCATCCACATCCGACCCAGTTGTCCACACCCCACCCAAAGTCGATCACCCACCCCGTTTCCGCCGCTAGACTGGCCGTCGGGCCCCCACCCGGAATGGGGTGGGGGGTGGGTTCGTGGGGCTCGACGGGTCCAGCGCGGGCGACGGCAACGTTTCAGCGATCATGCCCGGCACTTGTCGGTGCTCGGCGGCAGACTGCGCCTCGTATCCGTTGAGTGGGTGCTGCGGCGCCAGTTCGGGGTGATCAGCAGGCGGCAAGCCCGGGCCGGTGGGATGTCGGAGGATCAGATTGACCGGCGGCTCGCCTCGAGTCGGTGGTTGACCGTGCGTCCTGGCGTCTATTTGGCCGCCGATCGCGACCTGACCGACGAGGCGCGGATTCTCGCCGTCGGGTTGTGGGCGGGCGACGGCGGAACGATCACCGGCCTGGCCGCGGCGCGGTGGCACCGGCTGTGGCCGGATCCGCCGCCGGTCGCGGCGGGGATTGCGGCCTGGACGAGGCGTCCGGGTCCGACACGGTGAGCTGCCTGAGGCCGACCGCGTCGTGATGCGCGGGCTGACCTGACCGGCGTGCGGCGATCACCCTGTTGCGGAACGCCGGCATCGACGGTTGGCGGCAGCATTACCGGCTCGGTGGCTTCGGGTTCGATCTTGCCTTTCCCGAGCGGCGGGTCGCCATCGAGTGGACGGATGGGCGTGGCATCACGACGCCGAAGCGTTCAGACGTGATCGTCAGCGGCAGAACGTGCTGGTGCTCGCGGGCTGGACGGTGCTCCGGTTCACCTGGAGCGACCTGACCCACCGGCCGGATCGGGTGATCCACGACGTGCGCACGGGTGCTCAACAGCCAGGCCGCGGCATGACCGATATGAAACGTTTCGGCACAATTCCGGGAACGTTCCGACGACGCAAAGGTCGTTGAGCTGGCAATTAGACAGGTATATCGCTGATCGTTGACCTGCTGCGCTGGATCGTTTTAGAGTTGTTTCGGGTGGCTTCCGGAATTCGACGCTTGCTCGAACAGGGAGGGCACCCATGCACGTCTCGTTCAGTTTGCGCCGCCGCAGGGCGGTGTTCGTCGCGATCATCAGCGCCGTGGTGTCCGTGGCCGCGACGGTGGCGCTGTCCGCGCTCGGTCCGCCGCCGGCGCGGGCCGTGACCTGCACTCCGCTGCCGTCCACGCTGCCCGCACCTGCTTCGCTGCCGGCGGTCTCGGAGCTGCCCGACCCGTTCCGGCTCTTCGACGGCACGCGGATCGAGAGCCCCGGCGACTGGACGGGCTGCCGGCGAGCCCAACTCCGAGAACTGTTGCAGGACTACGAATACGGGCACCTGCCGCCCGCGCCGACCAGTGTCACCGGTACCCGCAGCGGGAACACGCTGACCGTGACCGTGCAGGCCAACGGCCGGACCGCGAGCTTCAACGCGACCCTGCGGCTGCCCAGTGGCACCGGCCCGTTCCCGGCGATCATCCTGTTCAACGGGCTCGCGGCGAGCGCCACCGCACGGGGCTACGCCGAGGTGGCCATCAACCCGAACGATATCGCCGCCGACAGCACGTCGAAGACCGGCGCGTTCTGGACGCTGTACAACGGCACGAACGTGGACACCGGTGTGCTGATGGCGTGGGCGTGGGGCGCGCACCGCACGCTGGACGCGCTGCGCTCGGTACCGCAGATCGACACCAGCCGGGTCGGCATCTCGGGCTACTCGCGGTACGGCAAGGCGGCCGCGGTCACCGGCGCCTTCGACGACCGGATCGCGCTGACCGTGCCGGGGTCGTCCGGGACGGCCGGGATGGGCGAGTACCGGTTCTTCTTCACCAACAACACCAACGACGAAAAGCTCGAGGACATCCTCGGCGCCGCGTACTGGTTCACGCCGCGGTTCGCCCAGTTCCGCAACCAGGCCACCCGGCTGCCGTTCGACCAGCACTCGCTGATCGCGCTGATCGCGCCGCGCGCGATGCTGGCGACCAGCGGCACCGAGGGCTCGGACATCCGCACCAACCCGCAGGGCTCCGGCCTGACCTACCGCGGGGCGAAGCAGGTCTACCAGTTCCTCGGCGTCCCGGACCGGATCGGCATCGCCTACCGGCCCGGCGGCCACCAGATCGACATCAACGACTACAACGCGATCATGGACTTCGCCGACAAGTTCCTGCGCAACCTGCCAGTCTCCAGGACGTTCGACAGCGTGCCGTACCCGGCGCCCACCCCGGCCCAGATACCGTGGACGGCGCCGACCGGTGCCCCGCCGTCTTCGACGACGTCGACCATCATCGGCGACCCGCCGCCCCCGCCGGGAAGGTGCACGGTCCGGGACGACATGAACGCCTGGAACACTGGCTTCACGTCCAACTTCACCATCACCAACACCAGCACCACCCCGATCAACGGCTGGTCATTGACGTTCACGTTGCCGGCCGGCCAGGTGATCACCAGCACCTGGAACGCCACGTACACCCCGACCTCCGGCCAGGTCACCGCGCGCAACGTCGGCTTCAACGCGGCGATCCCGGCCAATGGCGGAACGGTCCGCGATTTCGGCTTCCAGGCCACGCACACTGGGAACACGGCGAAGCCGACCTCGTTCACGCTCAAACGGAACGCCCTGCACGATCGTCTAAGGAGAGTCATGAGGATCCGCGCCCTGCTGGCCACCTGCCTCGCCCTGACCGCAACCGTCTATAGTGGACAGAATGCTTCCGCCGCGCCCGGAGTGACGCTGCTGCGCGACGTCCAGCTCGACGCCACCGCGCTGTACTTCGTGTCGTTCGACGGTCTGGTCAACAACGAGTCGTTCCAGCAGGACGCGATCCTCAGCTTCGCCGGGTACCAGTACACCGCCTGGTACACCGCGGACCGCAGTGCCGTCGTCGCCCGCCGCCAGCTACCCGCCGGGGCGTGGGCGAAGGCCGTGCTGCCGCACCGGCTCTCCACCGACGACTCGCACAACGTGATCTCGCTCGGCATCTCGCCGACCGACGGCCGGTTGCACGTGGCCATGGACACCCACAACACCACCGTGTTCTACGTCAAGTCGGAGGCCGGGCTGGTCACCGCTCCGGCGTCGCGCACCTGGTCGCCGGCCCGGTTCGGTGCGGTGCAACGAAACCTGGACGGAGTGGAGCTCGGCACGATCACCTACCCGCAGTTCGTGATCACCCCGGAGCGGCGGCTGCAGCTCAGCTACCGCACCGGCGGCTCCGGCAACGGCACCAACGAGTTGGCCGAGTACGACGGCACGACCTGGCGCAGGCTCGGCCGGTGGACGTCGGCGACCGGCTCGTGGACCGCGCCGAACGGCGTCACCAGCACCACCCGCAACATGTACCTGCACGGCATCACCTACGGGCCCGGCGGCCGGCTGCACGCCGCGTTCACCTGGCGCGAGGGCAATACCGGCGTGCTGTGCAACCAGGGCGGGCTGACCAACCACGACACCGGCTACGTGTTCAGCGACGACCGCGGCCGCACCTGGCGCGACAACACCGGGCAAGCGGTTTCCTCGCCGGTCGCGGTGTCGCCGAGCCTGATCGTCGACCCGCTCGACCCGAACCACGGGCTGATCAACCAGGAGAGCCAGGCGATCGACTCGGCCGGCGTGCCGCACGTGGTGATCAGCTACGTGCCCGGCCGGTTCACCCAGTGCGTCACCGGCTACGCCGCCGACCGCACCCGCTGGGGCCGTGCCTTCCACCTGGTCCGCACCGCCAACGGAACCTGGACCAAACGCGAGATCCCGGTCCCGCTGAACTCCACCGGCCGCACCAAGATTGTCTTCGACCACAACGACAACGCCTACCTCATCCTGCCGTTCGCCCGGATCGTCAGCGCCTCCAAGGCCAGCGGCTGGACCGACTGGACCCTGGTGTTCAACGGCTCCAACGCCTTCAGCGAGGTGAACGTCGACGCCTCCCGGCTCACCACCGAGAACGTGCTTTCCGTGCAGTACCAACAACGTTCCAGCGGCACCACGCCATCACCCATCCGCGTCGCCGACTTCCAACTCGGCTGACCCCGCGTGGTCGACCAGCACCTCGCGGATCACCCGCCGCGGCACCGCACCGTCCGGGCTGCCCGGTTCCAGGGTGATCAGCGCCTTCCACAACGCCCAGCCGCGGCCGCGGGACCAGGTGGCGGGGTCGGCGCCGAGGGTCGTGCGGAAGGCGTCACGGCTGGGGCCTTCGAAGAGGGTCCAGGCGATGACGGTGTCGCAGGCCGGGTCGCCGACGCCGCTGGTGCCGAAGTCGATGACGGCGGCCAGGTTTCCGTTGCGGGTGAGGAGGTTGCCGGTGGCGACGTCGCCGTGGAACCAGACCGGGTCGCCGTGCCAGGTGGCCGCCATGGCGTCGTCCCAGGCACGCAGCGCCGCGTCGCGGGGGATCTCGTCGCCCAGTGCGTCGATGGCGCGGTGGGTCTCCTCGGCGTAGGTGGACAGCGGGCCGCCGCGGAAGAAGTTGTGCGGACCGGGTTCGGGGCCGCCGGAGGGGTCGATCCGGCTCAACGCCACCAGGAACTCGGCGAGGTCGGTGGCGAATGCGGTCAGGTCGGCGATGTTCGTGCGGTCGGCGAGGTGGCCGTCGAGCCAGCGGTAGACCGACCACGGGTACGGGTAGCCGAGGTCCGGCTCGCCCCGGGCGACCGGGGTGGGGATGGGCAGCGGGAGCCGCGCGGCCAGCACCGGGAGCCAGCGCTGCTCCTTGTCGACCTGGAGCGCGTACCAGTCGCCGCTCGGCAGCCGCAGGGTCAGCTCGTCGCCGAGCCGGAAGGTGCGGTTGTCCCAGCCGTCGGCCTCGACCGCGGTCACCGGAAGGTGGGCCCACCGCGGGAACTGGCTGGCCACCAGCCGCCGCGCCAGGTTCGCATCGATCTCGGGACGGGACACGCCGCGGAAGCATGCGGATCGAGCGAGCTGGGCGCAACGGGTTTTCGCCCCGCTAACCTGCGGTCGTGGCCATCGAGCTGACCCTGCTGCCGCGGGTGGCGTTCCAGGGCCGGGAGATCACCGGTCCCCGGCTGCGGGGTCTGCTCGCGCTGCTGGCCGGCGAGCTGCGCACCGGGCGCGGCGCCACCGTGCTGGTGGACGCCCTGTGGCCGGACGAGCAGCCCGAGAACCCGCCGAAAGCGTTGCAGGTCCTGGTCTCCCGGGTCCGCGGCCAGCTCGGCTCCGACGTCATCGTCCGTACCCCCACGGGGTACCGCCTGGCGCTGACCGAGGAGCAGGTCGACACCTCAGCCCTCCTCCTGCACGCCCGAGCGGCCGCGGAGCACACCCGGGAAGGCGATCATGCGGCGGCGCTCGTCAAGGCCGAGGCCGGGCTCGCGCTGTGGGACGGGGCCGGCGACAGCGGGCTGAACGACCCGCTCGCCGCGCTGCGGGCGGAGCGCACCCGCACCCACCGCGAGCTGGTCAGGGGCCGCGCGCTGGCGCTGTCCCGGCTGGGCCGGCGGGCCGAGGCCGTCCCCGCGCTCACCGACCTCGCCGCCGAACGCCCGCGCGACGAGGAGGTGCTGCTCGAGCTGCTGCACGGCGAAGCGGCCACGCTCGGCCCGGCCGCGGCGCTGGCCCGCTACGAGGCGTACCGCCGGACCCTCCGCGACGAGCTCGGCACCGACCCCGGCCCCGCACTCCAGGCCGCCCACCAGGAATTGCTGCGTGACCAGGCACCCACCGTCCGGCACGGCGTCCAGCACGAACCCAACCCGCTGCTCGGCCGTGCCGACGACGTCGCCGCCGTGACCACCCTCCTGCACACCGCCCGGGTCACCTCGATCATCGGCCCCGGTGGTCTCGGCAAGACCCGCCTCGCCCACGTGGTCAGCAACCAGGCCGAGCAGCGCACCGTCCACTTCGTCCCGCTCGCCGGCGTCAGCGCCGACAACGACGTCGCCGCCGAGGTCGCCGCCGCCCTCGACGTCCGGGAGTCCCGCCACACCGGTGTGCTCAGCGGCATCGTCGCCGCCCTCGGACCCGGCCCCGCCCTCCTCGTGCTGGACAACTGCGAGCACGTGATCCGCGGCGCCGCCGACCTCGCCCACGCGCTCGTATCGATGACGAAGGACCTGCGGGTCCTCACCACCAGCCGGGCCCCGCTCGGCCTGTCCTCGGAGTCGGTCTACCCGCTGCCGGAGCTCAGCCTGCCGGTCACGGCCGAGCTGTTCCGCCAGCGTGCGCGGGCGGCGCGACCCGGGGTGGAGCTGGACGACGCCACCGTGACGGAGCTGTGCCGCCACCTCGACGGCCTGCCCCTCGCCGCCGAGCTCGCGGCGGCCCGCGTCCGCGTCATGTCGGTCGCCGAGATCGCCCGCCGCCTCCAGGACCGGTTCACGCTGCTGCGCGGCGGACCTCGGGACGCACCCCGACGCCACCAGACCCTGCACGCTGTCGTCGACTGGAGCTGGAACCTCCTCGACCCCGACGGCCAAACGGCCATGCGCGCCCTGTCAATCTTCCCCGGCGGATTCACCGCCGAGGCCGCGGAGCACATGCTCGGCCGCGATGCGCTGTCCACTGTGGAGCACCTGGTCGACCAGTCCCTGCTCAAACTCGACGAAACCCCATCCGGCGTTCGCTTCCGTATGCTCGAAACGGTCCGCGAGTTCAGCACCGCCGCCCGGGAGGCGGCCGGCGAGACGGACCGTGTGATCGATGCTTTCCTCGGCTGGGCAAGGGATTTCGGCCGCACCCACCACGCTTCGCCGATCGGCCCGGACCCACGCCCCGCGACCGAGCTGGTCCGCGCCGAGATGGACAACCTGGTGCTGGCCCTACGCTACGGCCTCGCCCACGACGACGGCCCCACCGTCATGGCCACCGCCGCCGTGCTCGCTGCCCTCTGGACCGTCGATTCCCTGTACCTGCGGATGGCCGCGCTCACCACCGACATAGCCCACCTGATCTCCCACTACCGCCCCGAACCCGAGCACGTCGAGGTCACCCGCGCGGCCGCCGTCCTCTGCACCGCCTACACCTTCACCGTCCACGGCCCCCAAGCCACCCGCTCCCTGCTGGCCCTCCGCAAGCTCCCACC
>NZ_DASYTH010000396.1:0-2901 GCF_036002505.1 Actinophytocola sp. | reverse complement strand
GCCGCCCACTGCACCCGTATGGTCCAACGGACAAGGCGCCAGCCTACGGAGCTGGAGATCCGGGTTCGACTCCTGGTACGGGTACGCATCGGGACGTGGCGCAGTTTGGTCGCGCTCGCGGCTGGGGGCCGCGCTGTCAACGACGCCCGAAAACGGACCCCTCTGCGACGGTTGAAAATGGACCCCTCCTGGCTGGGTTGATCTTTGCTAGTCGTTGGTTGGTGCGGTTGGGACGCGGCCGAGGTCGCGGTCTTTGAGCCGATAGCTGTCGCCCTTGAGGGAGACGACCTCGGCGTGGTGGACCAGCCGGTCGATCATGGCAGCGGCGACCACGTCGTCGCCGAACACCTCGCCCCAGCGACCGAAGGGCTTGTTGCTGGTCACGATCAGCGAGGCGCGTTCGTAGCGGTTGGACACCAGCTGGAAGAACAGGTTGGCGGCTTCGGCTTCGAACGGGATGTAGCCGACCTCGTCGACCACGAGCAGCGGGACGCGGCCGAGCTTGACCAGCTCGTCTTGCAGGCGGCCGGCGTGGTGGGCTTCGGCGAGGCGGGCCACCCATTGGGCGGCGGTGGCGAACGCGACCCGGTGCCCGGCCTGGCAGGCGCGCATGCCCAGGCCGATGGACAGGTGGGTTTTGCCGGTGCCGGGCGGGCCGAGGAAGACCACGTTGTCCTTGGCGGTGACGAAGTCCAGGGTGCCGAGGTGGTTGATGGTCTCGCGTTTGAGTGAGCGTTGGTGGTCGAAGTCGAAGTCCTCCAACGACTTGCGGGCCGGGAACCGGGCGGCGCGGATGCGGCCCTCGCCGCCGTGGGACTCGCGGGCGGCGACCTCGCGTTGCAGGCAGGCGGCCAGGAACTCCTCGTGGGTCCAGGACTCGGCGCGGGCCCGTTCGGCCAGCCGGTCGACCGCGGCGGCCAGCGAGGGCGCTTTCAACGCCCGGGTCAGGAACGCCAGCTCGGCGGTGAGGTTGCGGGTGGCGGCGGTTTTGGCGGCCATCACGCCACCTCCTCGGCCAGGTCGACTGCGCACAGCCGGTCGTAGTCGGCCAGCCGCCGGTGCTCCACCTCAGCCAACGCCGGCGCGGCGGCGTGGCGGTGCGCGGTGCGTAGCGCCGCGGCGGCCTGCCGGTGCGCCGGGTCGGTGATGGTCTGGTGCGCCGCCCAGCAGCGCTCGTGGCGGGCCACCGGCCGGCCGTCGCAGCGCACCCAGACCAGCTCGGTGTCCGCGAGCACCTCGACCCGCCGGCCGACCACCGACGGGTGCACCGAGTAGTCGTTGCCGTCCAGCCGCACGTAGTGGTCGCGGGGCAGCCGGGTGGACAGCCGCCACCCCACGACGGGCGGCACCGGCGGCAGCGCCACCATCGCCGCCCGGTCGGCGTCCAGCCGGTCGGCCGGCCGACAGCCCAGCACCCGATGCTGGCGGCGGTTGGCCCGGGCCAGCCAGTCGGCCAGCTGGGCGTTGAAGTCCACCGGCGAGGCGAACCGCCGGCCGGGCAGAAACGACGTCTCCAGGTAGCCGTTGGCCCGCTCCACCAGGCCCTTGGCCTCCGGGTCCTTCGGCCGGCACTGCAACACGGAGACGCCCAGCGTGCCGCGGAAGGCGTGCATCGCCGCGGTCAGCGCCGGCCGGCCGCCACGCCACTGCCCGACCGCGGACTCGTTGTCCCAGACCAGCACCCGCGGTGCGGCACCCAGCCCGGCCAGCACCGCCCACTGCCCGCACAACAGGTCCGCCACCTGCCGGGACGGGATCATCACCGCGGACAGCCAGCGCGAGTAGCCGCACACCATCACCAGCACCGGCGGCCGACCCACCTGGCCGTACCCCAACGGCACGTCCGCCGGCGGGAACCACAGGTCGCACTGCGCCAGCTCACCCGGTGCGTAGTCGGTGCGCTGCGCCGGGTCCGGCGGCAGGTACAACGGCCGCAGCACCGCCACCCGCCCCTTCAGCACCGTCAGCGACCTGGTCCAGCCGATCCGTTCGGCGACCACCGTGGCCGGCATTGTCGGCCACTGCTCGAGCAATGACCGGATCTGCGGCTCTACCGCGTCCACAATGGACGCCCGAGCCGGACGCTGGTACCGCGGCGGACCCGCCGCTGCCAACGCCCGACGCACCGTGTTCCGACCCACCCCGAGCTTCCGGGTGATCGCCTTGATCGGCATCCCCTCGCTGCGGTGCAACCGGCGGATCTCCGCCCAGTCTTCCACGCTCAACACCCTCCCGATCTTCAACGAGAGGGGTCCAGATTCATCCGTCGCCACGGGGTCAGTTTTCAAGCGTCGATGACAGGAGTCAAAAACGTGAACGAGTGAAATTGCGGTGGGTTACGGCCTGCGCCTCAAGGTAGTACCGACGGTTGACGGATCTGACCTCGCTAAGCTCTGACTTCGTTGACGTGCCGGATCACGCCGCGGTGCTGTCGCGGGCGGCGTCGATGAGGGCATCGAGTGCCGCAGCTATCGCCTGGTCACGTTCTCGGTTGGCGTGCTGGTAGATCATGGCTGCCCGGGTGCTGGAGTCCCGATTCGAGCCATCAGCTCCTTGAGCGTGGCTCCGCTCTGCGCTGACCAGGTGCTTCCGGTGTGCCGGAGATCATGAAGGTGAAGATTCGTCTCGGCCGGGATGCCGGCCCGCTTGAGCGCGGTTTTCCAGACCCTGTTGAAGTTGCGCCGTCGGGGGATGCCACCCTGTGCGCCGACGAACAGCCGGCCTCCGAGTCCCGGCTGTGCGAACCGGGCAAGGTGCAGTTCGATGTCGGTCCGCAGTGCTCGCGGCAGGCTGATCGGGCGCTTGCCGGCCTCCGACTTTGGGTCGCCGTCGACCTGCGTGCCGTCTTCCATCTCGGCGGTAGCCCGGCGTATCCACAGTTCCATCGCGGTGAGGTTGAGG
>NZ_DASYTH010000395.1:0-5692 GCF_036002505.1 Actinophytocola sp. | reverse complement strand
CTAATATGGCGCCGGACTTCGGCGGTGAACTGGGGTAGGGCCAGCCCGCGATGTTGTACGGCTTGAGCGCCGGCTTGGGGAAGTCGCGGACGTTGAAGGTGACGACGACCTCGGCGTTGGCGCGTACGGCGGCGGCCAGGACCTGGCGGTCTTCCAGTCGTTGGTCATGCCGTCGATCAGCGTCTCGATGTCAGCGGACCACAGTGGCCGGTGCGCCTCGGCCTCGGCGAGGCGGAGCAGGGTGTCACATAGGTAGGCAAGGTAGAGCACGCTGGTGTCGAGGAGCGCGGGAAAGGCCACGACCGGTCTGCCTCACCTGGTCCTCTTGGGTGTGGCGGTCGCGTTGTACAGGTCGTCGTCCTCGGCGTCAACGGCCATCTGGTCGAGGGTCCGGCGCCGCTCGCGGGGGGCGCGGTCGCGGCAGTCGAGGACGTCGCGGAGCATGACCCGCCGATGCCGACCGCGCATGGTGTAGGGGATCTCGCCGTCGGTCAGCAGCCGCACAAGGGTGGGCCGGGAGACGTCGAGCAGGTCGGCGGCCTCCTGCGTGATGACCATCGTGTTGTGCGGGGCAATCGAGATCGCCCAGCCCTGCGACAGGGTCGTCACCACATCGAGAAGAACGCCGTACAAACTCATCAGGGATGTCGATCTGGGAGCCGTCCGGGCTGACCAGTCACGCTCCGGGTGACCTCGCTCGAACGTGGCTGACGATCATGGTCGCGTCAGCGGTGCGGCGGACCACCTGCGCCTCGCCGCGCTCTGTCTGCGGCGTTTATGTCGACCGAGGCTCGAACGACGGGTCATTGCGCTACCGCCTAAATCAGGTTGACTGGTAGCATCAAGCCTGTCTACATTCGATGCAATAAGGGAATCCCATGACGGCGACGTCATGGAGCTACCTCCATCACCTAGGACAGTGGTGATCCAACCGAGGAGGCAGCGTGCGAGAACGGTTCGGAAGCAAGTCGGCGATCGTCACTCTGATCGGCCTGACCCTGGCGGTGTTCAGCTACGTGACGACCGAGTCCCTGCCGATCGGCCTGCTCCCCTTGATCGCGAAGGACCTCGGTACCACCGTGTCGGCGGTCGGGCTGCTGGTCACCGGGTACGGCCTGATCATCGTGGTGGTGTCCCTGCCGCTCACACGGCTGACCCGCCGGCTGCCTCGACGGCGGCTGCTGTGCATCCTGTTCGGCGTCTTCGTCGTGGCCACCTGCCTGTCGGCTGTGGCGTGGAACTACTGGCTGCTCATGGGTGCCCGGATGGTGACCGCGCTGAGCCAGGCGCTGTTCTGGGCCGTCGTGACGCCGGCCGCCGCCGGCCTGTTCCGGGCCGAGGTGCGCGGCCGGGCCGTGTCGATCCTGTACGCCGGCGTCTCCGTCGCCGCGCTGGCCGGCATCCCGGCCGGCACGTGGCTCGGTCAGCAGACCAACTGGCGGGTGGCGTTCTTCGCGCTCAGCGGTCTGGGCCTGCTCGTACTCGTCGCGGTGGCGGCCGCGCTGCCCAACACGCCGGCCGGGCAAGGCGCGGCGGACCGGGGCAGCGCACCCGACCGCGGCCGGTACCTGTCGATCGTGGCCACCACGGCGATGGCGGTCACCGGTGCGTTCACGGCGTTCACCTACATCAGCCCGTTCCTGACCGACGTCAGCGGCTTCGCCGAGTCGTCGATCGGTCCGCTCCTGCTGGCACGCGGCATCGCGGGCCTGGCCGGCGTGTTCGCGGTCGGCTACCTCGTCGACCGCCACGGCCGGCTCACCATGATGGGGCTCATCGGTCTGCAGGTGCTGGCACTCACCGGGCAGTACGCGTTCGGCGCCTCCCAGGTCGCGACCGTCATCACCATCTCCGTGTCCGGCTTCACGCTGGCGGGCCTGCCCGCCACTCTGGGGTCGCGGGTGCTCGTGTACGCGCCGGGAGCGTCGGACATGGCAAGCGCCGGTACCTCCACGGCGTTCAATACGGGCATCACCGCGGGCGCGTTCTTCGGCAGCGTGCTGCTGCTCGGCCCGGGCGTGCGCAGCACCGCAATCGTCGGGGCGCTGCTCAGCCTGGTGGCGTTCGCCAGCGTGCTGGCCGAACCGGTCTTCTCCAGCCGGCGGCAGGTCGCGCCGGCGCGCGCCGACAAGCCCCTGCCCGCCGACGCCCGGGTCGCGTAACACGATGCTCAGTGGACAGCAATCGTGCTACCTCCATCAACGCCTTAGATGGTAGCCTGGCCAGCATGCCACTCGACGTGCGCCAGCTGCCGCTTGTCGGCGGGCACCCCGCACTCGATCTGGTCAACACGCTCGAACGAGGGGCACCGCTCGACGGCAAGCCGCCCTACGACTTCCTGTCCGACACCTCCGCATTACTGCGCTGGACGGTCAGGGTAGGCCTGATCAGCGACGCGGAGGCCAAGCGGGTCGATCGGGCGTGGCGCGACGATCCCGCGGCGGCACACGCGGGACTGGCCGCCGTCCGGGACATCCGGGAAGGGCTGCACCTCGTGATACTCGCGGCGATCCCGCCAGCGGACAGCGGGTCGGCGGGTGACCCAGGCGGCCCCGCCGGGGGCGACCCGATCGCGGCCGGGGCCGCGCTGGTCGGGCTGCACGAGCGGTGGTCCGGGGCGGCCGCCCGAGCGACGTTGGTGCTCGACAGAGGCGACCCGCCGCAGGTACGGCTCGCCTACGGCACGGTACCGGCCATGCTAGTACCCGACCGGATCGCCGAGGCCGCACTCGACGTACTGCGGACGGCCGATCTGACCCGGGTACGCCGCTGCCCCGTACCCGAAGGCGGCTGTGGGTGGCTGTTCCTCGACCAGAGCCGCAACGGTTCCCGCCGCTGGTGCCGCATGGCCGACTGTGGTAGCGCGGCCAAGGCCCGGCGGCTCACCGAACGCCGCCGCGCCGCGCGGGTCGGCGCCCCGTAGGTCTCCGGTCCAGGCGCGCTGTCTAGAGTGGACCAGCGCACGGTGCGGTGAAGAAGTCGCGCAGCACCTGAGCCACAACGAGCGGGTGGCCGTCATCCTCAGGGCCGTCATGTGTCAGGCCCGGCAGGGTGAAGCGTTTCGCGTGTGGTAGCACGGCGGCCAGTTCGCCGAGCGCGACGTCGAGGTAGTCCGGGCTCCTGGTGCCGCCGAGGAGAAAAGCGGACGCCGGCAACCGTGCGTATTCCGCCGCGGTGTCGGCCATCTCCTGCACGATCCGCAGTCGAAGTGTTGTGTGGGAATCAGGCCGGCGATGGACACCTCATCAGCGCCTTCCATCCGGGCACGCAGGCCGAGGGCCACGGCTGGCGCGAGCACGAATCGTGGCATCCGGGCGAACAACGGTTCCACGCCCATCCCCTTCATGGCGGTCACCAGCGCCCCGACAAGCCCTGCCAGCGGCGATTTCCCGGTCGAAGCGCGGTACGCAGGCAGTCGGCGCCGAGCCATTGATCCACAGCGGCGGCTCATAGAGGGCGACGCGGCCAACCGTCGGGGTGAACAGCGCGGTCCGCAAGCTGACCAGGGCGCCGGAGCTGAGCCCGAAGATGAACCGGGCGCCCGTGGCGGCGATGAGAGCCTGCATGTCCTCGACCTCACGCTGCACGCCGAAGTCTTCGCCGTGCGGCCCACTCGTGCCCGACCTCGACGATCGGGCACGTACACCCGGAAGTCGTTGCCCAGGGCGCCGGCCAGCTTGCCGAAGTGCTGCGCCGCTTTCATCCCCCCGTGCACCAGGATGAGGCCGGGTCCGCTGCCGTACTCCCGGTAGCCGATCGCCGTCCCGTCCACAAAGCGGACTAGCGATAGTTTGTCTACTTCGTAACCTTCTCCTGTTCTGTATGGTTATCGCCCTACCGACAACGAAGGGTCAGCCGACACCCGGCTGACCCCACATTTCACACAACGGTCAACGGTGTGGACCGGATGTGGCAGAACCCGACCCGCATTCACACTGTTCAGGGGCCGATCGTGACGCTACCGGCCGTGCGCCGACGCACCCCCTGACCGATTCAGTGCTCGCCACCCGCCGCAGCGCCGCCTGGCTGATCCGATCCGCGAACAGCATCGGCGCTGCGGTCCCGGTTATTCAACCACCATCGGTGGATCATGGCGGCAAGCGCAGTGACTGCCTGCTGACGGTCCTGGTCCGACATGGACGCCGTCCCCGGTTCTCCCAATACCAGCGGGGACCGACTGTCCAGGTAGGCGGGACCGGTGACCACGAGCGCGAGATCACCGCACACGGTGCCCCCGGTGACGGCGGCGATCTGGGCAAGGCTCAGCGGATCATGGCTCGATCCTGTGCGGGCCATGGCCCGCCGGCTTCCTCCCTCGGGTCCGGCGGCTCAGTCTTGAGGACCGATCATCGGCACCTCAGACGGAGGCACCGGCCTCACCGTGCCGGTCACCGTAATGCCATGACCCTCCTGCTGTCCGATCCGCGGGTGGCCGCCGTGCCCGTCCGCGACGTCGACGAGCCCCTTGTCGCCCTCGATCCCGGATTTGGACCCGGCAGAGCCTTGGTGCGCCGCGAGTTGGCTACCCGGCTGCAGTCCGCGCGGGCGGCCCTGCCCTCGGGAATCTACCTGCGCGTGGTGGAGGGCTACCGCCCGGCGCACCGGCAGCAGGCGATCATCGAGCGCTACTCGGCCGAGATCCGTTCCGTGCATCCCGGCATCGGCGAGCCGGAGCTGCACATCCTCACCAGCCGCTACGTCGCACCGCTGGCCGTGGCGCCCCACGTGGCGGGCGCCGCCGTCGATGTGACCCTGGTCGACTCGTGTGGGCAGGAACTCGACCTGGGCACCGCGATCGACGCCACCCCGGAGCAGTCCGGCGGCCGCTGCTACTTCGCCACCGGCGGGATCAGCCGCGAGGCGCGGGCCAACCGCGACCTGCTCGCCCGGGTGCTGTGCCAGGAAGGGCTGGTCAACTATCCCACCGAGTGGTGGCACTACTCCTATGGCGACCGCTACTGGGTTCTGGCCACCGGTGCCGCCGCCGCGCTGTACGGCCCGGTGTTCCGATGAGCCTGCTGGCGCTGCGGCCGCAGGCGACCCTTCAGGTCGACCTGGGCGCTGTCACCGCCAACGTGCGCACCATCAAATCTCGTACGGCCGGCGAGCTGATGGCGGTGGTCAAAGCCGACGGCTTCGGCCACGGCCAGATCGACGTCGCGCGTGCCGCCCTCGCCGGTGGCGCGACCCGCTTGGGCGTCACCAGCATCGACGAGGCTCGGCCGCTGCGCGCCGCGGGCCTGACCCAGCGGATCCTGAGCTGGCTCAACCCGCTGGATGCCGACTTCGCCTCGGCGGTAAGGCTGGACATCGAGCTGGGCGTTCCCGGCCTGGACCACCTGCACACGATTGCCCGTACCGCTCCAGGGGCTCGCATCCACCTGCAACTGGACACCGGCATGGGCCGTGACGGCGCCGAACCCGCCCAGTGGGACCGCCTCTGCCGTGCCGCCCGGCAGGCCGAGCGGCATGGCTGGTTACACGTCGTCGGAATCATGGGCCACCTGCCCTGCGCCGACCGGCCGGGCCACGCCGCCAACGCACGGGGCCGTGACCGGTACGTCTGGGGTCTGCGAGTGGCCCGGGCCGCGGGCCTGCGCCCGGCCGACCACCACCTCGCCGCGACGGCCGCCACACTCAGCGATCCGCTGTCGCACCACACCATGAGCCGTATCGGCGCGGGCCTGGTGGG
>NZ_DASYTH010000394.1:0-6806 GCF_036002505.1 Actinophytocola sp. | reverse complement strand
GATGGACGGCGGCAGATAACCGCATCCACCACAGGAGTTGGGGGACCCCCGGCGCGCTTGGAACACATCAAAGACAGGCCAGCACGGGCTCCAGATAACGGCCGTTGATCTTCTTTCCCGGCGTCGTAGCCGCGGCTGGGCCGGGCGACGGTCTCCGCGCCGCGCACTGACTGCGAGTCGACCAGCGCCGCCGTCGGCTGCCGGTCCCGGCCCTCGACCCGGTGGCGGACCTGTTCGCGCAGCCCGTTGTGCATCCGGGTCAGGGTGCCGTCGGCGCTCCAGGCCCGGAAGTAGTGGTAGACGAGCTTGTGGTGCGGGAAGTCAGCCGGCAGGGCGTCCCATTGGCAGCCGGTCCGGTCGAGGTAACGGATCGCGTCGACGACGTCGCGGCGCGGGTAGACGATCGGTCGGGCCCCGACCGGTGCCGGCGGGGACGTGCGGGGCGAGTACCGCCCATTCGGCGTCGCTGGTGTCGGACGGATAGTGCCGGGGCCGGACGGTCGGCAGGTGATCGGCGAGAGTGGCCGGGGTGGCAGATGCCGCGACGCCGGCGACAAGGTATACAGACAGGGTTGGGCCTTCGGCTGGTGCTGGCTAGTCACCTGTGCACGTACCGAAGGCCCTTCCTCATGTCATCCCGCCACGCCGCACACAGGCACGATCGTCGATAGGCGCCCGGCCCACCGATGCCTGAACCCCTTATTTACCAGGCTCTAAGCTTGTTGTTTAACCCTTGAGGGTCGGTGATGACCCCTGGTGGATCATGGAACAGCCCTTGGTTGATGATCTTCTTGTCTAGGGAAGAGCATCAATGACCAAGGGCTGTCTCGGTGAATAGTGTGCATGACGCGGGTCCGGTGGATGCGTTCGGGGAGCTGGACCGGTTCCGGTGCGAGTTGCACCGGTGCTTCACCGGGCGACCGGATGCGTTGTTCGAGTTGACCGACGCGCTGCTGTGCAGCGACGGCCCGGTGAAATCGTTGGTGGGGTTGACGTTGGCGCCGGAACACCGGCGGGGGCACGGCGCCATGTATGACGGGCTCAACCACGGCCGGATCGACGTGCAGCGGTTACGGACCGCGCTGGCCGGGCTGTCGCTGCCCCGCGCCGGTGACGGCCGGCTGATGCTGGCCGTCGATGTCAGCGCGTGGCTGCGCCCGGACGCGGTGACCAGCCCCGACCGGTTGTTCTGCCACGTGTATGGCCGCGGCCGCAGTCAGGACCAGTTCATTCCGGGCTGGCCGTATTCGTTCGTGGCCGCGTTGGAGCCCGGCCGCACCTCGTGGACCGCGGTCCTGGACGCGGTCCGGCTGGGTCCGGACGATGACGTCGCCGCGGTGACCGCCGAGCAGGTCCGTCAGGTGCTGCACCGCCTGATCACGGCCGGGCAGTGGCATCCCGGTGATCCGGACGTGCTGGCCGTATTCGACTCGGGCTACGACCTGGCCCGGCTGGCGTTCCTGCTGGCGGATCTGCCGGTCGAGGTCCTCGGACGGGTGCGCTCCGATCGGGTGCTGCGACGGCCCGCACCCGCTCGGCTTGCCGGGGCGATCGGTCGGCCCCCGAAGCACGGTGGTGAGTTCCACCTCGCCGACCCCGACACCTGGCCGGGTGCGGACGCGGTCACGGTCACCGAGACCAGCCGTTACGGCATCGCCGAGGCCCAAGCCTGGGATCGGTTGCATCCGCGGCTGACCCGCCGGGCTGCGTGGCTGCAGCATCAGGGTGATCTGCCGGTGTTGGAAGGCACCTTGATCCGGTTGTCCGTGGATCACCTGCCCGGCGACCGGGACCCGAAACCGTTGTGGCTGTGGTCTTCGCGCACCGGCGCGTCACCGTCTCATGTCGATCGGCTGTGGCAGACGTTTCTGCGCCGCTTCGACCTGGAACACACCTTCCGGCTGTTCAAGCAGACCCTGGGTTGGACCGCCCCGAAGCTGCGCGACCCGCACGCCGCGGACCGGTGGACCTGGCTCGTGATCGCCGGCCATACCCAGCTTCGCCTCGCCCGGCACCTCGCCCAGGATCTGCGTCGGCCCTGGAACGTCCCGCACCCGCGGGCCGGCTCACCCCAGCACGCGTACGGCGTGGGTTTCGGAACCTGCGCCCGAAGACCACCCGACCGGCCGGTGCACCGAAACCCAGCACCGCCGGTCCCGGGCGCCCGCCCGGGTCGAAGAACCGCAGACCCGCAACCCACCACGACGTCGGCAAAACCACGAAACGGGCCCTCACCCTGGACGAGCAGAAGCACCGCCCAGGTTAAAGAACAAGCTAAGGAGTGCTTCGTAAGCCCTTTGGGGCCTCGAGGTTTCCGGCGCAGAGCACGGTGATTCCTGGCACCGCTGCCGGCGCGGCGTGGTACCGGCGGAGTTACCCACCGCATCGCTGTCACCCGCCGTCACCACCGGCCGACCCCGGTCGCCTACGCGGAAGATTGGTGGCGCCCCGGGCAGGCACCAATCTTCCGCACAAGCCGGGGCGCCCGCCGCCGGCGGTCGCGCATCGTAGCCGCGCTCCGGTGGCGCGAACCCCCGCACCGGCGCAGACAGCCCGGTTGTCCTTGACCGTGCACGCCTCGCCGCCAACATCCGATCCGGGCGGGTCCGCTGCCGGCCACCGCCCACCCGCATCACCGTGATCCTGCCGAGCCCGCCGATGAGCTGCGGACCGTCCCCGCCGCCCCGGCGGCCACCACCGCCAGCAACAGCGCGCCGCCCTGTGCGCAGGCCCGTCCGGGGGTCGGTACCCGGCGAGCGAGGTACCTGGAAGGGGCCCGGCCTTCGCAAGCGGCGTCGTAGGGCTCAGGTTCCCGGGATGATCCGGCGGGTTTCGTAGGCCCACATGGCGATCTCCACCCGGTTGCGGGCGCCGAGCTTGGCCATCAGGCTCGCCAGGTGCGTCTTCACCGTACTCAAGCTGATGTGCAGTGAATCGGCGATCTCGGTGTTGGTCAGGCCCCGGGCGACGGCGAGCAGCACATCCTCCTCGCGGGCGGTGACCGGGGAGATCGGTTGCGCGGCGGGCCGCCCGGCCGGTGCGTCCGCGAACGCCTGCAACAGGCGCACGGTGAGGCTGGGCGCGATGAGCGCCTCCCCGTCGGCGGCCGACCGGATGGCTTGCGCCAGCAGCTCCGGCCCTGCGTCCTTGAGCAGGAATCCGCGGGCGCCGGCGCGCAGGGCGCCGTAGACGTACTCGTCGAGATCGAAGGTGGTGATCACCACCACGACCATCGGGTCGGCGACGCCCGGGCCGGCGAGCAGCCGGGTGGCCGCCAGCCCGTCGAGCACGGGCATCCGGATGTCGAACAGGCAGACGTCGGGCCGCAGGTCGCGGGCCAGGCGTACCGCCTCGCGCCCGTCGGCCGCCTCGCCGACCACCTCGACATCGTGCTGGGCGTCCAGCATGATCCGCAGCCCGGTACGGATGATCGCCTGGTCATCAGCGACGAGGACGCGGATGGACACCGCTGTCCGACCTCCCCCGGGGCAGCTCGGCCTCGACGCACCAGCCCTGGTCGGCACCCGGACCGGCCCGTAGCTCCCCGCCGAGTAGGGCAGCTCGTTCACGCAGCCCGGCAAGGCCGTACCCGTCGCGACCTCGGCTCGCCCGCGCGCCGTCGTCCCGAACCGTCACCCGTACCCGCTGGGGTTCTCCGGTGATACGGACGGCGACCTCGGTCGCGTCGACCGCATGCCGCATGGCGTTGGTCATCGACTCCTGCACGATGCGGTAGACCGCCGAGTCCACGGCTGGGGGGAGCGCGTCCAGTTCGCCATCGAGGTTCAGGTCGACCCTGAGCCGACCGCCCGGGGCGCGCACCAGGCGCTCCAGGTCGGCGACGCCGGCTGGCGGCGCCAGCTCGGCACCCGCCCCGCCGTCCCGCAGCGCAGCGACCATGGCGCGCATTTCCTCCAGCGTGCGCGCCCCCTCCTCCTCGACGCCCTCCAGCGCCTCGACAGCACCGGCCGGGTCGGTGCCCGCGACCACCCGGCCGGCCTGCGCGCGGATCACCATGGCCGAGACGTGGTGCGCCACCGTGTCGTGCAGTTCGCGGGCGAGTCGCTCTCGCTCGCGGGAGCGCACCTGCTCCAGCTGCCGCTCGCGAACGGTCGCCCGGAAGCGCACGGACGCCCCGATGACCCCGGGCAGGAGCAGGAACGCGAAGCCCACGATCTGGTCGACGACCGGAGTGTTGTCCGTGACGACCGACAGCGCGAAGGCCGCGAGGATCACCGCGCCCCCCAGCACGACTTCGCGTCCCGATCCCCATCGGGGCAACGCATACACCAGCACGAGCAGGATCAGGCTGCTGTACAGGCCGACCGGCTCCCGCGGGGTGGCCACCAGCGAGGCCAGCTCGAGCACGATCATCGCGCCGAACCCGAGCACGACCATCGCCAGCGGGCGGGTCCGCCGCCACATCGTCAGCGCGCATAGCCAGACGGCGAAGACCACCGCCACCGGCCGCCACACGACGTCCTGCCGCAGCGCGGTCTCCAGCACCACACCGCCCAGGCCCGCGGCGAGCAGCGCCCAGTCCCGCCACACCCGGGCCGGCGCGCCGGGCGGCCGCGGCTCGGTCCAGAGCGTTCGCAGGTCGTCTCGCAGCACGGCTTTCAGCCTACGGAGCGCGCCGCGCCGCACATCGGCCAAAAGAACGGGGCCACCCTCAGCCCGGGGACGGGCAGATCCGCGGCTCCCGAGCCGATGTCCGGAAGCGCCGCCGTGACGAACCTCGGCATCGACGGCCGTACCGAGTCGGCCGACGAGGTGGTTGGAGGATCAGATGCTTTCGAAAACCCTCTCCCGTCTGGGCGGGAGCGCGGCCCGGCACCCGTGGCGGGTGATCGCGGCGTGGCTGCTCGCCGCCGCGCTCACGGTCGTCGCCGCGATCGCCTTCGGCGGGCGGACCGCGGACTCGGTGACCGCTCCGGGACTGGACTCGGGGCGCGCCGCCGAGCTGATCGAGCGGGCCGGCACCGGTCAGGAGGGGATGACCGCCCAGGTGGTCGTCACCCCGCTCGACAGTGGGGCGACGTTCTTCGACCACGGCACCGCCCGTACCGCCCTCGCGCGGCTGCAGGCCGAGGCGCGGCGACTCCCGCACGTGCTCGGCACGAGCGACCCGGCGGGCGCGCTCGACCTGGACGGGGATGCCGCCGTGCGGGGCGGGCTGGTCTCGGCCGACGGCCGGATCGCCGTCGTCCGGGTGCAGTATCTCGACCAGAGCCGGCTGTCGACAAAGGACCTCGACGCTCTTGTCGACCTCGGCGACCGGCTGCGCCGGGATATGCCACTGCGCATCGAGATGGGCGGGGAGCTCTTCTACGTCTTCTCCGACGCCGGCGGCGGCGCCAGTGAGCTGATCGGCATCCTCGCCGCGGCCGCGATCCTGTTCCTGGCGTTCGGCTCGCTCGTCGCGGCCGCGCTGCCGATCGGCATGGCCGTCTTCGGGCTGACCGTCGGGGTCGCCACGATGACGGTACTCGCGGGGATGACGGAGATCCCCACCTTCGCACCGGTGCTCGGCAGCATGGTCGGGCTCGGGGTGGGCATCGACTACGCGCTTTTCGTGCTCGCCCGGCACCGGGAGTACCTCGCACACGGGGTCGAGCCCCACGAGGCGGCCGGGCGGGCGGTGGCCACGGCCGGGCGACCCGTGGTCTTCGCCGGCGGCACGGTCGTGGTCTCGATCCTCGGCATGGCGGTCGCGAACGTGCCGTTCATGACGGCGGGCGGGCTCGCGGTCTCGGTCGTCGTCCTGATCATGGTGGTCGCGTCGGTGACGCTGCTGCCGGCGTTCCTCGGCGCCGCCGGGCCGCGCCTCGCCCGCGTCGGCTGGCTCGGCCGCGCCCTCCGGGTCGGGACGCCGGGCCGGTTCGGACGGCATCGGGTCGCGGCGGCGGGCGCCGTCCCCGCGCCCGGGTGGCGACGCTGGATCGGGCACGTCACCCGGCACCCGGTGCCGTACGCGATCGGCGCGGCCGGGCTGCTGCTGGCCGCGACGCTGCCCATGCTCGGCCTGCGCGTCGGCCTACCCGACGACGGCTCGCTGCCGGAGAGCCGCACCGAACGCCGCGCGTACGACCTCGTCGCTGAGGGGTTCGGCCCGGGCACCAACGGTCCCCTCATCGTCGCCGCGGACCTCGCCGGCGACCCGCGGGTGCTGGACCGGCTCGTCGCGGCGGTCGCGGCGGACCCAGGCATCGCGTCGGTCGCGCCGCCGCTGGTCGATCACGCCACCGGGATCGCGACCCTCGTGGTCTTCCCGACCACCGGCCCGCAGGATCGGGCCACGGCCGACACCGTCGTCCGGCTGCGCGGCGACGTCCTGCCCACCGTTGTCGGGCGAGGCCCGGCGAGCGCCCACGTAGGCGGCGCCGCGGCGAGCCTGTCCGATGTGGGCCAGCGGACCAGCCAACGCCTGCCGGTATTCGTGGCCGCCGTGCTGGCGCTGTCGTTCGTGCTGCTCATGCTGGTGTTCCGGTCGGTGCTCGCGCCGCTGAAGGCGGTGCTGCTGAACCTGCTGAGCATCGGCGCGACCTACGGCATCATGGTCGCGGTGTTCCAGTGGGGCTGGGGCGCCGCGGTGACCGGGCTGGAGGCGACCGTACCGATCGTGTCGTTCATCCCGATGTTCCTGTTCGCGATCCTGTTCGGCCTGTCGATGGACTACGAGGTGTTCCTCCTGTCGCGCGTGCGCGAGGAGTACCTACGCACCGGCGAGAACCGCACGGCGATCGTGCGGGGCGTCTCGGGCACCGCCCGGGTCATCACGTCGGCCGCCCTCATCATGGTGGCGG
>NZ_DASYTH010000393.1:0-3486 GCF_036002505.1 Actinophytocola sp. | reverse complement strand
GAAGGGAGCTCGGATGAGTTCGAGTGCCGTTCCCGTTGAGCCGCCGATCACCCGTGATCAGGCCGGGACCTTGCTCGGCCAGACCATGGGGCTGGTCGCGGTCACCGCGGGCCTGTTCGCGGTCGGCGCCTACCTCGGCCGAGACCTGTCCTCCCCCTGGGGCTGGCTGTGGTTCATCGCTGCCTTCGGCTGCCTCATCGCCATGAACTTTGCCGCCCAGCGATCCCAGGGGCTCACCGTCACCTTGTTGTTCGGGTTCGGGGTGCTCATCGGCCTCGCGACGGCGCCAACCCTCAGCTACTACACCAGCGCCGATCCCCAGGCGGTCTGGCAGGCGGGGGCGGCGACGGCGCTGTTCATCGCCGGGTTCGGGGCCGCCGGCTACGCCACCCGCCGCGACCTCTCGGCGCTCGCCCGCGCCCTGTTCTGGGCGCTGATCGGGCTGATCATCTTCGGCATCGTCACCATCTTCGTCCAGATCCCCAACGGCGCGCTCATCTACGCGATCCTCGGGCTGGTGATCTTCGCCGGCTTGACGGCCTTCGACTTCCAGCGCCTTCGCCGCAGCCAAGACATCCGGACCGCCCCGTTGCTGGCGGCCTCGATCTTCCTCGACATCCTCAACGTGTTCCAGCTGTTCCTGTTGCTCTTCGGCCGCGACGACTAGGCCGCATCTGACGACGCCCTGCCAGGAAGGTGCTGATCGGCTTGGCGGGTGATCTGTTCGAGCGCCGGCAGCTGCGCGCGGCCCGCACCACCCGTGGCCAAGGTCCTGCCGCTAGGCGGGGGCGCCCCACGCGCCGTCGCCGTGGTCGCGCGAGTGCGCATCCTCGGTCGCCGGCACGTCGCCGGGTGCGAATCCCGCCTGGGTCAGCATCCGCCGCAGGTCGACAATCATCTGCTGGTCGATGTCCTTGCCCCGCGGGGGCTGGAGGATCTCGGTCTCGGGACCCAGCGCCACCTTGACCTTGCCATTCTGCTCTTCGGTCGTCGTCCCGACGGCTTCCAGGAGCGACAGCACCTGGCGCCACTCGATGTTCCCGCTCGAGGGATGGCTGAAGATTCTCTCGAGCGTGTCGCGATGACGGTGGCTAAGGTCCGCTGCCATGAGCCGCCCTCCTCCGGTTTGCGCCACACGCTACTCCCACATCGACAACAGCACCGCCGTCGTGAGAGGCGTCGGGAGGCCCCGTCAAGGAACAGGCCAGCTGTCCGATGGTGAGGCCAAACTGTCGCGACGCAGCCGCCTGTCGTGGCGGTCCTTGCGGTCAGCGGATGGGCCCGGTCAGCGCCAGACGACGGGCCGGTCGGTAGCGAGGCCGTAGGAGAAGGTCGAGGAGGTCGGGGGGCCCAGGACGTTGGAGACGTACCACTTCGTTCCTCGCTTCACGCCAACGGTGGGCAACCCGTCCCGGTTCCAATCGCCGACCACCGGAACGTCACCTGACTGGCCGAACGAGAAGGTCTTGACCTTGCTGAGGTCGACCAGGCTCCAGAAGGTGTCAAGCAACTGCCAGCGGCCTGCCCGGAAGAGGCCCGGCTGGTCCCACCCGTCGCCGTCCCAGTCGCCCACGACCGGTCTCGATAGCGAGTCCCCCCATCGCAGGGAGTGGTTGGCAGACCCGGTGGACAGGGAGTAGCGCAGGTACCAGACGCCCGCGCGGTAGACACCTGGGTGGTCCGCACGGGGGGACGCACCGGGGGTCGGCCAGTTGCCGCAGACCGGCCGGTCGCCGGCCCGCCCGAAGGTGAACGACTTCACCACCGGGCCGGTGTTGCTGTTCCTGATGTACCAGCGGCCGGCCCGGAATACCCCTGGCGTGCGGTCACCGTCGCCATCCCAGTCGCAGAGGATCGGGATATCGGTGGCACGGCCGAAGCGGAACGTGGCGGTGGTGCGGTCGGTGGAGCCCACGCCGGAGCGCAGGTACCAGGTCCCGCTGCGGAACACGGCTGGCCGGTCCGCGCGGACACCGACGCGCACTGCCCGGTCGGACCAGTTGTACGAGCCAACCGACCAGTTGGGCTGGTCGAGGGCAAAGTCGAAGGCGGTACCCAACGAGTGGTTCCACGGGTCCAGGTCCCAGTCCATCCGCGCGAGCACCCGCATCTGCCGCGACGTCGTGCACGACAACGCAAACGACGCGACGTAGCGCCGCGCCGCCGCGTCGAAGGACGGCCTGCCGGGGCACTGGCGGCCGTTCCGTACATCGGCCATCACGGCGTAGAGCCCGAACTGGTTGAACGGCTGGTACAGGTAGATGACGAGGTAGTCGGTATAGCCGTCGGCGGTGGCGTCGATCCACCAGCGCAGCTCGGTCCAGGTTCCCTGGTGGGTCCAGGAGAAGTCCTGGGTCGGATCGGTGAACTGTGCCACTGTGGCGGCCACCTGCAGCTCCCCCGGACCCATCTGGATGGAGGCGGAGGTCAGGTCGGCGCGTGGCTCGTCGATCGGACCGTTCGGGTCCGACCAGTGGTCGATGGCCGCGTCACCGGTCGCGTCAGGAACCACGACCGGTGCTCCGGGCAGCGGCGCCGCGCCCGCGGTAGGCCCCGTGACGGCGAGGCCTGCGAGCGCGGCGGCCACGATGACCATGACGATCACGACCTGACGCGGCCGGCGAGCGAAGCGACTCAGCATGGTACCGAACCCCGAATTTGGCTCAGCCGACCGGCAACGTGATCGACTGGCCGTAGATGTTCTGGTCGAGGCCGTGCGCGTTCGGGCACCGATCCGGTTCCAGCGCCGTGGGCATGCGGCACTGGAACACGTCGAAGCCATCGACGTAGTCGGTCTCCCGGATGTCGACGCCCGGAAGGACATCCCGGTTGTCTGTCCAGCCCATGTAGCCGAACAGCGAGCTCGCGCCGTCGAAGGCGAGCGCGACCCAGTTGTAGTCGCCCTGGAACGGCACTGAGCGGTTACCGAACATCTCGTAGGACGGCTGGTGCGTCGCCGAGGAGACCATGCCCGACGGGGCAAACGAGATGCCGTCGTCGGACACCGCGGCGTAGGTGCCGACCGCGTCGGTGCCAGATGAAACTGGTCGACCCTGCGTGTCGAGCGCGTTACCGATCGGCAGCTGCACGCTGTAGGCATCGTCGCTGCGGTTGTCCTGCCAGACCGCGACCAGCTTGCCGCCCAGCGCATCCACATCGGAGAAGTACTGGTGGCCGCGGCCGCCTGCCGGGTCCACAGGGACCGGCGCGGACCAGGACTGGCCGTTGTCCACCGAGCGGATGACGTAGACCACCGACCGGCCGACCCGGCCGGAGTTCGCCCCGGCCGAGCTGTACGACGTGGTGCTCGGCACCACGGTGGCCGGGTCGACCGCGTTGTAGGTAGCGTAGATGCCGGGCAGCTGGCCGCTCGGGTCGGCGGTGACCCGCGGCTCCAGCGGCACCCGGAAGAACACGAACCCGCTCGGGCAGGCGGCCGCGCCATCGCCGCAGTCACGCGGGCCGTCGGACGGGAAGTACCGGGTG
>NZ_DASYTH010000392.1:0-21041 GCF_036002505.1 Actinophytocola sp. | reverse complement strand
ATGTGGCGGATCGCATCCATATCCAGCGGCTTGGCCGGCGGGTTGCCTTGGTTACGCCCGAACAGCACACGATGTCCGAGGTGGTGGCGATCATGACCGGGGCGATGCCGGGGGATGAGCAGACTGCGCCGGCTGACCGGGTGCCGCCGGGGTAGGGCTGGGCGCTTCTCCTACTTTGGGTGCCCTACCGGGGTCGTCGGAACGTCGGGGTGGTCGCCTTCGGTAGGGCTGGGGCCCGGCGTTCCGCCGCAAGGTTCTGCACCAAATGCCGTTCAGTTGAGCGGTCGGTTCGTTGTCAAGTTCGTCGCGAAGACGGGACACGACTACGCCAGACCGGGACATGGCTACGCGAGGGCGGGACACGGCTACGCGAGGGCGGGACACGGCTACGCGAGGGCGGGACACGCCGGCCGGCGAGCCCGCAGCCGGGCGTGTTCCGCCTTCCGGTAGTCATGTTCCGGCTCTGCGTAGCCGTGTCCCGTCTTCCGGGAGCGGGCCGAGGTCAGGTCTACCACGGCGCCGGTGGCGGGCATGCTGAGCTGGACCTCGGCCACCCTGGAGGCCGGGTGCTGAGCAGCAGGTCGCGGGCGACATCGGCTTCCAACTGCGCGAGGGCGCGGATCTCCCCACCGGCGTCTTTCAGCTCCCGGGCCCGCACCACGATCGCGGCGTGCATCGCGGCGATCTCGTCGGCAGTGTGGTGGATGGTCAGCACGGTCTTGGCCCGACCGGAAATGTGCAGCAGAGTGGCGACCTCGAGATAGGCGAACTCATCACCCTCGTGAGCGCGGGTAAAGTCAGCCAACTGCCGCAACACAACAGCCTGCAGATGACCAATCATCACCTGCGCGAACGCCGCATTCCCAAGAAAGTCCCCGGGTACCGCGAACACCTCGTCTTCAATCATCAGCACACTCAGAACTCTTGCGGACCCCACCGACAAAAACGGGCGGCACGCCGCGCCTCGGCCAAGAACTTTCTCCTTTGGATTCTTCCTGCGCCGGTTCCCAACCCGCCAAGCCGGAATCGTCCACAACCCCGCCGGAATTATCCAAACGCTTCACCCGACGATCCGAGTAAGGAGAGGACCACGGGGAAAGGTCGGGGCCCGCCATGCTGAGCACAAAACGCTACCCACTCATCACCGTGATCGCCGCTGCCGCCGTCTCCCTGACCCCCGCAGCGGCGCACGCGGCGACCGGCGACGGGTCGGTGACCGACTCGAACATCGCCTACACCGGCCGCTGGACCATCAGCACCACGACGGCCGTACCAAGCTGGGCCGGCGCCTACTTCACCACCGGCTTCACCGGCACCACGGTCCGGGTAAGAGCCCGCGACGCCGTGAACTTCTACGCCAGCATCGACGGCGGCGCCGACGTCTTCTTCGCCGGAGTCCGCGGCACGGTGAACCTGACCCCGACCCCGCTACCAGCCGGCACCCACCGCCTCCGCGTCTCGTACCGCTCAGGCGACACCGTCTTCCTCGGCCTGGTCCTAGACCCAGGCGCACACACCACGGCGATCCCCCCATCCCCCAAGCTGATCGAGTTCGTCGGCGACTCGATCACCTTCGGAGCCCTCACCAGCAAGATGGCCCTGAGCGCCTACGGCTGGGTGCTGGGAGAACGATTGGGCGTCCGCCACACCCAGATCGCCCGCTCCGGATACTGCCTGGTAGCCGCATCCGGCTGCGTCGGCCAGAGCACGCAGTTCTTCAAGCTGGCCAGCACCGGAACCACCGACTGGGACTTCTCCCGCTACCAGGCCAGCGCCGTCGTGATCAACCTGGGCACCAACGACATCGGTCACAGCGTCAGCGGTCCCACCTTCCAGGCCGCCTACACCGACTTCCTGCGCAACATCCGCGCCAAGTACCCCAACGCCGTGATCTTCGCGATGGAAACCTTCAAGATGCGCTACGTCCCCGAGACCCAGGCGGCCGTCCGGGCCCGAAACACCGCCGGCGACTCCCGGGTGCGGTTCATCAACACCGAAGGCTGGCTGATCGTCGGCACCGACTACGCCGACGGCGACGGTCATCCCAACGACGGCGGCCACGTCAAGATCGCCAACCGGCTGGCTCCGATCATCGGCCCGGCGATCGGCCTGTAAGGAGACCGGCCGTCTGAGGTCATCCCGCGGGTTCGAGCCCAGCCGCGACCGCCGCGCCGAACCAATGGGCATGACCGACGACCCCGAGATCCCCGACGTCTCCTCAGTCGGCGACTACCTCGCCCGCCGCATCGCACTTGACTGGCTCCCCTTCGACACCCGAAAAGACCTCGGCATCCTCACCGCAGAGGAGGAAGCCAACCTGCCCAGCACTGCCTACGCGCCCACCCCTCTGATCCGCCGCGTCACCAACGACACCAACCTCGCGCCGCGCAGCGCATGAACTGACCTCCGCGGCGGACGCTGGGATCTAGTGCAGCGAGGCTGACCGGGCGCCGCGCGGGTGCTGTCCAACCGTGTCCAGGATCGGTGGGGGTGCGGCCTGGGATTGCCGATCATCTCGGGTAGGGCGGACAACGTCATCGTCGTCGGGGCCCGCAGCCCACCCTGCCCGGCGTAGTCCCCATCGTGGAGGTTCCTGGCATGAAACTCCGACTCGTCCTCGGCGCCGGGGTCGGCGTCGCGGCGATGCTGCTCGCGCCGCTGCCGGCCCTGGCCGACGAACCGCTGCCCCAGCCGACCAACCTGCATGCCCTGCACGTCTCCGACACCGCCGCCGACCTCGACTGGCTCAGCGGCGGCGTCGCCTACGGAGACGTGGTGCAGCGCAACGTCAACGGGTCGTGGCAGACGTATGCCACCGGGGCCTTCGGGTTCCTCGCGCTGACCAACCTCACGCCGGGGACGACGTACACGTTCCGGGTGTACTCGCCCGCGGTTCCCGGCCTCGAGCAAGGCGCCAGCCCGCCGTCGGCGCCGCTGTCGTTCACGACGCTGTCCGGGCCGGACGCCGTTCCCCCGGAGAAGCCCCGGGTGCCGACGTTCAGCAGCGTCACCACCACCGTGGCGACCGTGTTCTGGCCGCAGACCACGGACAACGTCCGGGTCACCGGGTACCACCTGCAGCAGCTCATCGGCGGTGTGTGGACCACGATCCGCACGGTGGGCGAGGGCGGGAACTTCCAGACGGTGTACGGGCTCACCGCGAGCACGTCGTACAGCTTCGCGGCGATCGCCTTCGACGCTCGGGGCAACACCTCGCCCCGCTCGGATCCGGGCACCGTCACCACTCTGGCCCTCACGCCGACGCCGACCTGCCGGGTCCAGCTCATCTCGTTCGCCCCGGGGTTCACGGTCACCGTCACGATCACCAACACCACCGCGGCCACGCTGAACGGCTGGACGGTGCGGTTCACCGTGCCGGCGGCGGCGGTCATCAACTACTCGTTCAACGGCGTGCTGACCCGGGACGGCTCGACCGGCACGGTCACCCCGCAGTTCTACAACACGACGATCGGGCCGGGCGGGCAGACCTACCCGGGCTTCTCCGGCACGGTGAGCCCGTTCACCCCACCCAGCGCGTTCACCCTGAACGGCGTGCCCTGTGTAGCCGGCTGAATTGGTTACCCTGCAAGACATCGACAGTCGAGCAGGTGGGACGGGCGCGACCGGTGGGCCGCCGAGGGAGCCGGCCCCCGGCGCGCCGCTGTCCGCGGCCGGCGTGCGGGCCCTGGCCGATCTTGCCCGGCTGCTGCGCGAGCTGCGCCGCCGGCACGCACGCCGGCAGGGGAGAGCGGAGCCGACCTACCGGGAGCTGGCCGCGGCCACCGGCTGGTCGCACGGGATCATCGGGGAGTACCTGTCCGGCCGGATTCTCCCGCCGACCGACCGGTTCGACACGCTGATCCGGTTGCTCGGCGCCACCCCGGCCGAGCAGGGCGTCCTGGCCACCGCCCGCGACCGGGTCGAGGAGGGCCGGCGGCGCGCCGCGCCGAGCCCCGCGCCGCCGGTGCCGCGCCAGCTTCCGCTGGACGTCTTCGGGTTCACCGGCCGGGTGCGCGAGCTGACCGAGCTGGACGCGCTGCTCGGCTCCGGCGAGCGCCGGTCGGTCGCCGTGCTCTCGGCGGTCGCCGGCACCGCCGGGGTGGGCAAGACCGCGCTCGCGGTGCGCTGGGCGCATCAGGTCGCGGACCGGTTCCCCGACGGCCAGCTCTACGTGGACCTGCGCGGCTACGACCCGGAACGACCCGTGATGCCGGCCGAGGCGTTGGCCGGCTTCCTGCGCGGCCTCGGTGTCGCGGACATCCCGGGCGACGTGGCCGAGCGGGCCGCCCGGTACCGCACGGTGCTGGCCGGCCGGCGGGTGCTTGTCTTGCTGGACAACGCTTCCGGGTCCGAGCAGGTGCGCGCGCTGCTGCCCGGCACGGCGTCCTGCTTCACGCTGGTCACCAGCCGCGACGACCTGGCCGGCCTGGTGGCCCGGGACGGCGCCCACCGGATCGACCTCGACCTGCTGCCCGAGCCGGAGGCGGTCACCCTGCTGCGGACGCTGATCGGTCCGCGCGCCGCCGCCGACCCGGCCGCCACCGCCGAGCTCGCCGCGTGCTGCGCCGGGCTCCCGCTGGCTCTCCGGATCGCCGCCCAACTGGCCCTGCGTGAGCCGGCGTTGCCGAACCTGGTCGCCGACCTGCGCGAGGAGCGACGCCGGCTCGATCTCCTTGACACCGCGGGGGATCCGCGGGCCGCTATCCGCTCGGTGTTCTCCTGGTCCCACCGGCAGCTGTCTAGCCGGGCGGCGCACAGCTTCGCCCTGCTCGGCCTGCATCCCGGCCAGGACCTGGACGCGCCCGCACTGGCCGCGCTCGGCGACATCCCACTCGGGGAGGCGCGCGAGGTGATCCTCGAGCTGGCCCGGGCGCACCTCACCGAGAAGTCCACTGTAGACACATACCGGATGCACGACCTGCTGCGGGCCTACGCCGCCGAGCACGGCGCCTCCGTGGACGGCCGGCACGCGGCGCTGTCCCGGTTGTTCGACCACTACCGGGACACCGCCGCGGCGGCGACCGGAACCCTGTTCCCACATGACAGTCCACATCGGACTGATGAGTCGCCGGAGGCAGCCGCGTCGTGGCTGGAGGCGCAGCGGGCCAACCTGGTCGCCGTCGCGGTGCACGCGGCCCGGCACGGCTGGCCGCGGCACAGCGTCGACCTGTCCGCCGCGCTCTGGCGCCATTTCGAGGTGGGCGGCCACTACCAGGAGGCGCTCACGGTGCACACCAGCGCGGTGGACGCCGCGCGCCAGGCCGGTCACGGCGAGGCCGGCGCCCTGCTCAACCTCGGCGGGATCCATTGGTGGCTCGGCAACTTCCAGGAAGCGCAAGCGTGTTTCGAGGAGTCGCTCGCCGGCCACCGCAAAGTCGCCGACCCCGCCGGGGAGGCCCGGGCGCTGGCCCGGCTCGGTGTCGTCCACGAACGCCTCGGGGACTACCGCGCGGCGATGGCCTGCCTGGACGACGCCCTGGCCGGCTACCGGCAGGCCGGCAACCGGCACGGCGAGGCCGTGCAGCTGATCAACATCGGCGCGCTGCACCGCCGTCTCGGCAACTACGAGGAGTCGGTCGAGCACGAGCGAACGGCCGCGAGCCTCTTCGCCGAACTGGGCGACCTGCGGCTGGAGGGCTACGCGCTGGGCAACCTGGGCGCCGTGGAAAGCTTGCGCGGCAGCCATTCGGCGGCCCTCGCGCACCTGACCAGAGCATGGGAGAACTGCCGTCGGTCCGGTGACCCGGGCGGCGAGGCCAGCGCCCTGGGCACCCTGGGTGCGGTGTACCGCAGGCTCGAGCGGTACGCGGAAGCGCTCGACCACCTGCACCGCGCGCTCGCCCTCAGCCGGGAGACCGGTGACCGCAGCGTGGAGATCGAAACGTTGAACACCCTCGGCGAGACCCTGCGCGACATGCGCCAGTCCGCGTCGTCACGGGACCGGCACCGGACCGCCCTGTCCCTGGCCGAGGAGACCGGCGACCGCTACGAGCAGGCCCGGGCGCTGGACGGCATCGCGGCGGCCGTGCTCGCCGACGGCGAACCCGTTGCAGCACAACAGAACTGGCGGCAAGCGCTGGAGATCTACCAGGGCCTGGGCGTCCCGGACGCCGAACGGATTCAGGCTCGGCTCAACACGATATGCCGTTGATGCTCACCGTGGTCGGCACCCCGTCGACGCTCGACGTCGCGGTCCAGCCGAAGGTTCCGAACTGACCGGTGGAGATCACCGTGTTCCACGGCATGGGTGTCGCGATCATCTCGACGGGCGAACCCTGCGCGATGTTCGCGTTCCAGACGGTGCCGACGCTCGCCGGGCCGGGGAAGACCATCCGCACGGTCCACCCGTTGATCACCGGCCCGCCGTTGGTGAACCACAGGTCCGCGGAGAACCCGCCATTCCAGGGCGAGACGCGGTACGTGCAGGAGAACACCGGGTCCGCCGCGGCCGCAGTGGTGGCCGTGCCGGCGCCCAGGATCAGCGCCGCCGCCAGGACCCCGAGCGCCCGGGATCTTTTAGTCATGGTGATCCGCCGAGGCGGTGGTGCAGTCCGGGCACAGGCCCCAGAAGATCACTTCCGCCTCGTCGACGACGAACCCGAGCTCGTTGGCCGGCTCCAGGCACGGGGCGAACCCGACCACGCAGTCGACGTCCTCGGTCCGGTGGCAGTTGCGGCACACCAGATGGTGGTGGTTGTCGCCGGTCCGGCGCTCGAAGCGGGCCGGGTGTCCGGCGGGTTCGATGCGGCGCACCAGGTTCGCCCGGGCGCAGGCGTGCAGCACGTCGTAGATGGCCTGGGTCGACACCGAGTCCAGGCGCTCCCGAACCCCGGCGGCCACCTGGTCGGCCGTTGCGTGCGGATGGGCGGACAGCCAGTCGAGCACGGCCAGCCGTGGCGCCGTCACCCGCAAGCCCACAGCCCGGAGCCGTTCACGGGCGTCGTGGCTCAACCCTTGGATACTCATCGCGCGTCCACTCCAGCAGGTCGCCCCCTGGACCAGGATATATGGTCAACCCGCTGGTGGGCGTGCACACCGGTCCATGGACAGAGCCATCACCCTTAGGGGAGGCGGCGCGGAGCGCGTCACCGTCAGGTGGTCAGGCCTGACTGGTGGGCGAAGACGGCGAGCTGGGCGCGGTCGCGAGCGCCGAGTTTGATCATGGCTCGGCTGACGTGAGTGCGGGCGGTGGCGGGACTGACCACGAGGCGCTCGGCGATTTCGTCGTTGCTGAGACCTTCGCCGACCAGGCCGACGATTTCGCGCTCGCGCTCGGTGAGCGTGTCGAGTTGCGGATGCGTGCGCACGGTCCGCGGTGGCTGGGAGACGAAGGCGCTGATCAGCCGTCGGGTCACCGAGGGGGAAAGCAGCGCGCCACCGTCGGCGACCTGGCGGATTCCGGCCAGCAGCTCGGCGGGTTTGGTGTCCTTGAGCAGGAAGCCGCTCGCACCGTGGCGCAACGCGTCGAAGACGTACTCGTCGAGCTCGAACGTGGTCAACACGATGATCCTGGTCTCGGCGAGCGACGGGTCGGCGACGATGCGGCGGGTGGCCTCGAGCCCGTCGATGCCGGGCATGCGGATGTCCATCAATACGACGTCGGGCCGGGTGTCCTTGGCGACGTGCACCGCGGCCAGCCCGTCCGCGGCCTCGCCGGCGACCGTCAGGCCGTCCTCGTTCTCGATCAGGGTGCGCAGCCCGATGCGGACCAGATCCTGGTCGTCGACGATCAGCACGGAAATCACGCCTTGTCTCCCGTCGGAATGCGGGCGCGGACCTCGAAGCGGCCGTCCGCGGTCTGGCCGGCGGTGAAGTCGCCACCGAGGGCTACGACGCGATCGCGCATTCCCGGAATGCCCTGACCGCCCTGGCTGCTCGACACCCCGGTCATCGGATTGGAGACCGCGATCAGCACCGCGTCCGCCTGGTAACCGACCCGCACGGTGGCAACGCGGGCGGTGCTGTGCCGCAGCACGTTGGTCAGCGACTCCTGAACCACCCGGTAGCCGGCGAGGTCCACGGCGGGGGGAAGGGCGTGCGGAGAGCCGCTGGTCTGTACGTCCACCTCCACACCGGCATGGCCCATGCGGTGCCGCAGATCCTCCAGCCGGTCCAAACCCGCCACCGGACCGGCGCCGGTGCGTTGGACCACCGCGAGCGTGGTCCGGAGCTCGTCGAGCGCCTCGGTGCTGGTACGGCTGATCGCGGTCAACGCCACCTCGGCCTGCTCCGGCTTCCTGGCCAGCAGATGCAGCGCGATGTCCGCCTGCATCTTGATCGCCGCGAGCCCGTGCCCGACCACGTCGTGAACCTCCTGGGCGATCCGCAGCCGCTCGCCGTACACGTGCTCACGCACCGCCTCGGCCCGGGCCCGCAGGACCGACTCGCGGTTCTGCCGCACGGTGACCCCGACCGCGAACGGGACGGCCGCCCAGGCCGTCGCCGGAAGCAACCCGTAGACCCCGGGCAGGGCCGCCGGGTGGGTGAACACGTGGATGAGCAGCACGGCGAGCGCCGCCAGCGCCGCCGGCGCGGACCGGGCCAGCGGCCGGTGCCGGGCCACCGTGTACACGCCGACCAGATAGGACAGCAGGATGAATCCGTACGGGTAGCCGATGATCAGGTACGCCGAGGTCAGCCCGCTGACGGCGGCCAGCGTGCCGGCCGGCCACCGGCGCCGGGCGGCCAGCGCCAGCCCGGCGCCGGCGGCCAGGATGAACGCCAGCGCGTCGACCGGCCGGTCCACCGCCGTGCTCTGCTCGAGGAACGCGGTGCTGACGACGCCGAGCGCCGCCAGCACCCCCGCGAGGACCCCGTCGCCGAGCACGCTCATCGAACCCGCCCCCACGGTTTGTAGAGGGACAGCGCGACCGCGAAGACCAGCGCGACACCCGACACCAGCGGCGGGAAGATCAGGTCGCTGGAGGCGTCGGCCAGCGTCACGCGCCCGGCCTCGAGGTCCCGGCCGAACGCCCCCGCTTCGTGCACCCCCGGCCGCAGCAGGACCAGCACCAGCGTGCACAGCAGCAGGTTCAGCACCAGCTTCGTGGCGACCCACCAGTACCGGATCAGCCCGTACTTCGTGCCGAGCCCGAGCACGACCCCACTGGCCAGGCAGATCAGTCCGGTGGTCAGCATCGGCCAGACCGCGAACAGTTCGACCGCCTGATAGCCGAGGGCGGCGACCTGGGTGTCGCTGGTGAACAGCACGGTGAACACCAGGACACCCAGCACCACCTCGATGCCGATCCACGCGCCGGCCGACGCGATGTGCGCCACCAGCAGACCCTTGCGGGTCCCGCTGCGCAACCGGAACGTCCGCATCTCGATCACGTCCCGGCCACCAACCGTGCGCCCAGCGCCCGCGCGGCGATCACCAGCCCGGCCGCGGCCAGCACGATGTCCTTGAGGATGTACTGCGCCTCCAGGGTGGGCGCGCCCGGGAAGAGGTCGGTGAAGAACAGAACCAGCGGCGACAGGATCCCGACCAGCGACGCCGCCAGCACCACCAGGCCGAGCTTCAGCAGCTTCCCGGTGATCATGGTGATCCCGACGACGCACTCGGCGATCGCCGTGGTGAGCAACGCGCCCTCGCCGGACAGGATCCCCATGGACAGCTTCTCCAGCGTCCGCACGGCCAGCTCCTGCGCCGGGCTCACGCCGGGGAAGAACTTGAGCACACCGAAACCGAAGAACACCAACCCGACACTGATCCGCAGAACATCGATACTGTGCCGGGCAAGCCAACCTGTCGCCCGCTCCACCACCGTGTCCATTCGCACCATGGTCATTGCCTGCTCCCCTCATGGAGTTCGTTTTCCTACGAGGAGAAGGGTCGCGGCAACAACGGCCCGGGTCGTCCGGCGAGCTCGGGTGATTCGGCTACGTCAACGGGCGTAGAAAGCCGTCACCGAGGTACGCCTGACGCCCTTTGTACCCTGTCAGGGGAGGCTGTCGCGGAGCGCGTCCACCCTGGCCACAGCGGCGTTGAAATCGGTTGCGTTGAGCGTGCCATTGGTGAGTGCGGCGCTGAGCGCGTTCACCACGTCGTCGCCCTGGGTGGTCGTGCGCGCCGAGGCGAGCATCAGGTCCATCCCGGCCCGGGCGGCCAGCACGGCGCGGTTGCCGGTGGCGCCGTAGGCCGACAGCGCCCGACCCCCGCGGCCCGAGCGTTGGCAGCTGGTGGTGTTGCTGTGGTGGGAGGTTCTGCGGTGAGGATGTCTGATGCCATGAAGGTGACCTTCGGGGCATTGAGTGTCCTGAAGGCCGCCTTCATGGCACTGACCACCACCCCACTGGCCCCACCAGCCATACCAGACCCGCCACCCCAATCAAGATCGACAACTCCGTCCAAGGTCAATCGCGCCGAGGGGATCCAGTACCTTCTTCCTGCCCCCGCACCGCACGGAGCGTCCATGCCAGAAGCCTTACAGGACATCGCGACCGGCCTTGTCGCCGCCGTGATCAGCGGCCTGGCCGTATGGCTGTGGCAACGTGGGCGCGGTATCCGGACGCGGCGCGGGAAGGCGACCTTCTTCGGCCTGCGACCGGGACGGGAGTGCCTGGTCGTGATGAACCGCCACTGGCAATCACCCAACGCGGTGGCCCGGCCCGACGTGTACGCGCTGCTCGAGGTGGGCAGCCTCGCCGACGAGCTTGGCTGCCCGGTGTCGGTGCGGTCCTCCGATGAGCTGAGCGACGAAACCGGCGACCGCACGGAGTTCTGCGTCGGCGGCCCAGTCTCCAACGAACGCACCGCGGCCCATCTGGCAGCGTTCCTGCCCGGCGTGCGCTTCCTGCCCTACGGCGAGGTCGGCCACAGCCTCGACTTCGTCTCCGGCGACCACCGGTTCAGCTGGGAGCCCGACAAGTGCGAGTACGCCCTCTTCGCGAAGTTCCGCCCGCCGAACGCCCGGCAGCCGATCGTGCTGATCTGCGGCCAGACCGCGATCACCAACCGGGCCGCGATCCACTTCGTCAAGCAGCACCACGCAACCCTGCGCCGGTCGCTCACCTCGATCGACACCTTCGCGATCATCGTGCGGGTCACTTCACCCAAGGTCTACGGCCACACGATGGTCGACCTCGACACCGACATCACCGCCACCGCCTTCACCCCGGCAATCTCCCCCCAGCTAGGCGGCAGTCCTGGTGAGGCGGGGGCGGAGGGTGGTGACGGCTTTGGGGACGTTGTTGATGCAGAGGGCGTTGACGCCGGCGTCGAGGAGCTGGTGGGCGAACTTCAGGCTGGGGCACCAGGCCAGGAACTCGCGGCCGGTGGTGTGGACGATGTCGACGATGTAGTCGAGGGGGCGGTGCAACTCCGGGGGTTCGATGTCGTTGGGGCGGAGGGAGCCCCAGTGCGGGGCCAGGACCTGGACGTCGAGGTGGCCGGCGGCGGCGACGGCTTGGCCGATGGGGAAGTCGAGCCAGGTCAATAATGCGCGCGGGACGGCGGGGGCGAGTTCGCGGGCGATGTCGAGGGCGCCGGGGTCGAAGGAGCTGACCAGCACCTCGCGGGACCGGGCTTCGCGTTGGGCGATCGCCGCGAGAAGGCCCATGGTGGAGAGCTCGCGGGTGCGGGTGGCGTCTTCCATGGACGTCTTGACGTCGAAGTTGACGCCCACGGTGGGGGGGAGGGCTTCGAGGAGGGCCGCCAGGTCGAGGGTGCCGGCCCGGGTGGCCTCCGCGCCGGTGATGTCGGCGTAGAAGACGCCGTCGTCGTTGGCCGGGTTGTGGGCGACGACCAGGCGGTCGTCGCGGGTGCGGCGGACGTCGACCTCGACCCAGTCGATGCCCAGGTCGACCGCCGCGAGGAAGGAGTCGAGGGTGTTCTCCACCAGACCGTTGACCGTGCCGCGACCGCAGCCGCGGTGTCCCAGGAGTACCGGCCTGGGTCCGAACACTCTGTTGCCGTCCATAACGCGCCGAAACCCTGTGGCGCCTGGCCGGCGGAGCGACGGCGTCAGGCGGCAGGGGTGACGGTCTTGCCCACCTCCACGTTCGCACGCTCGAGGTCTGCGGCGAAGTCCACCTCCACCACGAAGAACTCGGAGATGTCCAGCGCCACCACGCGCATCCCGGCTGCCTCGATCGCGAGCTCGATGCCGCGTTCGAAGTAGTCGGTGTCGGTGCAGGCCTCCAGATGCTCGACGAGCGCCGCCTTGTCCGGCGACGCTATGTAGTTGATGCCGACGGCCTCGCCGAGACCGTCCACCACGGATTTTGACAGCTCGACAACGAATCCGTCGACCGACGCGGTGTATTTCACCTCTTCTTCGCCCACAGCTTCCGTATTGACACACACGAAGCTGCGGTCCTCGAGAATCGCCGGGGAAATGCTGGAGAGCAGCCGCGGGTCGAACACCACGTCGCCGTTGAGCCAGAGCACACCGCCGGGCGCGCTCGAGCGCAGCGCCGTGAGCAGGCTCTTCGACGTGTTCGTCTGCGCGTACCGCTCGTTGTAGGCGAACAGCGCGTCCGGCGCGGCGGCCATGACCTCCTCGGCGTGGAAGCCGACCACGATCGTGACCCGCGCCCGGTCGCCGAACACCGCCCGCAGGTTGTCCAGTTGCTGCTGCAGGATGCTGCGACCGTCGGCCAGCGGGGTGAGCGGCTTCGGGTGCGGCATGCCCAGCCGGGTACCCATGCCCGCGGCCAAAATAACGACGTTCAGCTGATCCATGCCGGCCTCCTTGGGTGCGGTGGTGCTGCCGAGCTGGCGGTCGCGGCGGGTCACCGCGTCGCCGATCGAAGCCAGGAAACGAACGGTGCTCTCGCCCGGGGCGAGGTCGCCGAAGTAGTGGGTGCGGGTGGCCGCCCGGGCCGCCCGGTGCCGGTCGACGCCGAGCCGATCGGCCAACCTCCCGGTCAGCGCGCCGATCGAGGCCGAGTCGATCACGTCGGCGCACCGGCTGATCGGGGCGGCGTCGTGCAGCCGCGCGCGGTCGCCGTAGCGGTCGGCGATGAACATCGGCGCGTCGGCCCGCAGGTAGAGGAAGTCCAGCCCGACCGAGGAGACGTCGGTGATCATCAGGTCGCAGCCGGGGATGACCGCCAGGATGTCGCCGGTGGCGTGCACCTGGTGCCCGGCCTCCGGGTCGCGGCGCGCGGCCGCCTCCACCAGCCGGACGATCTCCCGGTGCGCCGCGGCCATCGACGGCAGCGGGCTGATCGCCGCCCGCGGATGCGGTTTGTAGACCAGCCGGACGTCCGGCACGGCGAGCGCCGCGGCCACGATCGCCGGCCCGAGCACGTCGACCGAGGTGTAGTTGTTGGACGCGTTCTCGCCCTCCCAGGTGGGCGCGTAGAGGATGGTGCGCCGCGGGCTCGGCGGCAGCAGCGGGTCCGGGCGCAGGTCCAGCTGCGGGCGGCCGACCCGGACCAGGCTGGACTCGTCGAATTCGATCAGCGCCGCGCGGTGCCGGCGGACCGCGGCCTCGCCGGCCACGAACACCCGGTCGTAGGCCTTGACCTGGTTGCTGACCATGCAGACCTTGTCGCTCTCCCCGTGGTTGACGTGGATGTGCAGCATGCGGCGCTGCATGAGCGAGTGGAAGTTGTGCACCGAGTTGTTGACGTAGACGGCCACCTTGACGTCGCTGCACTCGTACAGGTCGACCAGGTCCGGGAAGGCCGGCGCGAGCACCACCCGCAGCTTCGTGGCGGTGAGCAGCGCGTCATAGCTGCGCGGGTTCCGCGTGATGATCACGACCGGGTGCCGCTCGTGGAGCAGCTCGAAGACCGGCAGCCACTGGTGGAGCTGGTAGAGCTTCCGCGGGTCGTCGGCGAAGTACACCGCGATCTCGCCGGGCACCGGCGTGCCCGGCGGGTAGCCGGCCGGGCGCGGGCCGCGCGGCGTGTCGAGCAGCCGGTGTGTGTCAACGTTCTTACGGAAGCCGAACAAGCCCACGCGGTGGCTCCAAAGGGGTCGGTGGCGGTCCACAACGGACCGCATGGCGATTGGAGGTTGCCCGGACAGCGCCGGGCAGCCTTCATCTTCGCCGCCGGCCACCTTCTCGCCAAGAGCCAGATGCCGCAGAGAAACCTACTGTTAACGAATCGATGCCGCAGGTCAGCGCCGGGCCGGCCGCGGCGAGTCCCGCCACGGCCGGCCGGTGTTGCCGGGCAAGGGTTCTACGGAAGCGCGAAGCCCTTGATCCAGTTGATCACGTTGGTGTGGGTGGTGGGGGCGGTGGGGTGCTCGCTGAGCTGGTGGCCGCTGCTGGCGGTGATCTGCACGGTGAACGAGGTCGCGTGGGTGAAGTACGGCTGTTCCAGGCTCTGGATCGAGGAGGTCGTGCAGGTGATCCCGTCCGGGCTGCCGCAGACGAGGTTGTCGAACTGGCCCATGTGGATCAGCACGGGCTTGTTGATGCTCTGCGTCGGCGAGGACGCGGCGGAGACCTGGACGAACGGTAGGGCGGTGTTGATCTCGGCGCCGGTGATGGTGTCCTTCAGCGCCTCGTCCTGGGTGATCACCGCCGGATCGGCGGTCGCGGTGTTGTAGAACAGCGCGCCGCGGCTGCCGGGCGTCGACGTCAGGTAGCCGGAGTTCGGGTCGGGCGGCCACGGCTGCACGTTCGACTGGAACAGGTTGAACCAGGACTGCTTGATGAAGTGCACGCTGCCGAAGAAGGCGTAGCCGTCGATGTCGGAATAGCGGCCGCCGTAGTCGTAACCGTGCACCGCGCCCAGGCTCGTTCCGACGAAAATGACCTTGGTGAACGGCGTGCCGCCGAGCGCGCCGGCGCGCAGCGCCTGGACCACGCCGTGCAGCGCGGTGGTGCCGGCCTGGATGGTGAGGTTGTTGGCCGCCGGATGATCGCTCTCCCCGTGGCCGAGGCGGTCCACGGCGAACGTGGCGTAGCCGGCGTCGATCGCGTCCTGGGCGTAGGAGTAGGTGGCCGGGCTCTGCGGCCAGTTCCAGACCGCCCGGGTGTAGGTCGCCCCGTGCACCAGCAGCTGCACGGTGTGCGGCATCGGCTGGAACTCCGGGCGGCACAGCGTTCCGGCCATTTTCACGTCGACCGGACCGCCGTCCACGCTGGGCACCCTGATGGTGAGCATCGAGCACACCATCGTCTGGGCGGCGGCGACCACCGGTGCGGCCAGGGCCAGCGCCAGGCTGACTGCCACGGACAGCGGCAGGATCGTTCTCAGGCGTCTCAACATCGTGCCAATCCTCATTGTTCGGCGAGAATGAAGTGAATAGCGATGAAATGGGAACCCCCGACCGATCCGCTTGTGGCGGACGGAGTGGGAAACATCTTCCCGGTTTCAGGTCGAAAATACGAGTGGCTGGCCGCCACGAATGTGGACGCCGGCCGAACCCGGTCACGGCGAACACCCGCACTGTCACACCGCATCTCGGCCCGGTACGCGCACGCTACCTCGGTCAAGGGTGCGCCGGCGCCGTCCGCAGTGGTCGAAATCCGGCAAATGTGAACCATCCGGATGCCGGCGTACCGGGTCTGAAAATTCCTATACCCACACCCTGTGTGATTACCCATTCACCGAAATGCGCGGGTGATCACGCACCCGATCCCAACGGCTACGGCCGGTGCTGGAAAGAGGCTTGTCCGGGGAAATCAAGAGCGCCGGGGAAACGCGACACAATCGTGACACTGGTGGGTTTCGCCACCCACATCGGTTGTGAAAGCCGGCGCGTTACCACTACGGGTTTTTGTCTACTTGGCACGCCCGAGAGGCGGCCGCGCGGTGGCCGGACGTGGCGTGGCCGGCCGGTGAGTGTCCGCATCAGACTCTCGGCGCCGGGGTCGGTGAGGGACTCGACGATGAAATGGCTGGCCGAGTGCGGCTGGGTAAAGGTGGGCAGGTCGTCGAGCGAGTTGCCGGGCAGCACCACCGGCAGGACGCGGCGCAGCCAGGTCGCGCGGTCCCGGTAGAGCAGGTCGCGCAGCACCGCGGTCTCGGCCTGCACACCGCGGTGCGCCGCGCCCGCCGCCGTGCCGTCGCCGACCGCCCGGTACCCGGGCGAGGCCACCACGATCACGAAGTCGGCCGCCTGGATTTCCCGCAGCATCCAGGCGTACCAATCCAGCCGGGCGCCGGCGTGCCAGAGGTCGAACGTCACGGCGATTCCCCGCGTCTCCAGGAAGATGGCGAACTCCAGCACGGTGGACCGGTGCGCGTCGTCATCATGGGCGTAACTCAGGAACACCGTGGGTGCGCCGGCGAGGCGTTCGCTGTCCACTTTGGTCCTCCTTTCCGGTTTCCGGGCCGGCGTCCGGCCCGTGCCACAAGCGTGTGACCGGACGTGCACTTTTGGTGGAATTCCGTATACGGCATGACCGCTACCAGCGGTTTCCGTCCTATGGTAAGACAGTGGACCGAGCCGGCGAACCGGATCCGCGAGCGGCGAAAAGCCACGCGGAATTTCGGTCCGGCCTTCGGCAGCTTGCCCGCTGGGCCGGCTACGCCTCGCTGCAGCAGCTCGAGGCCGGGGCCGCGCGCCGGGGCACCAGCATGCCGGTGTCCACAGCGAACCGGGCGCTGAACAACGACCGCCTGCCCACCGCGGAGTTCGTCGAGCGCATGGCGATCGCCTGCGCCGCCGACGTCAGCGAATGGCTCGCCGCCCGCGACGCGCTGGCCGACCGGCCCTACCTCCGCCAGGCGGTCGAGCCCGGCCAGGACGAGCCGGGGCCGGTGGTGTGCCCCTACCCCGGACTGGCGGCGTTCGGCCCGGACCAGGCCCGGTGGTTCTTCGGCCGCGGGCACGACACCGCGGACCTGCTCGACCTGCTCGCCGACGCCACCGGCCCGCTGATGGTGTGCGGCCCGTCCGGCACCGGAAGGTCGTCACTGCTGCACGCCGGTCTGCTGCCCGCGCTGGCCACCGGCCGGCTTCCCGGTTCGGCAGGCTGGACGCGGTTCACCTGCACCCCGACCGCCGACCCACCCGTCATGCTGCCCGTCTGCGACGTGCTCGTGGTCGACCAGCTCGAAGAGCTTTTCACGCTCTGCCAGGACGAACCGCGCCGGCGGGAGTTCATCGACGCGCTCTGCGCCGCTCCCGCCCGGGTCGTGCTCGGCATGCGGGCCGACTTCCTCGGCCGGTGCGCGTCCTACCCGGGCCTGGTCGGCTCGCTCCGGCACGGCCAGCTGCTGCTGGGTCCGATGACCGAGGAGCAACTCCGCGCCGCGGTCGAGCGACCGGCCGCCGCGGCCGGACTCGAACTCCAGCCCGGCCTCGCCGACGTCATGCTCGCCGACCTGGGCATGACCGAGGAGGGCTACCAACCCGGCGCGCTTCCCCTGCTCGCGCATGCGCTGCTGGCCACCTGGCGGCACCGCACCGGCCGCGTCCTCACCATCGCCGGCTACCGGCTGACCGGCGGCATCACCGGCGCCATCGCCAAGACCGCCGAACGGGTCTACTGGCGGCTCCCGCCCGCCCATCAGGAGTTGGCCCGCACCCTGCTGCTGCGCATGATCCAGCTCGGCGACGGCACCGCCGACACCCGCCGCCAGTGGGACCGTGCCCGGCTCCTCGCCGAATCCCCCGACCCCGCCGGAGTCTCCGCCGTCCTCGACACGTTGACCGACGCCCGCCTGGTCACCGCCCACCCCACCACGGTCGAGATCGTCCACGAAGCCGTCCTCCAAGCCTGGCCCCGCCTCCGCGGCTGGATCGAAGCCGACCGCGCCGGCCTGCTGGCCGAACAGCGCCTGATCACGGCCGCCGAATCCTGGGACCGCGACGGCCGCCACGACTCCGACCTCTACCGCGGCCACCGCCTGGCTGTGATCCGGGAGCGCGTGGACCTAGCCGGCTCTCGGTTGCCGGCCCCGGCTTCGGAGTTCCTGCGCACCAGCCTCGAACGAGAGCAGGCTGAACGGCACCTGGCCGCTCGCCGCGCTCGCCGGCTCCGGCAACTTCTCGTCGTGCTGGGCTGTCTGGCGCTGGTGGCCGCGACGACGAGTGTGCTGGCGTTCACATCACGTAACAAGATCGTCAAGGAGCGGGACAGCGGCGTGTCGCGCCAGGTGGCCGATGTGGCCATCGCCTTGCGAACGTCCGACCCGGATCTTGCCGGCTGGCTTGCCCTGGCGGCCTATCACGTCGCGCCCACGGCGGAAGCTCGCGGTGCCATGATGACCGCGCTGGCCAACTTGGAACCCACTCGCCGGGTTGACTTCAGCAGTAGTGACGCCGTGCAGACCGTCGCGTTCAGCAGCGACGGCAGGCTCCTGGTCTCGGCGAGCCGAGACGGGTTCGCTCGCGTGTGGACGATCGGTGACCCGCCCAGTCTCGCGGCCCTACCGGTGGCCGTCCTTGATCATCCCCAGCAGGTGCGTGCCGCGGCATTCGATCCGACCAACCGGTTTCTGGCCACGTCCGGCTCCGAGGGGAAAGTTCGTCTGTGGACTGTGCCGGACCTGCGGGGCCAACCGCAACCCACGCGCGAATTCGACGGGCCTGTTGGTGCGGTGGGTCCACTTGCGTTCAGCCCAGACGGCACGTTGCTGGCTGCCGGCGGTCAGCCCGGCACCAACGTTCAGTTGCGGAAGGTCGCCGATCCCAGCAAGCCGATCGCCACGTTCGGCAGCCACAGCAACGACATCCTCGCGGTCGCGTTCAGCCGCTCAGGGCGGATGATCGCCACTGCGGGCGGGGACGGCATCGTGAAGCTGTGGGACATCAACAAACCGGCCGACCCGAGGTTTCTGGGGGAGCAGAACCCTAACGCTGGGCTCATCAGCGCGGTCACCTTCGGTGCGGACGACACGGTGCTGGTGACCGGCAACGGCGACGCGACCGCCATCCTGTGGAACATCGAAGATCCCCGAAAGCCCCAAGCGATGTCGCGGCTGGGCGGGCATCTGGGTGGGATCAGCGGCGTCGCGTTCGACTCCAGTGGTCGCCTTCTCGCCACTGCCTCGCTGGACAACTCCGCCCGACTCTGGGACGTCTCCGATCCGCGGCAACCACGGGCCTGGGCGGTGCCGCTGGCGGGTGACGCCGACAACCTCTACTCCGTGTCGTTCCACCCGGATGGCCATACCCTCGCGACATCCAGCCACGGTTCGGCCGTGCGGCTCTGGGAGACCGATCCCGAGCGCCTCGAGGATGGGATCTGCGGGCTGATCTCAACCATGATCACCCGTGAAGAGTGGGCCAAGTACCTGGGCGGCTACACCTACCATTCGCCCTGCGGTGCAGTGGCGCGACCGGAGCACGCAGCCGACCCCGGGAGCTCGCAGTTGGTCGCGGTGCACAGCAACAAGTGCGTGGGTATCCGGGCAGACCCCACCATCCCGGGCGTCCCCGCGCACCAGTTTCGGTGCGGGGGCATGCCGGCTGCTCGCTGGACTTTCCCTGTCGCATCGCGAGTCGATCCCAAGGCGTACCAGATCCGCAACACCACCAGCGGCATGTGCCTCGACACACTGTCTCCGTCCACCTTCGACGCGGCAAACCTTGTGGTACAACAATCCTGTGCCGATGTGCCCACTCAGATCTGGGAACTGCGCGTCCACGCTCGCAACGACCGAGTCACCGAAGGACAATTCCGCAACGAGGCGACCGGCGACTGCCTTGATGTGAACCGCGCCGCCATCAGCGATGGCGCCTACCTGATCCACTGGGTGTGCGGAGGCAACCCCAATCAGATCTTCCGGGTTGACAGCTCTACGTTGTCATAGCCGGCTGCCAGCCCAGGGCGGGGGCGAGGTTGGTGGCGATGTCGTGCAGGATCTGCAGGTAGTCCTCGTGGGCGAAGGTGAAGGGGAGGGCGAAGGCGACTTCGTTGACCTCCTGGAAGGCCGGGTGGGCGTGAAGTTGGTCGGCGATCTGGCCGGAGGTGCCGACGAGGTCGGGGGCGAACATCAGCCGCATCGGGCCTTGCGGGGTCGCCGTACGGGGCGTTCGTTTGTGCGCGTATTCCTCGTACTTGGCGCGTTGCTGGAGTGAGGCCGAGTCCGTGGGGATCACCACGAGGCCCTGGGAGACGCGGGCGGCTGCGCCGTCGGGGTGGTGGGCGCGGAAGGTGCGGATGTGGGCGAGTTGAATCTTGGCGAAGTCTTCGGATTCTTCGGCTTTGACCACGTTGCTGCACAGGAAGTTCAGCCGGTTCTCACCGGCCCACTGGGCGGAGCGGAGGCTGCCGCCGCCGTACCAGAGGCGGTCGGCGAGGCCGGGGGCGTGGGGTTGGACCTGGTCGGAGAAGACCTCGAAGCCTTCGGTGCCGCTGAAGTCGGAGGCCGGCTCGCCGCGCAGGAAGTCGAGCAGGCGCCGCGCCCGGTCGTAGCCGAGGTCCTCGAGGTCGGCGGTGTGCGGGTAGAGCGCGTGCTTGATCCGGTCGTAGTGCATGGGTGGGCCGGCGCTGAAGCCGGGGTTGAGCCGGCCGCCGGACAGGATGTCGACCGTGGCCAGGTCTTCGGCCAGGCGCAGCGGGTTCTCCCAGCCCAGCGGGATGACCGCGGTACCGAGGGCGATCCGGCTGGTGCGCTGGGTGGCCGCGGCCAGGATCGCGACCGGGGAGGAGATACCGTACTGCAAATGTCGGTGCCGGACCCAGGCGCTGTCGAACCCCAGCCGCTCACCCAGCTCGATGATGTCCAGTGTGGACTCGTGGCCCGGGCCGGGGTCGTTCCCGTCGAACAACCCGATCGTCAGGAAGCCCAGTTTCCGCAACGGTTCCGAGTCCAAGGGCACGGCAACCTCCCACGGTTCAGTTGCCGAGCCCCTGGTTCAGCTCGGTCAACCAAGACACGATGTCACGGCAGACGGGGCACGCGCCAAGGTGCTTGCTGATCGACCCGCGCGCTCCGTTGGTTGTGCCGGATCTCGCGTTTCGGCCTGCGGAGGTAGGGCTGGGCGCGTTTTCTGCTTGGGTGTTCTACCGGGGTTGGTCGGAACGCCGGGGTGGTCTCGTTGGTGGGGCTGGGCGCGGCGTTCTGTGGCAAAGGTTGTGGACAGACTCGGCCGTGGGCGGTCTCCGCTGTCCACAACCTTTGCGCCGAGGTGATGTCTCCCGCACTCGGCGGGCTGGTCACCGGGGGTGGCTGGGCTG
>NZ_DASYTH010000391.1:0-5456 GCF_036002505.1 Actinophytocola sp. | reverse complement strand
TACTTCCTACCCTGCGTACCCGTGTTGGGGCACCCCTGCCGGCGCGGGTAGAGTGGTCCGGCGATCCTGTCCGGGTGGCGGAATGGCAGACGCGCTAGCTTGAGGTGCTAGTGCCCGACAAGGGCGTGGGGGTTCAAGTCCCCCCTCGGACACAGTATTACCCCACGAAGTCTCGCCTGGTCAGGCGATCATGACGTCGTGACTGCTGCCGCTGGGTGTTTGCGGGTCGGGTTTCAGTGCTCAATTGGCGTGGTGGCACGTGATGGTCAGGTGGTGGGTTCGGAGCACCTCGGCTAACCGCGCCGGATCGTTGCTGGATCCGGTGTCGTCTCCCGGATGCGCCGGGTCGACACCGAGCTCGGCGAGTCGGGTGGGTAAGGCGGCGAGGAGGTGGTCCTCGCGCACGTACACGTTCTTGGCTGGGCTAGGTTGCCGTGGATGCCCGCTGGTGCGGCCGTGGCGGCAGCGGTAGCCGGCTCGACCGTGGACCCAGTGGGCATCCATGCGCCGGTCACACACGCCGCAGCGGATCAACCCGGCCAGCGGATAGCGGCGAGTACCGCCGTCCTGGGCAGGCCGCGCGGCGCGGATGGCTTGCGCGGCGACGAAGTCCTGCTCGGTGACCAACGCCGGGTGCGCGATCATCTTCGAGATCACCCAGTCCTGACTCGGGTTCCACCGCTGCACCGCCCGCCGCCGACCCACGCGGCCGGGACGAGCGGCCGGGTTGCTGCTCTGGCGGTTCCACACCTGACGGCCGGTGTAGCGCGGGTTCGCCAAGATCGACGCGACGGTCTGCACCGTCCACACACCACGATGCCGATGCGGATTGCGCCGTCGATCGGCTTGGGACGGGCACGGCACTCCGCGTTGGTTGAGACGGCGGGCGATACCGGCCACGCTCATCCCGGCAAGCCGTTGCGTGAAGATCCACCGGACCTGCGGCGCGGTCACCGGGTCAGAGTCCAATTGGTACAGCCGTCGACCCCACAGGGCATGTGCCCGGTTCGGGTGCGCCCCGGCATCAACCAGGCGATAACCGTAGGGAGGGCGGCCGCCCAGATGCCGGCCCTGCTCGAGAACCTGGGCCCGCATCGCCGACAAGACCCGATGCCGGGCTCGCAACACCTCGCGCCGCGACTGTGCCGCCAGCATTAGCAATAGTGCTCGATGCGCCGGATCTGTCAGATCGAGCGGACCGTCGGTCTCCGGCAGTCACAGCTGTACACCGTGCTTGTGGAACAGTGGCAGGAGTTGCTGGAGTTGATCACCGAAGAACGCCCGCTCGTACTCCCCCACAACGATTGCATCGAATCCTCGGTCCGGGTCGGCCAGCGCGGCCAGCAATGCCGCAGCCTCGGGGCGATCGACCCACGGTAGACGCCGCGAGTAGCCGGCATCGAAGTACTCCGCCACGATCACACCCCGACCAGCCACCACGCACTCCGCGACCTCCCGCTGCCACGCCTGCGATGAGGCCCGATCCTGAAAGTCCAAAGTGGACGTACGGCCATAGAACGCCAATCGCAGCCCGTCACCGCCACGGAGCACACGCTGCGCCGTGAGACCTCCATGTCCTTGAGCCCAGCCAACGAGCAGATCCGTGTCACACGGCTCCATCACGTGCTACCCCTCCCCGTCTCGGTGGTGAGCATGTCGGAGACCCACCAGCAGCCCGGCCATGACGCCGAGGCTCTGATTTCCGCCACAATTCGGCCGACGAGCACGGGACACAGCCCCAGTCGACGGCCGACTTGGCGGCTGCCTAGGCGGCAACGAAGTTCACTGGTCCGACAGCCTCTGCAAGCTCGGCGATACGGTCACATCTCGTCACCGGTTCGACTTCCGCTTTGGTGGCTTGGTAATGCGTGCTCGGCGGGTATCGTGATCATGCTGATTGCAGGTTGCCGTTGGAGGAGGGTGGATGCCAGCGCGTCGTCCCGCCCGGGAGCATGAGCCGACGCCGGAGCAGGAGGCGGCGGTGGCCGCGTTCGCCGTTGGTGATCACCTCGTGCTGCAGGCCGGCGCGGGCAGCGGCAAGACCACGACGCTGGCCATGCTGGCCGCCGGAACCCGCCGGTGGGGCCGTTACCTGGCATTCAACACGGCCATCGCCAACGAGGCGCAACGCAAATTTCCCAGCAACGTCGGCTGCCGCACCGCGCACAGCATGGCCTATCGCGCCGTGGGCTGGGAGTACCGGGACCGGCTGCGGGCACCGCGGATGTCCAGCGCGAAGCTCGCCGCGATGCTGGGCATCAACCTGGAGCTGCGGCTCGGCCAACGCAAGATCACCGCCACCGGCTTGGCCTACGCCGCCCAGGAGACGGTCATCAAGTACTGCCAGTCCGCCGACGCGACGATCGGTCAGCAGCATGTGCCTTGGCTCAAAGGGATCGGCGAGGAGTACCTGCACGACCAGCTCGCCGACGTCGTGCTCCCCTATGCTCACCGGATCTGGGCCGACCTGCAGAATCCCGACCACGGCCGGGTCAAGTTCAAGCACGATCACTATCTGAAGATGTGGGCCTTGACCGAGCCGGTGATCCGCGGCCAGTTCCTGCTACTGGACGAGGCACAGGACACCAATCCCGTGGTGGAACGCGTGTTCAACGCCCAACGCGGGCACGCGCAGCTGGTCATGGTCGGCGACTCCGGCCAGGCAATCTACGGCTGGCGCGGCGCCCGCGACGTGATGACCGGCTTCGACGGCATCCAACTCACCCTGTCGCACTCGTTTCGTTTCGGCGAACGCATCGCCCAGGAAGCCAACCGCTGGCTGGCCATCGCCCACGCACCCATCCGGATCACCGGCTCGCCCTCGCTCGACAGTGGTCTGGACAAAGTCGAGCGCCCAGACGCGATCCTGTGCCGCACCAACGGTGGCGCCATGGCCGAGATCCTCACCCTGCTCGACATGGGCCGCCGCGTCGCCCTTGTCGGCCGCGGCGACACCCTCTCCGATCTCGCGCTCGCCGCACGGGACCTCAAGAGCGGCCGCCGCACCAGCCACCCCGAACTGCTGCTCTTCGCTACGTGGGGCGAGGTCCAGGACTACGCCGAATACGATCCCGACGGCCGCGACCTGCAACCCTTCGTCGACGTCATCGACGAACACGGCGTCGACACCGTCCTCGACGTCATCTCCCGCCTCTGCGACGAAGCCGGCGCCGACGTCACGGTCTCCACCGTCCACAAAGCCAAAGGCCGCGAATGGCCCACTGTTCGCATTGCCAACGACTTCACCGAACCCGAAGATCCCGACCAAGAGGTCGACACCACCGGCGAACCACTCCCCGGCCCCATCGACCCCGCCGAAGCCCGTCTCGCCTACGTCGCCGTCACCCGCGCCCGCTACCGCCTCGACCTCGGCGGCCTGTCCTGGATCCACCGCCACCCCAACGGAAAACCCGAACAACCACCGCAAACCATCAACACCTGAACACCCAACCGTAAGAGGTGGCGCCGAATTGTCGTCGACCTCGACAGCCTGCGGTTCGCAGCGGTCGTTGGCTACCTGGCCTTGGACGACGGCGGCCGGGCAGATCAGTCTGTTGGGAGCTCGTTGTGTTGTCGGTGCGCAGTGAACGTTTCCGAATGTGCAGTCGGTGTTGTGGGGGTGGCATCTGGGGCGCAGGGTCGGGTGGGTGATCGCTGAGGAGTTTGCGGCGAGGGAGTGTGCGGAGGCCACCGCGTGGGTCTTGGTGCCCTCGTTGCCGGTGCGGGCGGGTGCCGACCGGTTCTGGCCGGAGTTGCGCAGGTTGACCGACGGGCGGATGTCGCTGTTGGTCTATACGTCGCTGGCGGAGTTGGTCGCGGCATGCGGGCGGTATCAGCCCTGGGTGGCGGTGCCGGCGACTTGGCTGGAACGGCTGCGGCAGGATTGCCGGTTCGACGTCGTGGCTATGAACCTCGATATCCCGGAACCGTTGCGGCACAAAGCGAACACCGAGGACGACTGGCCAGGCAAACCGGAGGCTTGGGATGAGTGACGGCACCGACGCGTTCGCCGTGCACGACCTCGGCGCCGTGCTGCGGGCACTGTCCGGTGGGACGGGCGCGCTGGACGAGCAGGCCGGCCGGGCGCCGGACGTGCCGGACGCGGGTGGGTCCTCGGCGCACGTCGCCGCCACCATGGCCGCGATCGCGGGCGCGGCATCGGCCATCGTGCGCAGCGGCGCGGTGGCCGGCGCCCGGGTCAATGCGAGTTTCCAGTCCTACCAAGCCCTCGACACCGGATCGGGGGCGAGCTTCCGATGAGCACATTGGACACTCGGGTGGATGGTGACCCGGGCGCGGTGCGGGCCGCGGCCGCTGGCCTCGCAGCGGTCGCCGGCGGCATGGTTGGCGCCGGATCCGGCTTCGCCACGGCGGTTTCCGCGTCGGAGGTGCTGTGGAGCGGCGCCGCGGGCGATGCATTCCGGTTCGGTTTGCAGCCGGTGCGCCGGGCCACCGACGAGGTCGCCGCCGCCACCCAGCGCGCCCGGCAGGCCATGGACACCTTCGCCGACGAGCTCACCGCGGTTCGGACCATGGTGGAGCGGGCCAAGTCGATCGCCTCCGCCGCCGGGCTGGAGGTCGGCGCGGACGGCATCCAGCCGCCGAAACCACCGGCCACCCCGCCTCCGATGTGCATGACCGCGGCGGCGGCGACGGCCGCGGCCGACCGGTTCGCCGCACAGCTGGCCGAGTACCGCCGCCAGGTGCGCGCCTACCAGCAGGCACGAGACATCCTGTCGGACGCCCGCACGCTGGAGCGGTCGGCGCACGCTGTGCTCGGCACGGCACTGGCGTCGGTGCGGGAGATCATCGATGGCCTGTCCACCAGCGGCGCCTGGCTCGCCGCCGGCACCTGGGGGACCACCATGTCCACCAGCATCGCCAACGCCGACAGGTGGGCGGGCGAGCAGCGCCGGCTAGCGCAGACATTCCAGCGCCTCAAGGCCATCGCGGACAGCCCGGATGTCGCCGTCGCCGCGCCTGAGCTCAAGGCCACGGCCACCGGGCAGGCGGTCGAGAAGCTGCGGGGCTTGCGCCAGGCGGCCGCGCGCGCCGCCGCCAACGAGCGTCTCGCCGGCCTCGGTTCCGCGGCCGCGAGCAGAACTGCTCTGCGAGGGGCGCTGGGAAAGGCCGGTCCCATCGCCGCGGGCGCGGCCGGGGTCTACGACGTGCTGACCGCGCACGGCACCGGCAACAAGATCAAGGCCGCGGTAGCCGATGGTGCCGGCTACGGCGCGGGCGCGGCCGCCGCGGCGGGCAGCGGGTCACTCTTCGCCGCGGCCGGCATCGCTGGAGCACCGGAAACCCTTGGCACATCACTGATCGCGGCCGGCGTCGCATACGGCGTCAGCGAGACGATCAAGGACCCCGGCCGCACCGTCGACATCGCCGGCAACCTCCTGGACGACGCCAAGGACGGCCTCGGCACCGTCGCCAACCAGTTCACCCACCCCTCC
>NZ_DASYTH010000390.1:0-17140 GCF_036002505.1 Actinophytocola sp. | reverse complement strand
CGCGACGATAGGCGGCGATGGTTGCCGGCTTCTCCAGAAATAGCGCCGAGGTGTCCGTCTCCACGAACACGACGGGGTGCAACTCGTTGAACGACATGAGGTGGAACGGCCTATGCGTCGCGTGGAAGCCGACATGGTCGGGGATGATCCGGATCTCCACGTTCGATCGGACGGCCATGCGCAGCAGGTGGTGCACCTGATCCGACATGACATCGGGACCAGGTCCGGTCCGGGACAGCGCGTACTCGTCGAGGTAGAACAAGAACCGGGCCGGATACTGGCGATCAAAGATCGACTGGCGGCGATCTCGGACCTCGATCCACATCTCGGCCTCGGCGTTCGGAACAGTCTGCGACCGCTGAATGAGCGCGCGCATGTAGTCAGGCGTCTGCAGCAATCCAGGCACGACAACCGTTTGGAAGGTTGTGATGGCGAGGGCCGCGTCCTCGTAGTTGCTCAGCGTCGTAATTTCCGGTGGCAGGCGGTCGCCGTAGTCCTGCCACCAGCCGCGTTCGAGGGCGTGCTGGCCCAGTTCGAGGAGTTCCTCGCGTTTGGGTGGCTTGACTCCGCAGATCGCGAGGATGGCGGCGAGGTCGGCGGTGTTGACGTTTCGTTTGCCGCTGAAGAGTCTGCTCACCCGGCTGTCCGACCAGGCCAGCCGGCGCGCCAGTTCGTTGTTGCTGAGCCCTTTCGCCTGTGCCGCCCGGGCAAGTGTCAGCCCGAGCTCACGCGTCCGCACCGTGGGTTGCCGATCTCTCATGAGCACAACGTAAAACGAACGTTACGTGTTCGTCGGCACCGACACCGAACTTCACCCGGATGACTTTTCCTTGTCCTGGCGGCATTTACGCGCGGCTGGAGATCTGTTGCACGCCCCAGCTGTTGCCGTCGGGGTCGGTGAAGAAAACAAAGCCGACGTTGTCGAGTGGGTCGGGGGTGGGGTTGGGGTTCTCGCCGAGGACCTGGATCTCGCTGACCTCGACGCCGCGCTCGACCAGCTCGGCGCGGGCGCGGGGCAGGTCGGGGACGACGAGTTGGAGGCCCTTCAAAGAACCGGGCGGCATGTCGGGGACGACGCCCTTGCCGATCACCACGGAGCAGCCGGAGCCGGGCGGGGTGAGCTGGACGACACGCGCGGACGCGCTGATCACGGTGTCGTGATCGACGTTGAAACCGAGCTGCTCGGCGTAGAACTTCTTCGCCCGGTCCACATCGGACACCGGGACGATGACGACTTCGAGGGTCCAGTTCATGATTCTCCTTGGATGGCAACAAGTACGGTGGCGAGCCGGGTGAGGCTCTCGGTGACGCCGCGCTCCATGGGGGAGCGCAGCACGGTGTCGCGGACGTCCCGCGACTCGTAGCGCAGTGTGCTGGTCATGGTGGTGTCGCCGGTGAGGACCGTGGTCACCAGGCATTCCCCGGCGTACCACGGGTCGTCGAACGTCTCGGTGTAGACGATCCGCTCGGGCGGCGCGACCTCCAGGTACACGCCGCCGTGGCCCATCTCCTCGCCGCCGGGGCCCCGGGAGACGAACCGCCACCGCCCGCCGGCGCGCAGGTCGACCTCGCAGCTGACGAGGTTCCAGCCGCGTGCGCCGTGCCACCGCCGGAGCAGCTCGGGCCGGGTGATCGCGTCGAACACCAGCGGGCGCGGCGCGTCGAAGGCCCGGACCATGACGATGTCGGTGTCCGACGGCGTGGAAACGGTGAGCGTCACGGGCCTTCGTCCTTCTTGAGCTCGTCGAGCAGGTCATCCAGGCGCTGGAAGCTGTCCTCCCAGTAGTCGCGGTAGTTCTCCAGCCAGTCGGTGGCCGCCTTGAGCGGCCGGGCTTGTAGCCGGCACGGCCGGCGTTGCGCGTCCCGGCCGCGGGTGATCAGCCCGGCCCGCTCCAACACCTTGAGATGCTTGGAGATCGCCGGCTGGCTCATGGTGAACGGGGCGGCCAGCTCGGTCACCGTGGCCTCGCCCGACTGGAGCCGGGTCAGGATCGCCCGCCGCGTGGGATCCGCGAGCGCGGCGAAGGTGGCGTCGAGTAGATCGGCGCTGGTGCTCATAGCCGTATGGTTTCATAACTAGGTGGTTAGGTGTCAAGATGCCCTGAAGGCGGCCTTCGGGACGTTGAGTGTCCTGAAGGCGGCCTTCAGGGCATCCGCCGGTCCGCGTAACTCGGTTCCGCGTTTGGGCGATACCTCTCGGTACACCCTTGGAGGATCGCGATGTTCGGCCGGCGTTGGCATTGTCCGATTTTCGCGCTGCTCAAGCAGCCGGGAGCCGGCTGGATGCTGCTCGCCGCGGTCTACGTGACGGCGGCGGTGTTGAGCGTGTACCTGGCCGTGACGATGTTCGTGTGGTGGCCGGTGATCCTGGTGAGCGCCTGCCTGCTCGCGGCGGTGGCGTGTGTGCTCGCGGCGCGGCGGGCCGAGCGGGTGCCGAAGCCGCCCAGCCGGCTGTACTACTGAGCGGGTCGCGTTTGGCAGGCAGGAACCCGCGTTGGCCGTCCTTGCTGGCGGCCTTGCCCGATTTCGGGCAAATATTTGCTTCTACGGGGGTCGGATCGGCATGATGCGCTGGTGCCGGACCCGGACATCGTCGAGCGGGTGGCCTCCTCGACGGGGCTGCCCGCCGGGGAGGCCGCGCGCGTCGTCGAGGACGTGCTGGCCTTCTACCGGGAGCCGGTCGAGAACTATGTGCGGCGGCGGCACGCGGCGCTGCAGGCGTCCGGCAAGCGGAACCCCGAGATCTTCGCGGTGATCGGCGGCGAACTGGCCCGGCGGGTCGTCGCCGCGCCACCGCTGACCGAGCGGCAGCTGCGCCGCATCGTCTACGGCTGAGGAGCGCGCATGTGTGGGATCGTCGGATACGTCGGCAACCAGAACGCCGCGCCGATCCTGGTCGAGGGGCTGACCCGGCTGGAGTACCGCGGGTACGACTCGGCCGGCATCGCGGTGCTCGGCGGGGCGGGCGTGCAGGTGCACCGGACCGTCGGCCGGGTGCGTGACCTCACCGCCGCGCTGCCGAAGCGGCTCGGCGGCAAGGTGGGGATCGGGCACACCCGGTGGGCCACGCACGGCCCGGCCACCCAGGACAACGCGCACCCGCACACCTCCGAGGACGGCCGGATCTCCGTGGTGCACAACGGGATCATCGACAACGCGACGGCGCTGCGGCAGCACCTGACCAACGCCGGTGTCACGCTGCGCTCGGACACCGACACCGAGGTGCTCGCCCACCTGATCGCTCGGTCCACTTCGGACACCCTGGAGGGCGCGGTGGTGGACGCGATCTCCAAGGTCACCGGCACCTACGCGATCGCGGTGGTGGACTCCGCCAACCCGAACACGATCGTGGTGGCGCGCAACGGTTCCCCGCTGATCATCGGGGTGGGGGAGCGGGAGATGTTCGTGGCCAGCGACCTGGCCGCGCTGGTCCGGCACGCCTCGCAGGTGGTGCACCTGGAGGACGGCGAGTTCGCCAGCGTCACCGCCACCTCCTACCGCACGTTCACCATGGAGGGCCACGACACCGGCAAGGTCGCTTCGGACATCGACATCACCGCCGACGACCTCGAGCTCGGCGGCTACGGCCACTACATGTACAAGGAGATCGTGGAGCAGCCCGAGTCGCTGGAGCGGATGATCCAGGGCCGGCTGGACGACCGGTTCGGAGTGTCGCGTTTGGACGGTCTGAACCTGTCGCCGCGGGAGCTGCGCGGGTTCGCCCGGGTGAAGATCCTCGGCTGTGGATCCGCTTACTACGTCGGGCAGATCGGCGCCACCATGATCGAGGAGCTGGCCCGGATCCCGGCCGACGCCGAGGCCGCGTCGGAGTTCCGCTACCGCAACCCGATCATCGAGGCGGACACCCTGTACATCGCGGTCAGCCAGTCCGGCGAGACCGCGGACACGCTCTTCGCCGTCGAGGAGATCAAGCGCAAGGGCGGCCGGGTGGTCGGCCTGGTGAACGTTGTCGGCTCCACCATTGCCCGGGCCTGCGAGGGCGGCGTCTACTTGCACGCCGGCCCGGAGATCGCGGTGGCGTCGACCAAAGCGCTGACCCACATGGCCGTCGGCTTCGCCATGATCGCCCTGGCGCTCGGCCGGGTCCGCGATCTGTCCAATGCCGACGGACGGCGGATCATCGCCGCACTGCGCGCGATTCCCGGTCAGATCAGGGAGATCCTCCGCGCCGAGGCCGACATCGCCCAGCAGGCCAAGATGCTGGCCGCCGCCAGCAGCCTGTTCTTCATCGGCCGGGTCCGCGGCTTCCCGGTGGCCCGCGAGGGCGCGCAGAAGTTCAAGGAGATCTCCTACCGGCACGCCGAGGCCTACCAGACCTCCGAGCTCAAGCACGGCCCGCTCGCCCTCATCGACGAGTCGGTGCCGACCGTGGCGATCCTCCCGCAGGACGACCTCACCGACCGCAACCTCGGTGCCGTGCAACAGATCCGTGCCCGCAACGGCTCCGTCCTCGCGATCACCCACGACGCTGTGGACTTCGGCGAGCTCGACATCCCGCGGATCACCGTCCCGCGCAGCGAGCCCGAGCTCGACCCGATCCTGCTCACCATCCCCCTGCAGCTACTGGCCTACCACGCGGCGTTGACGCTTGGCCACGACATCGACAAGCCGCGCAACCTGGCCAAGTCCGTCACTGTCGAGTGAAGGGCGATGAAGGGGGCCTTTCTCACGCCCAGCGAGAGAAAGGCCCCCTTCATCGCACTCCAAGCCGGGGACGCCAGCAACTGGCCGTCTTCCGGCCGTAGCGGTTCCGCTGGAACCTTGAGCTGGTTCCCGCACCTCCCCGAAGGCGCGGGAACCCCTCAGGAATCGTTACGCACGAAAGGAGCAGTAATGCGTCGAGTACTGGCCTTGCTTGGCATGGCCGCGCTTGCGTTTCTCACTGTCCAGCCCACCGCGTCGATCGCCCAGTCCGAGCCCGAGGCCGGTCCCGCGATCTTCGGTCAGCCGGTGATCAACCAGGTCGCCACCCGCGGGCCCGCCGGGACGCTCGACCAGTTCATCGAGATCATGAACCCGAGCCGGACGGACGCCGTGGACATCAGCGGCTGGCTGGTCCAGGTTTACAGCAGCTCGAACACGCTGCTGCAGGTCATGATCATTCCGGAGGGCACGGTCCTGCAGCCGGTGGGTGCGGGCCTGCCCGAGGACACGTTCTGGACCCTGGCCAGCCCGGCCTTCACCGGCGGGCCGGTCGACCAGCCGGGTGCCCTCGTGGTCGACATCCCGGACAACGGAGGCGTCGCGCTGTTCAACCCCGGCGGGGCGAAGATCGACGGCGTCGCCTTCTCACCCGGCGCCTTCGCGGCCCTCGAGGGTGCTCCGCTGGTTCCGCAGCTGGCATCGCTGGACCCGCTGGCCCCGTCCTACGGCCGCAACATCGTCGGTGCGGACGCCAACAACAACGTGGCCGATTTCAAGCTGCTGACCCGCAGCCCGGACACGTACAACTGACGGCAGATCGCCGGTAAGCGGGGCTCGGATCACTGGACCTGACCCGAACCCCGGACCACATTGTCGCACCCGGAACGCGGGCGGGCCGGAGTTCCGGCCCGCCCGCGCCGCCGTCAGCCGCGCAGCGCGTAGGCCCGCTGCACGGTCTGATCGACCCAGTTTCCGGCGGTGTCCCAGGCATGAGTGCGCAGCGACACATACCCGCTGGTGGACCCGGCGAGCGGATGGTTGATGGTGACCAGGTAGGCGCCGGCCCCGGCCTGGTGGACCGCGGCCAGAGACCAGGTCGCCCCGTCGTCGGTCGAGTACTGGACGTTCAGGTTGACCAGTGGCGCGGCACCGTCGGCCCCGGCGCGATGACCGGCGAAGATCATGAACCGGTGCTCGCGGCCGGCCGGTGCCGTGTTGTCCAGGTCGAGGTTGGGTTGCAGATCGAGCTGGATCAGTGGTTGGACGGCGCACGGAGCGATGCAGCCGTAGCCGGCCGGCACCGGCCCGGTGGGTCTCCCGGAGGTGAACTCCCACGTCGTCTCGGTGCGTGGCGCGAGCCGGAACAGCGCCAGGCTCGGCCCACCCCGCTGCGCCGCCGGGAACGCGTCGACCATGGTCAGCCGGTACCGCCCCCGATCGGTGGGCAGGGTGAACACCGGGAAGGTGCTGAGCGGGTCACCCGCCCCGTCCGCGGGGATCTCCCGGCCGTCGCGGAACAGCCGCACCCTGGTGGTGGCGAAGTACTGCCGGCCGTTCTGCCAGATGGTGACGAAGTGGCCGGCGGCGGTGTCCATCCAGTGCAGTGCGGGCACGAACCGGTCGGGATTGCCGCCGCCCCGGCAGAAGGCGCAGTGACGCTCCCACGCCGGACCGGTGGTCTCCGCGACCAGCACCGGGTGATCGGGACGCAGGGTCAGCGCCCCGTTGCGCAGCGGGCCGCCGAACCAGTCCTCTGTGGACCGTCGCGGCTCGTTGGGCCGGAACACGTTCTCGGCGAACAGGGTCAGCTCGCCGACCGTGCGCCCGGCGGCGTCCAGGGCGCTCTGCGACGTCCGGCGCTGCCACGGCACCCGGGCGTCCACCGGGCCGAGGTACTCGGTCCACTGGGCCGGCCCGGTCCACGTGGTCCGGCGCTGGGCGAGGCTGCCCGGCACCGGCGGGAAAGCCGTCCACTGCTTGGCGTAGCGGACATCCGGGCGATCGGCGTGGTACCGGCTGTCCACCGGCACCAGCGTCCGCGGGTCCACCGGCCGGACATGGTCGGCCGGGATTCCGTTGTCGTCGAAGTAGCTGACGTTGTCCATGTACCGCGGCGCGGGCAGCACGGTGAGGTCGGCGGTGACCGGCCCACCGCCGAGCAGGCCGCGCAACGCGTTCCCCTCCGCGGCGCCGAGGCCGAGCTGCGGCACCGGCGTCGTGGCCAGGCCGGCGACCGGGAGCGCACCGGGCACGTCCACGTACACGGCGATCCCGGCCGCGCCGGCACCCGCCGCGTTGGCGCCCGCCGTGCGGGCGGCCTGGAACGTCGCGCTGACCGGATCCGCCACCGGGCCCGGATTTCCCAGCGCCACCAACGCAAGCTTCCCGCGCGCACCGGCGAGGTCCTCCGGCCGGCCCGCATTGGCCCAGACCACCGGCAGTGTCCGAACGCCGGCCAGCGCGGCGCCGATCGTGCTCGCGTCGTAGACCGGGTTCAGCACCGTGCCCCGAACCCGCAGGTCCAGCTGGCGTTCGCTCAGCGTCCAGTAGTCCTGGAGGGAGACCGTGCCGCGGCGCGCCGAGGCCGCCGGCGTGGCGTACACCTGCCAGGTCGCATCCGCGCCGATCACGAACTGCCACTCCACGAACAGGGTCGTGCCCGGCAGGTGCCGGCGCAGCGCCACCGTCCGGTCGCGCTGCTCGGTGGGGCGCGGCGTGGTCACCCCGACCGGGACGGCGGCGCGGGCGTCGAGCCGGACCTCGGTCCGCGCCCCGGTCACCACGACCTCGGTGGCTGACAACGCCGTCCAGCGGCGGGAGGTCAGCGACGCCTCGCGGACCGTGCTGGACACCGAGTAGGTCCCCTGCGGCACCTCCGCCGTCGCACCGAGCGGGACGAACTGCAGCGGTTCCGGGCCGAGCGGGTCGTTGCTCGCGCCCGCCGACTCGTTGAACACCGCGGCGAACCAGTTCGTCGCCGGTTGGCCGGCCGAGTCCAGCACGCCGACGGTGATCGGACCGGTCGGGGTGGGCACGTAGTAGCCCAGCGGAGTGCGCAGCGACAACCCGTCCGGCCCGGTCGCGGTCACCAGACCCCCGTACGCGCCGGTCTCCCCGACGCGCGGATCTGCGCTGATCCCAACCGCGGCCTGCCCGTGGGCCGGCACGACGACCGTGGTGGCGTCGAGCCGGACCGCGCCCTCCGGCGCCGGGGTGCCGGCCCAGCCGTGCACCGCGAGCGTCAGCCGCAAGGTGAGCGGCCGGTCGGAATCGTTGGTGTAGCTGACTGACGCGGTCGCCGGGCCGCTGGTTCGGGGCAGCCGGCCGAGGTTGAGCGCCGCCGTCGCGGTCGCCGGCTGGCTGATCATCCGGGCGATGTCGAGCCGGCCGGCACCCTGCTCGAACCAGCGCAGGCCGTCGTCCCGGGCGGCGCCGACCAGCGCGTCCTTGAGCCGGCCCGGCGGCCAGTCGGGGTGCCGCTGGGCGAGCAGCGCGGCCGCGCCGGCCACGTGCGGGGTGGCCATCGAGGTGCCGGATGCCGTGGTGTACCGGTCGTCGACCGGAGTGCCCAGCGCGGTGCCCGCGGCCCGGGCGGCGGTGATCGACACCCCGGGCGCGACGATCTCCGGTTTGGCGGCGGCGTCGCCGAGCCGCGGGCCCCGGCTGGTGAACGCGGCGAGCGCGTCCCGTTTGTCCACGGCGCCGACGGTGAGCGCCGAGCTTGCCGCGCCGGGGCTGGTCACCGAGCGGTCGGCGCCGAGGTTGCCGGCGGCCACCACGAACAGCGCCCCGGTGCGGGCGGTGAGGTCGTCGACGAGCTGGCTGACCGGGTCGGTGCCGTCGGTCGGCGCACTGCCCAGGCTCAGGTTCACGACCTTCGCGCCGTGCGTGGCCGCCCACTCCATGCCGGCCATCACCTGGGATTCGGTCGCGAACCCGGAGGTGTCGAACACCTTGGCGACAACGAGTTTCGACCCGGGCGCCACGCCCCGGAACCGGCCCGTGGAAGCCCGCCCGGTCCCCGCGATTGTCGAGGCGACGTGCGTGCCGTGCCCGACCCCGTCGCGAATGTCGGGCTCCTCGGTGAAGTTGGCGGAGTCGATCACGGCACCGGCCAGGTCCGGGTGCGTGGCGTCGATGCCGGTGTCCACCACGCCGACCGTCACGCCGGTGCCGTCCAGGCCGGCGGCCCACGCGGCCGGCGCGCCGACCATCGGCACGCTCTGGTCCAGCGCCACCCGCACCTTCCGGTCCAGCCGGATCTTTCCCACGCCACCGGCGGTGACCGACCGCCAGAACTCGGCCGCCCGATCGTGTTTCACCTTCATTCCGGCCAGATTCGCCGCCGGCACCGGCACGACCCGGGTGGCTCCGGGCAGCGCCGCCACGCCCTTGCCGGAGTAGCCGACCTGCACCGGAAGCGTGTCCGTGGACGCGTCGTCGAGCCCGTCGCGCACCAGCGCCGCGACGTCGAACAGGGCGCGGTCGAGGGTGCCGCCGACCAGGAACGGCGCGGCGTCGGACGGGATCACGTACAACTCGTCCCGCCCGCCGACGGTCTGGAAGTCGACCGGCGCGCCCGAGGGCCGGGCCGCGGCCTGGACCGCCACGGCCCGGCGACCGTCACCGGCCACGGTCAGCTCCACGGTGTCTCCGGTCACCAGGGTCACCCGGTGGATGGTGGGCGCCGGCGGGACGGCGCCATGACCGGTGGGGTCGCCGGCCGCGGTGCCGCCGCTCGACACCGCGGTCGTCACCATCACCACCAGTGCCAGCAGGAGTCTGCCCATGGTCGGCTCCGTTCTCGTCGAAATGGTTGACAGCTCAACGTGAAATAGAGTGAAAGGTGAATGAACGATCTCCGTCCAGACAAAGAACTGGCGAATATCGGCATTGCCGATTCAGGACACGAGATGGAGGTAGGAATGTTGCGGGCGCTCGGCGTGTCGGTGTTCGATGAGAGGGTCTACCGCGCGCTGCTGCTGCGGCCGGATACGACGCCGGCCGAGTTGTCGTCCTTTGTGGACGATGAGGCGCGCCGGGTGCGCGGGGCGCTGTCCCGGCTGGCCGGTCTGGGGCTGGTCCGCCCGGCGGAGGGTGGCCGGTTCCGGCCCAACGATCCCGATCCCGCGCTGCAGGCGCTGGCGCACCGGCGCGAGGCGGAGCTGCACGCGGCCCGGACCGCCGCGGTGGAGCTCTCCGCCGACTTCCGCACCGGCCGGCTGCGTGCGGATCCGGCCCAACTGGTGGAGGTGGTGACCGGACGCGGGGAGATCTACCGGCGGACCATGGAGCTCTACCAGGGCGCGACCCGCGAGATCATGGCGTTCGAGCGCCCGCCTTATGCGGTCCCGTCCGATTTCGACGAGGTGGCCGCCGAACTTCCGTTGCTGCGGCGCGGTGTCCGGCTCCGGGTGGTGTACAGCGCCGAAGCCCTTGCGGCACGGGACAAGTTCGACACGGTCACCGCGCTGACCCGGCACGGCGAAAGCGCCCGCACGCTGCCCGAGCTGCCGCTGAAGTTGATGATCGTCGACGGCCGGGCCGCCCGGGTCTCGCTGACCTCGGACGAGTACGCCACCGAGAGCGTCGCGATCATCAGCGCGTCCGGACTACTGGACGCACTGACGGCGCTCTTCGAGGTGTACTGGGAGCACGCCCATCCCCTTGGTGTGCAACCGGAACCGCACGGGTTGACCGCCGACGAGACCAAGGTGCTGGCGCTGCTGGCCGCCGGGTTCAAGGACGAGGCGATCGCCCGCCACCTGCACACCAGCGCGCGCACCGCCGGCCGGCGCATCGTCCGGATCCTGGATCTGCTGCGCTCGTCCACCCGGTTCCAGGCCGGTGCCGAAGCCGTCCGGCGCGGCTGGCTGTGACGCTCAGTTCGGTGCGCGCGGCGACAGGGGCCGGCAGGTGAAGTCGGCGGCGTTGCGTCCGGTGTCGACGCTGTCCGCGTCCCGCGCCACCGACCCGCTCCGGCAATCGGGCGCCGGATCGCCCTCGCCGCACGGCGACCCGGCGACCACGGCGGTCCCGTCCACCCAGCCCAGGTCCGGGTCGTGCAGGGCGGCACCACCGCGGGGCAGCACGCCGGAGTACACCTGGTCGGCCGCATCGCCGGTGAACGCCGGCGCGGCGACCAGGTAGAAGTCACCGCCGGACAACCGGGCGTCGAGCGCGATCCGCACCTCGCCGGTCACCCCGTACCGGTCGCACAGGTACAGCTTGAAGCCGCCGATGTCGACCGTCGACATCGAGACGTTGCGCAACTCCACATAACGGCCCGCGGCGAACTCGTTGACCACCACCGCATCGTGCCCCGCCACCGCCGGAGCCACCGGTGGCACGCCCACCACGAGTGTGCCCACGGTCGCCCACAACCCGAGGCGCAGCACGGCAATTCCCCTTGGCGCCGGTGTGCGGGGCGCGCCCTGCACACGCCCCGCACGCCGGCCGCCGGTTGGTCAACTTTCGATTGGTTCAGGCCACCGCCACCGAGCATGGCAGCGCCCCGGGGTACCCGGAAGGGGGCCAACCGCTGGCCGGCCTCACGGATCGGGCTCGTCCGGGACGCCGTCGTCCCAGCCCGGGTCCACCGGAGGGATCAGCGCGGCCGCCCGGGCCTTGTTGATGGCGTCCACTCTGGACACCGCGCCGAGCTCGGCGTAGATCGTGCTGAGATGCCGCTTGACCGTGTTCTCCGAGATGTACAAGCGGTTCGCGATCTGGGCGTTGCTCAGCGCCTGCGCCGCCAACCCGAGGATCTCCTTCTGCCGCCGGGTCAGCAGCTGCTCCGCCTCGTCGCCCAGCGCGCGGAAGCCGCGCCGGGACATGGAGACCACGACGCGTCCCTCGTCGCTGCACACGCCGCGGATCACCGAGATCAGCTCCGCCCGGGTCGCGCTCTTCACCAGATACGCCCGCGCGCCAAGGTTGATGAGCTCGCCCGCCAGCTGGGGATCGTCGTACATGGTCAGCACGATGATCCGGGTCCGCGGCGAAACCTGCAGGAACCGCGGCACGGTGCGCTTCACCTGATGATGCGGCATCTCGACGTCGAGCAGCAGCACGTCCGGGTGGCGGCTGCACACCACGGCGATGCCCTCCTCGCCGTCACCGGCCTCCCCGACCACGGCGAAGTCGCGCTCGGTCAGCAGGATCTCGCGCAGGCCCTCACGGAACAGCGTGTGGTCGTCGACGATGACGATCGAAATTCTTGCGGTGCCCTGATCACTCCCCCCAAGATGTTGACGATTCAATTCTTCCAGTTGTGCCGTTCTCAAGAGGTGAGCGCCGCCTCCCCTGACTATTCGCCGCCAGATCGTCGCACCTCAGCTACTGAACCAGAAAAGTAAGACTGGTCAAGAGATGGACGACACAACGGCCGGCACGACACCCGGATGGCGGAATCACTGGTCAGGCGCATCGGCCAGCGGGATGAGCATCCGCACGGTCGTGCCCGCCCCGGGCGCGCTGGACAGGGTGACGCCGCCGCCCAGCAGCTCGGCCCGCTCGCGGATCGAGGCCAGCCCGCCGCCCTGCCCGTACTGCTCGGTGTCGAAGCCGGTCCCGTCGTCGGACACGCTGGCGCGCACCGCGTCCGGCCCGATCCGCACGGCGACCTCGACCCGGTCCGCCGCGGAGTGGATCAGCGCGTTGCGGACCGCCTCGCGCAGGGCGAGGAACAGCTCGTCACAGGTCTCCGCCGGCAGCCGGGAGTCGTCGCCGCGCAGCTCCACGGTCCAGGCCAGGGCGGGCGGCGCCACCGCGACGAGGTAGTCGCGGAGCGCGGCCTCCAGCCCGTGCACGACCTCCCGCCGGCGCAGGCCCCAGGCGAGCGCGCGCACCGTCTCCTGCGACCGGCGCACCGCGCGCATGGCGGTGCGCAGCTGGGCCAGCGCCCGTGCCGGGTCGCTGTCCAGGTACAGCAGATGCAGCTCGAGGCTGTTCAGGGCGACGCTGAGCCCGTGCGCCACCTGGTCGTGCAGGTCTCTGGCGATCCGCCGGCGTTCGTAGGTGTGGGCCCGGCGCAGGCGGTTGACGATCTCAACGGCGGGCGGCGGTAACCGGTCATCGTCAGGCATTGGCGCCAGTGTGCCCGCCGGGACACACCGCCGGAACACTCCAACGAGGTGGGCGGGCTACAACCTATGAGCCATCTTGGTAGCACCTTATGTGATCGTTCGACGACATTCCGTAAATGCGGACTAGGCTCCTCGCGGAGGGTGTCAAAGCTGTGGACCATTCAACTATCACGGGAATGTCGGTGTCGGAGAATCTGATCAAGATCGACGAACGGGCCGGCGAGCCGATCGGCGACCTCATCCGCAACCTGCGTCACCGGCGCGGTCTCACCCAGGGAGGATTGGCCGGCAAACTCGCGGATGTCTCCGGAAACGACGCCGTCAACCGCCGCCAGATCGCCCGCTGGGAACATGGTAAACGCATCCCCGGCCGGTACTGGAGAAACTGGATAGGCGTCGCGTTGGACGTGCCCGTCGGCCATTTGAACCGGGCCGCGGCGTTTTCCCAGTTTCTCCGGGCGGTGCCGGACGACCACGAAGTGCGATGAAGGCGTCCTTTCTCACGCCCAGTGAGAGAAAGGACGCATTCACCGCCTACCGCCCGAGCACGTACAGCTCGCCGTTGTTCTGCGCGTAGACCCGGCCCTGGGCGTCCAGTGACACCGGGGTGTAGGCGGCGGCGATCGTCTTGGACAGGAACACCTTCGCCCGCTGCCGGCCGAACTTGTCGATGGCGTAGAGGTTTCCGTCCTCGTTGAGGCCGTAGACGTTGCCGTCACGGTCGATCGCGGGTGCGCTGATGCACCATTCGAACCCGTCGGGGTGCTCGCCGTCGTCGACACAGGTCACCGTGCCGTCCGGCTCCCGCTGGCAGGTCCTGGTCTCGGTGGCGGCGTGCGACCACTCCACGTTCAGGTCGGCGTCCAGCCGGGTGACGTGGAACGGCCCGTTGGTGCGGTAGTGGTTGTCCTTGAGGAGCAAGGAATACGTGCCGTCGTGGCGGTACACGCCCGGCGTGCTGTCCCAGCCGAAGTCGTAGGTGCCCAGGAACCGGCCCTGGCGGTCGATCTTGACCAGATGCCCGCGACCGCCGTTGTAGAAGGTGAACGACCCGTACACGACGCCGCCGTCGGGCAGGATCACCGGGGAGGCCGAGCTGTTGTCGTTCACCCCGGCGGCCGGCGCCAGGTTCGTCTGCGGGTCGACGCCGACGGCGGTGCCGGGCCGGCAGTCGAAGATCCCGCCGCCGTACGGGGCGAGGATGCCGCAGCCGTCGTTGAGATGGCCGCGCAGCGAGGTTGCCCACTTCAGGCTGAGGTCCGGGTTGAGCGCGACGATGTATCCGTAGTCGTTCAGGTTGAAGCTGTGCGGGCGGGTGACGGTGACGATCGTGCCGTCCGGGCCGACGGCGGGCGCCACGTTGAAACCGGCCCGCTGGGACAGGCACGGAACCTGCGGCGGCAGGGTCGGCGAACCGTCGGGCTGGGGTGGCGGTGGCCACGGCAGTGGAAACCCGCTCACCCGGAAGTTCGAGTAGCACAGGTCGGTTGCCCCCGGCGCGCCGGGAATGAGCGTGCGGTAGTCGACCATGCTGATGCGGTCCCGGCTGGCGCGCACCAGAAAACCGTGCCCGTCGGTGAGGCCGTTCGGACCGGGTTCGGGCTTGATCACGTTGTAGAGCAGGGTGCCGTGCGCGTCGAGGGTGAGCCCACCGGAGACGAACGCCGCCGGGTCGATGCTGCCGCCGAACGGGTTGATCCGCCGCACCACGCGGCCGTTTCCCTTGGCCAGCTGGAAAACCGTGCCGCCGGCGCCGGGAACGTAGACGTGGTCGTCGCTCATCGCGGACTGGAACATCGCCTCGGACCCCCGCTGGGTCGGTTTCCAGTCCGACGTGAACGTCCACCGCGGCACCAGCTGGCCACGCTGCCACCGCATCGCCTGGATCGACCACGTCATCCGGTTCAGGTTCTCCGGATCGAACACCCCACACGGGGCCGGCTCCCCCGAACCGGGCGGGTCACAAGGAACATACGATCCGCCCTTCCTCAGAAAGAACACATTTCCGTCGCCGTCGACGAGCGGCGCCGGAAAGTGCACGCCCAGCGCGCCGAAGCCGTCGGCCTCCTCCTGTTCGGCGAACGGGTCCACCACCAACCGGCTCAGCAGCCGCAGATCGCGCTGCCCGGCCGCGCACGACTGCCCGTTGTGCGCGGCCCCCTGACCCCATTGCGTCCAGTCACAACCACCCGGCCGCCCCTCGGCGACCCCGGCCGGAACCACCCCGGCGAGCACCGACACCAGTCCGGCCACCACGAAACGCATCGCTGATCGCACGACGAACCCCCTCCCCCGGAAACCGACCGCCCCAGTAGAGCAGCACCGCGGGCACCCGTGGATCGCGCTCGGGTCGCGACCCGGTCACATCCCCGACCGCGGCTCGCACCAACGCGCTCAGCCAGTTGGCCTAATGACAATGATTATCATGTCAACTAGGGTCGGTGCGCAACAAACCTGTAACCAAGCCCCCTTGGGGGAAGGAGCCTGTCGATGCTTGTCCGCCCCAGATCCGTGCTCGTCACCGGCGCCCTCGTCGTCGCGACGCTGACTGCCGCCATGGCGCCCGCGCAGGCGACGAACCGCGTTGTCCTGTCCGCGGGGCACGTGGATGTTCTCGACATCGCGGTGGAAGACGGCCAGCTCGACGTCGTCGTGCACGACGAGACCGTGGAACCGGGCGTGGAACGCGACCCGGACACCGTGCTGTTCCAGGTCAAGCCGGAAGCCGGGACCACGGTGCCTGCCGATGCCCCCCAGTTCGCCTTCCTCGGCGACCCGGGCGACTCGGTCTGGATCCTGCCGGAGGCCAACGTCGAGGGCCTGCTGTTCGCCGGACTGTCGACGGAGGAGTTGGAACCCGGTGTGGTCAAGAACGACACCGTCAAGGTCTGGCTGGTGAAGGTGTGCGGTCCCGCCGACGTCAGCTTGTTCACCGTCGGCGCGCAGGACGAGGTGGACATTCTCGCCGACAGCGGCGACGGGCTGCCGGACGTCACCACCTTGACGGCGGGCACCCACAAGCATGAGAACTGGGCCTTCGAGGCCGAAGGGGATTACACCCTCACGTTCATCGTCACCGCCCGTCTCGCGTCCAACAACCATTTCATCCACTCCGGTCTGGTCGACATCAAGTTCCACGTCGGAGCTCTGTAGATCGTTCGGCGGAACAGGCCAGCCGGTCGTCGCGACGGAATGTCGCGCTGGTTGGCCTGTTCGGCCGTAGAGGATTCCTTTCAATCGCTCTTGAGAATCAGTGAGGAGGGGGTCATGTACAGACCTTCGAGGCTTGTCGCGGTACTCGCGACAGTTCTTGCCATGTTGTTTGCCGCGGTCGTGCCGGCGCACGCCACGGTCACGTTGGACGTGGGGCACGTGGACGGCGTTTGGGTGACGGTTGCCAACGGGAATGTGAACTGGACGGTCGGCGATCACAACGGTGGTGGGACCACCGAACGGGATCCGGCCGATGTGCTCCTGCGAGCCAAGCCCGAGACGGAGACGGTGGTAGGAGCGTCGCCGAAGCCGGCGTGCCTCGGCACACCGGGTAACCCGGTGTGGATTCTGCCGCAGATCCAGAACGAGAATTTGCTGTGGCTGGGCTGGAACGGCGAGTCGATCGGCACGGGTGTCCTGGTCAACAACGACATCACCCTGACGATCAATGCGGCGTCGAATGTCCGGCCACCATCGGGTAGCGGCGGTGTCCTCTGCGTGTACAAGAAGGTCGGGCTCACGACCACGAAGCTCTTCGACAGTTCCGCCAGCTTCCCGCAGAGCACGACTTTCAAGTCGGACTCGACCGGCCACACCCATGTCAACTGGGCGTTCACCGCCAGCGGCACCTGGGCGGTGGACTTCACGGTGACCGCCACCCCGGTCGGCGGCGGTTCGGCCCAGTCCGTCACGAAGACCCTCACGTTCTCGGTCGACTGACTCCTGTCCGAGACGCGCTGTGGCGGCCACGGGGCTCACCGTGGCCGCCATTCGCGTATTGAATGAAAAATGAGGAGAGGGTTGTGTTCAGATATTCCAGGCTCGCCGCACTGCTCGCGGCCGTCCTGGTCACGCTGTTCGGTGCGGTCGCGCCGGCGCACGCCGCGGTCACGCTGGACGTGGGGTGGGTGGACGGGATCTGGGTGGAGTACGTCAACCGGAACCTCGAGTTCTGGGTCGGCGACCATACCGGCCCGACCCTGATCGCGCGGAATCCCGCGGACGTGATCCTGCGGGCCAGGCCCGAGTCGCAGCTGACCGTGCCACCTTCGCCGAACCCAACTTGCCTTGGCACGCCGGGAAGTCCGGTGTGGATCCTGCCGCAGATCCAGAATCCGAACTTGCTGTGGCTGGGCTGGAGCGCCATAACGATCCCTTCGGGGACCCTGGTCAAC
>NZ_DASYTH010000389.1:0-2431 GCF_036002505.1 Actinophytocola sp. | reverse complement strand
GTCGGGGTCGGCGTCGAGGACCTGAGCCGTGCAGAACGCCGCCACACCGCGGGCCACCCGGGCCTCGTCTCTAAAACGTGCCCGGAACGACGAGTCGAGAGCCAGCTCGGGCCGGATAACCTTCACGGCCACGACTCGGTCGTCGTTACGACCGAGGTAAACCGTGCCCATACCGCCGACACCGAGCCGGCCGATCAACTCGTAGCGACCCACCCGCGCCGGGTCACCCGCGATCAGCGGGGTGAGACTGCCGAGCTGCGGCTGCATGCCTATGCCGCTCATGCCGCTCATGCCGCTCACGCCGCTCATGCCGGTTCGACGGGCCGGCGGCCCACGCCAGCAGCCATCGTGACCTCAGCTGACCTCGACCAGCGGGAGTGCTGTCGACGAGAAATGGGACACCACCCGGTCATCTACCGGGTCGTCAGCGGGCGTGCGGTGGACCCGGATGTGGTTGTAGAGGGTGTCGCGCTGGGCGGGAACGCGCCCAGCCGCGCGGATGAGCCGGATCAGCTCGAGGCGGTTGGACCGGTGTCGCGCTCCCGCTGAGGAGACGACGTTCTCCTCGAGCATCACCGAGCCCAGGTCGTCGGCCCCGTAGTGGAGAGTGAGCTGACCGACATCCTTGCCGACGGTGAGCCACGAGCCCTGGATGTGGCGGACGTTGTGCAGGAACAACCGCGCGACCGCGACAAGGCTGAGGTATTCGAGGGTCGTCGCCTGGGTGCGACCCTTCAGGTGGTTGTTCTCGGGCTGGTAGGTCCAGGGGATAAACGCCCGGAAGCCGCCGGTGCGGTCCTGCACGTCGCGCACCATGCGCAGGTGCTCGATGCGCTCCGCCGCGCTCTCGCCGGTGCCCATCATGAACGTGGCGGTCGACTCGACCCCAGCCCGGTGCGCGGTCTCCATCACCTCCAGCCAGGTCTCGCCGGACTCCTTGAGCGGCGCGATCGCGCTGCGCGCCCGGCGAACGAGGATCTCCGCACCAGCGCCGGCGAAGGAATCGAGGCCGGCCGCGTGCAGGCGTTGGATGACCTGCTGGAACGTCAGGCCGGACACCCTGGCGATGTGCACGACCTCCGAACCGCCCAACGAGTGCAACGCGAGCTGTGGATAAGCACCCTTGATCGCCGCGAACGTACGTTCGTACCACTCGATGCCGAACTCGGGGTGGTGACCACCTTGCAACATGATCTGGGTCGCACCCAGCTCGACCGCCTCGCCGCACCGGCGCAGGATGTCGTCGAGGTCACGAACCCAGCCCTCGTCGTGATTGGGCGGGCGGTAGAAGGCGCAGAACCGGCAGGCCGTCACGCAGACGTTGGTGTAGTTGATGTTGCGGTCAATGAGATAGGTCGCGACATCGGCCATGTCGCCGAACAGCCGCCGCCGCGCGAAGTCAGCCGCCCTGCCGAGGGCATGCAGGGGCGCATCGGTGTAGACGGCGAGCGCCTCTTGTGGGCTGATCCGCTGGCCGTCGGCGGCCCGGTCGAGGACGGTCTGCAGGTCGGGCACGATGTCGGCCTCCCGGTCAAACGGCACCGTCGCCAGGGTATCTCGCTGACCGGCACCCGTTCGTTTGGCGCCGGCGTCCCGGACCGGCATCTCCCTGGTTTGCACCGGCACCCGTTTGGCGCCGGTCAGCGCGGGGGATGGCTAGGCGCTTGCCGTCCTGGTGGGACAACGTTGTCGGGGGCGGCGTGGGTGCGCGGTTGGGCGGATGCCGCGATCATGTCGGCAGCCGCCCGCCCGGGGCGATGGCCGCGGAGCCGTTGTGCCGCCGCTGGCACCTTCCGCTCCGCAATCGCGTCCCCAACCCGCTGGGCGCCCCTTATCGCGGAACCGTTGTGCCGCCGGCGGCACCTGTGACTCCGCAATGACCCGCATACCGCGCCGGGACCGCGGATTGCGGAGCAATCACGCTGGCAGCCGGCCGTACGGCGACGGAAGACAACGTTGTCAGCGGACTGTGGTGGAGGGGTGCGGCACCGCGTCGTGTCGATCGAATCCGGGTGGGCTCGCCCGGCGCGGGTCCGGGTCCGGGTGGGCTCGGCGGGGTTTGCGGGCGGGGCTCGGCGGGGTTACGGGCGGGGCTCGGCGGGGTTACGGGCGAGGCCGCTCAGCGTGGTTGGCGCGGGCTCGCTTCGCGGGTTCGGGTGGGGCGTGCTACGCACGCGCTTGGACCGCCGATTGCGGAGCCGCTATGCCGTCGCCGCTGGCACCTTCCGCTCCGCAATCGCGTCCCCAACCCGCTGGGCGCCCTTATCGCGGAACCGTTGTGCCGCCGGCGGCACCTGTGACTCCGCAATGACCCGCATACCGCGCTGGGACCGCGGATTGCGGAGCAATCACGCTGGCAGCCGGCCGTACGGCGACGGAAGACAACGTTGTCAGCGGACTGTGGTGGAGGGGTGCGGCACCGCGTCGCGTC
>NZ_DASYTH010000388.1:0-29610 GCF_036002505.1 Actinophytocola sp. | reverse complement strand
GTGTGATCGGCGTCCCACGAGGCGAGAACGCCTCGCCGGGCGCCGACCGTGGGTACCGTTCGATTCGCCCCGACCAGTGGGGGAAGGTGGAGACGGTAGTGGCTGTGCGGGTGGCCGAGCGCGTTCCCAAGCCGGATGTGCCGAACCCGTTGGTGCGCCGCGCCGAGGCCGAGATCCTGACCGCGGCGCTGGACAGCCTGGGCGAGCGGTCCGGCCACATCATCGAGCTGGTCGGCGAGCCGGGCGCCGGGAAGACCAGGCTGCTCGCCGCGCTCGGCGCCGAGGCCGCCGAGCGGGGCGTCACCGTGCTCAGCGGCCGGTGCTCCGAGCTGGAGCGGCGGATGCCGTTGCACGCCTTCGCCGCCGTGCTGGACGGCATCGACGCCGACGGCGTGGTCGCCCGGCTGGCCGCCGAGGGCGAGGCACTGTCCGACTACGACCGGTTACAGGCCTACCGCACCGTCCGCACGCTGATCGGCCAGCGCTGCGGCGCCGGCATGCTGTTGCTGCTCGACGACTTCCACTGGGCCGACCAGTACTCGATCGGGCTGATGGACTACCTGACCCGCTGGCCGGTGGACGCGCCGCTGCTGACCGTGGTCGCGCACCGCACGCCGCAGGCCTCCGCCCGGCTGCGCGGTGCGCTGGCGCACGGCATGGAGCTGGGCACGGTCGACCGGGTGGAATTGGGCGAGCTGAGCCTGGCCCAGTCCGCGGAGCTGCTCGGCCGCGCCGTCGACGACGAGCGGCTGCTCGAGCTGCACACCCGCGGCAACGGCAACCCGCTGTACCTGCTGGCGCTGGCGAACGCCGCCTCGTTGCGGGACAAGGGCGCCGGGGTGCCGTGCGCGGCCGGCATCCCCAGCCACTTCGCCGCCCGGATGGTCGGCGAGCTGGCCACGCTCACCGCGGTGGAGCAGACGATCATCGACGCGGCCGCGGTGCTCGGTGAGTTCGACCTGGACACCCTGGCCACGGTGGCGGATCTGGACAAGGGCGAGGTCTACTCCTCGGTGGCCCCGCTCATCCGGCGCGATCTCCTCCGGCCGGTGGGCCGCAGCCCGCTGTTCACCTGGCGGCACCCGGTGCTGCGCGGGTTGTGTTACATCAACACGGATCCGCGCTGGCGGGTCGCCGCGCACCGCCGGGCCCAGGCCGTGCTCGCGGCCAGCGGGGCCTCGGCCGCCGAGCAGGCGCCGCACGTGGAGTTCTCGCTGTCCGGCCCGGATCCGCACGCGCTGCAGGTGCTCACCCGGGCCGCCGAGGACGCCATGCAGGCCGGTGACCCGGTGGCCGCGGTGTACTGGTTCCAGGTGGCGCTCGGCGCGCTGCCCGGGGCCCGCTCGGTGGAGGCCCGCCGGGTGGCGCTGTTCCGGTTGCTGGGCCGGGTATTCGAGGGCCTGTCCTGGCACCAGGACGTCCGGCACGTGCTGGACGCGGCGCTGCGCATGGTGATCCACGAGCCGGCCGACATCCGCACCGCGGCGCTGACCTGGTGCGCGCTGACCACGAGCCTGCGCGGCGGGCGGGAGCACGCGGAAGCCTTGCTGGACGCGGAGCTGGCCGCCGGCGACGGGGCGGCGCTGCGCATCGGCCGCGGGATCATCGGGCTGCTGGACGGAAAGCTGCCGAAGCCGGAGGAGCTCGAAGCGGCGCTGCGGCTGGCCCGCGAGCAGGACGACCAGCTGGCCGAATCCGGCGTGCGGGCGCTGACCGCGTTCGCCGCCGCGGTCGGGGCCCGGCCCGGTGACGCGGTGGCGTCCAGCGCCACGCTGCTGAACCGGCTGACCGACCGGGAGCTCGCGATCAATCCGGAGTACCTGGTCATCCACGCCTGGGCGGAGCTGCTCACCGGCCGGCTCACCGACGCGGTGGACAACTTCCGCCGGGGCCTGGCCATCGTGCGCGACTCCGGGCACGAGTTCCTGGAATCCGCACTGCTCTGCGGGTTGAGCGTGGGGCTGCGGCACGGCGGGCACCTCGCCGACGCCCGGGTGGACGCGGTCCGGGCCCGCGAGTCGGCGCTGCGCCACCACGCGCAGGGCCTGGTGGGTCTGGCGCTGGCCATCGAGTCGGAGGCCGCGGCGTGGCTGGACGCGCGCGACCGGATGCAGGCGATCACCTTGGGGGAGCAGGCGTTCACGGCGCTCCGCGCGGCCAGCGCCGGCTGCTCGGCCAGCGCTGCCGTGCCGTTCGCGACCGCGTTGCGGCTCAACGGGGAGCTTTCCCGGGCCACCGACCTGCTGCTGTCCAACGGCGGCGGGCACGACCTCGACCGGCTGCCGCTGGGCCTGCGCCCGCGCTGCTACGAGCTGCTCACCGCCGCCGCCCTGGAGGCCGGTGACCCCGTGGCCGCCACCGAATGGGCCCGCCGCGCCAGCACCGCGGCCGAGACGCTGGCGCTGCCGGACGCTCGCGGCCACGCCTACCTGGCGCAGGCTCATCTGGCTCGCCACGACGGCCGGCTGGCCGCGGCGGTCACGCTGTTCCGTTCCGCGGCCGGGGAGTTCACCGCCGCCGGCATGCCGATCCACCACGCCTGGGTGCTGGTGCTCGCCGCGCCGCACGTCGCCGAGACCGGCCTCACCGACGAGGCGGCGACCATGCTGCGGATGGCCGCGGAGCTCGCCGGCCCGTGCGGCGCCCAGTGGCTGGGGGAGATGGCCGAGCGCCTGCTGGCCGGTCTCGCCGACCGGGTCGAGCCGCGCACCCCGCCGTCCGGTTTCGCCGATCTCACCGTCCGGGAACGGGAGGTGGCGAGCCTGGCCAAGACCGGCAAGTCCACCCGCGAGATCGCCGCCGCGCTGTCGCTGAGCCCGCGCACCGTCGACGTCCACCTCACCCGCATCTACCGCAAGCTCAACATCCGCTCCCGCGCTGCCCTGGCCAACCTCCTCGTACACGACTGACGGCTTTAGCTACTCGTTAGCCCCGCCGCCGATGCTGTCGTGATCTCACCGGTCTCGACTCGACGTGGGGAGCGCAAGATGGCCGACCCGTTCGCGGCGCCCGACACCCTGGCCGAACGCATCCGCCAGTGGCACGTGTTCCAACCCTGGCTCCAGCAGGACCCGGTCACCCCCTTCGCCGAGCTGCGCGCCCACGCCCCCGTCGTCCGCTCCGAGGAGTTCGGCGGCTACTGGATCCTCACCCGCTACGCCGACATCGAATGGGCCGCCCGCAACCCGGAGATATTCTCCAGCGACAAATCCATGATCCCCCACCACGAGTTCTTCGGCCCCAAAATGATTCCGATCGAACTCGACGGCCTCGTCCACCGCGCCTGGCGCATCACCCTCTCCGACCTGTTCAGCCCCGACGCCGTCAAACACCTCGTCCCGCACATCCGCTCCGCCGCCTTCTCCCTGATCGACCCCATCGTGGAGAAGGGATCGTGCAACTTCATCACCGACTTCGCCATCCCCCTCCCCGCAGACACCTTCCTCACCCACTTCGGCATCGGCCATGAATATTTGGAGGAACTCCTAGTCCACAAGGACTGGCTAGCCTACGAAGCCCTCCCCAAAGCCCAATCCGACAAAGACATTCAAGAAGCCAACCAAACCCTCTGGCAGTTCTTCGGCGACGCCATCACCCGCCGCCGCGAGGCCGGGACGGAAGGCCGCACCGACGTCCTCAGCCGCCTCCTCAACGCCACCCACGACGGCCGCCCCCTCACCCAAGACGAAATGATCAACGTCGTCTTCCTGACCATGATGGCCGCCCTCGACAGCACCAACTCCGCCCTGGGCATGATATTCCTGTACCTGGCCGAACACCCCGACGCACAAAACCTGATCGCCACCGACCCCACCAAAATCCCCACAATCATCGAAGAACTCCTCCGCTACGAACCCATCTCCACCACCGCCCGCGTCCTCACCCGCGACATCAACCTCCACGGCGAGACGCTGCACGCCGGCGACCAGGTCCTCGTACCCTGGGGCATGGCCGGCCGCGACCCCGAGGTCTTCGACGACCCCGACAACGTCAACTTCTCCCGCTCCAGCACGCGCCACCTGGGCTTCGGCATCGGCCCCCACAGGTGCCTGGGCATGTTCGTCGCCCGCAGCGTGCTCCGGATCGCTCTGGAAGAATGGCACGCGCGTATTCCTCGCTACCATGTGACGCCGGGGTGCATGCCGTTGCGGCGTTACACTCAGGTCCGCGGCCTGAACAACCTGGAAATCACGATCGGCGCCAGCTGACCGGCGGTCCGAGCGGGTCATGGCTTCGTCAGCGCGCCGAGCAACTGTCCCAGTTCGCTGATGAGCTCGGGCACGGCGTCCAGTGTGGACACGATGCCGTCGGATTCGCTGCCGCCGTACCCCTGACCGGAGTGGTGCTCGGCGCGTTTTGCGGTGAGCAGGAGCATCATCATGAAGCTGACCACCGCCATCCTGCTGCGGCGTCGGGACGGCTCCGCCATGGTGACTCCTCTCCCCGGTTCCGGTAGCCGATCCGCTCCGGAGAGCACTGATGGTGTTGGCAGACGCCGGCTCGTCGCCTCGTGCGCGGCGGGTGATTCACCGGCTGGAAGCTCCACAATGGACACGATCGGCGGGCGGCCGGAGGCCGCGAGCGGGATCACCCGGTGTGGGTGAGGACCACCGGGGGAGATTCCGGCAGGTTGACACGTGGACTCGGAAAGCCGAAACCACCCCTGGAGCCGGGTCCCAGTCGGTGCCGGACGGGTCGAGCGGAGTTCGCAGTGGTGTTGGTTCGGGGCCACACCTTGGCGGCCAGCGATCGGGCCCGGTCCGTCCGGCACCGGCACGGCGCACGAATGAACGGGCGGGAGATACACGTCGATGAACCTGCTGCTGAGCGTACGGCGAGACGGCCTCGAAACGATGGTTTCGGTGGCCGGCGAGATCGACCTCGGGTCCAGCCGGCGCCTACACAATTGTGCCCGTGAGGTCATCCGGCGGCACGGGCCGCGGCTGGCGGTCGATCTCGCCGGGGTCACGTTCATGGATTGCGGTGGGGTCAGGGTGCTCCTGGCAATTCGGGCACAGGCTCGCCGGCTCGGCGGATACCTGAGCGTGGTCTCGGCGTCCGGGCCGGTCCGCAAGGTCGTGGAAATACTGGGTATGGACCGGGTCCTCGCGGTCCCGGAAAGGTCCGACGACACCGGCATCGCGCGGGGCCTCGACGACGGCTGCGTTTCCTGCCTGATCGAGTGGACCCGTCCGGGTCTCCCGCACCACGACGTCGAGGACGTGGACAACCAGATGGTCAGCTGCTGAACAGCGGCACGCAGGCGTCAGTGGGAGGCCGACCGTGCCCGATTCGAGCGGATTGGACCGGGACGGGCCGGCGCTGAGCGGCGACGAGCGTGCCGAGTTGGAGCGGTTGCGCGGTGAGGTTGGGGCGCTGCGGGCGTCCCGGCCCCGGCGCCTGATGAAGGGGAAGCCGCTCGTCGCGGGCGTGCTGATCGTGGTGGGCTGCGCGCTGGCGCCCGTATCGCTGGCCACCGTGTGGGTGCACAACCAGGTGGCGGACACCGACCGGTTCGTCGCCACGGTGGGCCCGCTGATCCGGGAACCCTCGGTGCAGGCGGCGCTGACCGACCGGGTGACCGACACCGTCTTCAGCTACGTCGACGTGCGGGCGCTGGCCGGCGAAGCGGTGGACGCCCTCTCCGCCCAGGGTTTGCCGCCGCGGATCGCCGATCGCCTGCGGGACCTCACCGGTCCGCTGGCCGCGAGCGTGCGGAGCTTCGTCCACACCAAGGTCGGCGAACTGTTCGCCAGCCCGCAGTTCGCGCAGGCCTGGGACCGCGTCGTCCGGATAGCGCACGAGCAGGCCAACGCGGTGCTGTCGGGGTCGTCCTCGGCGGTCGCGGTCCGCGGTTCGGACGTGGTGCTGGATCTGGCCCCGTTCCTCGACGCGGCGAAGCAGCAGTTGGCCGAGTCGGGTCTGGCGGTGGCGGCTCGGCTGCCCGAGGTGCATCCCACGATCGCCATCGCGGAGGCGAGGGATCTGGTGCGGGCGCGAACCGCGTATTCCACGCTGGACCGGGCCGCGGCCTGGCTGCCGTGGGTCGCCGCCGCCGTCCTGGCGCTGGGTGTCTACCTCGCCGGTGATCACCGGCGGGCGGTGCTGGCCACCGGCCTCGGTGTCGCGGCGGGCATGGTCGTGCTGGCGGGCACCTTGCTGGTGTCGCGTGCGGTGCTGGTGGACAGCGTGCCGGGCAGGTCGGCGCCCGCGACCGCGGCTGCCTTCGACATCCTGGTCCGGTTCCTGCGCGACGGGCTGCGCACCGCGCTCGTGCTCGGCCTGGTGGTCGCCGCGGGGGCGTTCCTGACCGGACCGGCGGTCACCGCCGCCCGCCTGCGCGCCTCCGCCGGGCAGACCCTTGGTTGGCTTCGCGAGCGCGGCACGAAGGCCGGGTTGCGCACCGGCCCGGTCGGCGGCTGGGTGCACACCCACCTCGGTGCCCTGCGGATCGGGGCGGTGGGCCTGGCCGTGCTGGTCTTCGTGTTTCTGGACCGGCCCAGCGGCCTTGCCGTTCTGATGATCGCGCTGGTGCTGGTCGCCTGCCTTGCGGTGATCCAGTTTCTTGACCAGAAGCCGGTCACAGGAGCCCGCGCTGGCGGGCGACGGTGATGGCGTCCCGGCGGCGGTTGACCCCGAGTTTGCGATAGATGCCGCGTAGGTGGGTCTTGACCGTGTTGACCGAGACGAACAGGGAATCGGCGATCTCTTCGGCGGTGCGCATCGAGGGTAGTTCGGCGAGCAGGGCCTGTTCCCGTTTGGTGAGCCCGTCGGTGAGGTCGGGGGCGGACGCGGGTAGTCCGGCCAACACCGTGCCGGCGAAGGGTTCCAGCTGACCGAACCGGCCGGCTCCGTCGGCGAGCAGGGTGCGGATCGCGGGGCCGGCCTCGTGGAAGGGCCGGAGCGCATGGTGCGGCGCGGCCACGGCGAGGGCTCGGGCGAGGGCTTCGTGGGCGTCCTGGACGTTCTCGATCCGATGCGCCAGCACGGCTTCCAGCAGCCAGGCGTCGATGAGGGTCGGGGTGACGATGGTGCGGTTCTGGCCGTTGAGGACGGACTCCAGCAGCCGCCTGGCCAGGCGGGTCCTGCCGGTGTGGGCGTGCAGGCCGGCCCGGAGCAGTGCGCGTTCCCCGCAGGGGTAGAGCAGAGCGTCGGCCCGCTCGGCCAACTCCGTCGCCCACGCCTGGTTCCCTGTGCGGAGCGCCATCCGCTGGCAGGCCGGGAGCACGTAGGCGAGCAGGGCCGGTGACGGGTTCCGGTCACCGACGCGTTGCCATTGCCGCTGCAGGGTGGTCGTGACCGACACCGGGTCCTCGGCATGGTCGAACACGACCATTGCCCGCAGGGTGCGCGCGAACAGCGGGATGGTGGGGTCGGCCGGCGCACCGTCCCGGTTGCTGCCGGCGATCGTCCAGAGCTGCCGGGCCCGCTGATCGTCCAGTTGCTGGTAGGCGACGACACCCAGCAGCAAGTACAGGTAGGCGCAGCGGGATGTCCGTGCCCAGCCTCGGGACTTGGCGAACCTGAGCGCGGACTCGGCCAGCTCTCGCAGGTGCGTGAGGTCGCCCTCCGCGGCCAGATGCACTTTGCTGTGCAGGACGACGGCGTCCCGGTGTTCGGCCGTGGCACGGTCATGGGCGCGTTGCAGATCCGCCGCCGCGGCCTGCCGGTTGCCGGTCCAGGCCGCGGCGACACCGCGGTGGAGCAGGGCGAGCAGGTCCAGGTCATGGTCGCCGGTGTGGCCGGCCTGCGTGGTTTTCAGCTTCGCCAGCATGGCGCCGATGTCACCCTGCACCAGGGCGCGGTGCAGCCACACCGTGGCCAGCTGCGCGCGTGATCGCTGCGTGTGCGCTGACCTGGCCAAGCCCCTCAGCCACCGGTCGGCCGCCGGTAGATCACCCAGGTCGAGGGTCGCCTCCGCAGCCACGAACGCGACGGGTTGCCGGGCCAGCACGTGGGCCGGTGCGGTGTCGAGAATTCCGCGCAGCCGGCCGGATCGTCCCCGCAGGATCTGCTCGAGCCCGTGGTCGGTGACCAGCCGGGTGACGAGCTCGTCGTCGCGGCCGGCGAGCGCGTGCACGATCGACCGCAGCGGGTCGCCGGCGGCGAGGAACCAGCCGGCGGCCGTCCGGTTGAGCAGATGCCGGTCGGACAGCCGGCGGCGACCCAGCTCGGCACGCAGGCACCTGCCGAGCAGCGGGTGGTAGCGGTACCAGCGCTGGGAGCCGTCCTGGTCGCACTCGACGATGCCGGCGCGTTCCAGATGGTCGAGAATATGGCCGACATTCTGCTGCCGGCTCAACACGGCGGCGAGGCCGGCGGTGAACGACTGCGTGACGCTTGTGGACAGCATGAACTGCTGGACATCTTTTGGTTGCCGCGCAACGACTTCGTCAATGAGGTAGTCGGCCACGATCCGCTTGTCCCCGGTGAAGCCGGTGATCTGCCGGGCCGGCTGCACCGTGCCGTCCAGGCTCATCGCGGCGAACCGCAGGCCGGCCGGCCAACCCCGGGTTCGTTCCATCAGCAGCCGGAGGTCCGCATCGGTCAGCCGGATCCCTTCTTGTGCGTAGAGCAGCCGGGCTTCCTCCGCGGAGAAGGCAAGCTCACTGGCGCCGATTTCCCGGAGTCGCCCTTCCAGCATGAGCCGGGCCAGGTTCAGCGCCGGCGGCAATCTGGTCGCCAGCACGATCCGCAGCATGGCGGGCGCATAACGGAGCAGGAAGTTCAAGGTGCGCACGGCGCCCGCGGAACGCACCTCATGCACGTCATCCAGCACCAGGACGATCGGTCTGACCAACCGGTCGATCGCCGCGATCACCCCGGCGATAAGGGCCGCATACGGCTCGCCCGGCGGGGGTGTCAACGCGTCGAGCGGACCACCCCGTTCCCAGGCACCACTCTCCCGCAGCGCGCGCAGAATCGCCGACCACAGCAGGATCGGATCGTCGTCCTCGGAGTCCAGACAGACCCACGCCACACAACTGTCGCCGCACTCGGTCCGCCGCCGGGCCCAGGAGGCGAGCATCGTCGTCTTTCCCGTACCGGCGGGCGCGCACACGACCGTCACGGGGCCGCCGGCAGCGCTGATGCCGGCCGCCGTGTCCAGCAGGGCGTGCAGATGTTCGCGCGGCAGAACGGTCGATGTGGTGGCGGGAATGCGCACCTTCATCGCGGCCACCGGCATGCTCGGGTCGACCACTTTGGCAAGGTGGGCGACATGGCGAACCACCGAATGGCTTAACGGTTCACTTAACTGCATTCCTCGTCCCGGTTGAGGAGGGTGTCAACCCGGTTGATCAAAGACCCTTCACGGATCTCCCGTCAATACCATCGTGGGCCGGAGAAAGGATCATTACCTGTTTGGGGTAATGATTCCTGGCGGGCAGGGGTCGCTGGGAGGTGAACGAATCCGCGGTGGCATGGCCGTCCGGAAGCTGCTCCCCCTGAGAAGCTGCTCCCCCTGAGGGGATTAGGCTCATCGCTCGAGGATCAGCCGCTTCTGCCATTGGAATTCATCCTCGGTCAGCGCTCCCTGGCTCTTCAGTTCGTTGAGCTCACGGAGCTGGCTCAAGGTCTCGTCGACGTCATCGTCCGCCGCCGGCGGAGCGCTGGACTGCCGGGTCCAGCGGCCCGCTTGCCGCCGGGTCACCCGGTTGGACACCGCGGTCGCGGTGCCGGCGACGATGGCGGTGCGGGCGATGCCACGCAGCAAACCTGGCATGGTTTGTCCTTCCTCAGGGGTTGCCGGATCGGCGAACCGCTCTTACGAACCAGCGGCGTCCAGCGCGGAGGCGATGTCCAGCCAAGGAATTCGCCCGGTGGCGACGAGTTGGGCGCCGCTTCGGCGCAGCGCCGCGGCCATCGGGGCCGCCCACAGGTTCTCGTAGATGAGAACGGCCGCCGTGCTCCCTGCCCGGAGCACGACGCCGGCCTCGTCGATGTCGTCCCGGCTCAGCAGCCCGGACGACGCTCCGTCGAAAACGGCGAGGTCGAGGGTTCCGTCGCCGTCCAGGTCGGCGACGCTCAGCACGGTGATCGAGCCGTCCGGTTCCTTGCGGACGAAGACCAGGTCGAGGACGCGGATGATGCCCCGGTCGACGAGCCCGAGCAGGTGCGCCAGTCCCGCACCCGTCATGCGGTTTTCCGGGAACTCGACGATGAGATAGTCGATAGGGCCCAGATCGGTCAGTTCGTCGGTCACTGACGCAGCATGGCCGCGCCCGGGCAGGCCGGGCATCGCCCGGGACAGGTGGCCGGACGAGCGGCGCCGGGCGGGTCATCGCGACAGGCCATCCGGCGCGTGGGATGTTCGCGGGCCGCCGAAACGTCGGATGACGTGACACCCGTTCGGCGAAGGGTTGGCCGCGGTGGCCGACCGTCAGGCCTGGGGAACTCGAATGAGATCGCCCGGATGGATCACGTTCGGATTCGTGATCGTCTGCGGATTGGCGGCCACGAGCCGGTGGTAGAAATTGCCATTCCCGTAGTACCTGGTCGAAATCGCCCACAACGTCTCGCCCGGCGCCACGGTGTGCTCCAGGTAGTTTCGGTACCCGGGGATGATGATCCGCCCCAGCAGCACCGGCACCACGACCTTGTCGAGCTCGGCCCCATCCTTTGGCGAGACATGGAAGACCTCGACGAACAGCTGCGGCAGGCTGAAGGCGGCACCCGCCACGTTCGCCGTCACCTGGAACTGACCATGGCCGCCCGCCCCGTCCCCGGACAGAAAACTCCCGGTGACCTCGTCGTGGCCTTCGTGAATCCGGTAGCTGAAGCCGGCTTCGAACGCCCCGCCGGCCACCCCGCCGATCTGGATCCGGTCGGTCACCAGGTCGGAGGACCGCGGCTGCTGAACGTCAATCGACATGTCCACCCCTCTCGTCGCACGTCATTCTGGCCCCTCCATCCGGCACACCGCTCGCGGCCCCTGTGCTCCACAGTGGACAGATGATCCCCGAGCCAGCTCATCCGGTGCGGGGGATGCCGGCGGGGGCCGAATACCGAAACGTCTGACCGGCACCCAGTCCCAGGGAAAGGGGGTATCCGATGAGTGCTGCCGCTCGGACGGTCATCTCGACCAGACCGTCCCGGGGATGGCGGATCGCCTTCGGTGTGCTGACGGTGCTGGCCGGCGTGCTCGTCCTCGTCTGGCCCGGAGCCGCGGTCGTCACCGTGGCCGTCATCCTGGGCATTCACCTGATCGTCGCTGGCGTCATCCGGACGGTGACCGCATTGACCCGCCACATCGACAGCGGCCGCACCCGGGCGCTGTACCTGATCCTCGGCCTGTTCCTGGTCGCGGCCGGCACCTGGTGCCTGGTCCTGCCCTTCCCCGCCGCGGCCTTCCTGGTGCTGCTGTTCGGTCTGAGCTGGGTGGTCAACGGTGTGATCGAACTGATTCACGGCTTCACCGGAGGCGGTGGCTGGACCATCGCCTCCGGCGCGGTAAGCCTCGTGGCCGGGATCGTGGTGCTCGCCTATCCGGCTCCCGGCGTGCTCGCCCTCGCCTGGTTGTTCGGCCTGGCCCTGATCGCGATCGGGCTGACCGTCACGATCGGCGCGATGGCCACCGGACGGCGGACCCGAACCGTTGCCCCGCCGGGAAGTTCACCCCCGGTGAGCGATGCCGGCGCTGGCCGCCGCCCGGAGGATCGCAATGGTGGAGTCGACGCGGCAACGTAGGGCAAGCTCGTGGGTCGGGTCCGTGGCGCGCCTGGGGCTCCTCCCGCTGGTGCTGCCCCGCTGGGCCGCCCGGCGTGTGCTGGACGCACTCGTTCCGCTGGTCGTGGCGGAGGTGCTGCGGCGGGTCGACATGACCACGCTGATCATCCGGCACGTCGACCTCGACCGGGTGGTCGCGGAGGTTGATCTCGCCGGCCTGGTCGAGGACGTCCTCGGCGCGGTCGACCTGCCGCGGCTCGTCCGGGAGTCCACCGGCGTGCTGGTATCCGGCTCGGTGCGGCGGGTCCGACTGGGCGGCATCGCCGCCGACGAGGCGGTCGGGCGCGTGCGCGGCCGGTTGCGGCACCGTCCCACCGGCCCGTCATGACCGGGCACGCCCCGCACGAGGCATGGCCGCACCAGGGGCGGCGTGCCGGGATCATGACCCGGATGACCGCCGCGGTTCTGGATGCCGTGGTGCTGCTGGCGATCGTGTCGTGCGAGTACGGAATGGTCGCTGGGCTGGCGTTCCTGGTCCACCCGTTCACGTTCGGCTTTCCCCGGCCCTCGCGCTGGCTCACGGTGGGCGTGGCACTCGCGTCGACCGTCGGCTACCTGGCCGCCGCGTGGACTATCAGCGGGCGGACCTGCGGCGCGTTGCTCATGGGCCTGCGGGTGGTGGGGCCGGCCGGGCGGTTGCGGCCGGCCGGCGCCCTGGTGCGGGCCGTGCTGTGTGTGGTGTTTCCGGTCGGGCTGCTGTGGTGCGCGGTGAGCGCGCGGAATCAATCGCTTCAGGACGTCGTGGTTCGGACGTCCGTCGTTTATGACTGGTCGCGGTGAAGGAGGTTGGCATGTGTCGCTGGCTGGCTTACTCGGGTTCCCCGGTCCGCCTGGAGGATCTGCTGTACAAGCCGGAGAACTCGTTGGTGGTGCAGAGCAAGCATTCGCGCCTGGGTGCGGAGACCATGAACGGGGACGGGTTCGGCGTGGGCTGGTACGGAGATCTGGACACGCCGGGGGTGTTCCACAGCGTCAAGCCGGCCTGGAACGACCGCAACCTGCGTGAGCTGTCGGCCTTCGCCAGGTCCGGCCGGTTCTTCGCGCATATTCGCGCGTCCACCGGCACCGCGGTGCAGGAGACGAACTGCCATCCGTTCCGGCACGGCCGCTGGCTGTGGATGCACAACGGGCTCATCACGGACTTCCCGAAGGTGCGGCGCGACCTGGCGCTGGTGGTCGATCCCGAGCTCTATCCCGATATTCAGGGCTCGACCGACTCCGAGATCCTGTTCTTCCTCGCCCTGACGTTCGGCCTGGAACGGGACCCGCTCGCCGCGATGACCCAGGCGGTCCGGTTCGTCGAGGAAACCGGCCGGAGCCACGGGATCGAGTACCCGATCCAGCTGACGGTCGCCACCACCGGCGGCGACACCCTGTGGGCGTTCCGGTACTCCAGCGAAGGCCGGTCCCGGTCCCTGTTCCACAGCACGGATGTCGAGACGCTGCGCGAGCAGTATCCGGACAATCCCGCGCTGCAGGCTATTTCACCGGAAACGCTGATTATCGTGTCCGAGCCGCTGGGCGGCCTGCACGGCGCCTGGCACGAGGTGCCGGAGGCGACCTGCGTGGTCGCCCACAACGGCGTCAAGGAACTGCACCCGTTCCGGCCTGCGGCCGGGTGACTGGCCTGGCTGGGTGGTGGGTCGGGTGGCGTTGGCGGGTGGCGGTTGGGGGGTGGCTGGGTTCGAAGAAGGCAAGGACGGGGGACGGGCGGGGTGGTGGGGCTGCGGTGCCCCGGCGGCGGGGACGAGGACCAAGACCGGGCCGCTTCGTGGCGGGGTTGGTGGGACTGATGGGGCGATTGTGGCACGTGTGGGTGATGGCGGAGTTCATGATCGCTGTTTCAGGGCGCTGGCGCTCAGATATGAGCGTCAACGCCCACTTTCAGCGATCTTGCCGGCAAGATCACCGATTCGGGCTCGCTGACCGCGCCAGGCACGGCTGACCCGCCCATAACAGCGATCATGGCCGCCCCGGCCCACCCGCCCAAGGCCCCAGCCACCCTGCCACGGCGCCGGGAAGACCAGGCTCAGGCCCGCCCACCTCCCCAGCCTTCGCTAAACCCAGCCACAACCCCAACCGCCGCCCGTCAACGTGCCGGACCACCCCGGCGACCCGTGCGCACTGCCCGAAAACAAGCTCGACTAGCGCGCCGCGGAATAGCGGCTGAGGAACAGCGCTTCGGTCAGCGCCATGGCGGCGATCTCGTTGGGGGCCACGCTCTCGTTGGGAGCGTGGATCGCCGCCAGCGGCTCCTCGACGCCCATCAGGATGATCTCGGCCGCCGGGTAGGCGGCGGCGAGCACGTTGCAGAGGGGGATCGACCCGCCCTGGCCGAGCGTGGTTCTCGGGGTGCCGTAGGCCTCCAGCATCGCGGCGGCGATGGTCTGGTGCGCCGGACCTCCGGTCTCGGCCCGGAAGGGCGCGCCGGTGGCCTCGACCTGCAGGGAAACCCTGACGCCCCAGGGGGCGGCCGCGTGCAGGTGGTCGGCGAGGGCGCTGTGGGCATGGGCCGGGGAGACCCCCGGCGGGATGCGGAGGTTCAGCCGCGCGGACGCGGTGGGCGTGATGGCGGCCGCCGAGCCGAGCACCGGCGGGCAGTCGATGCCGAGGACGGTGAGCGCCGGCCGGGCCCAGAGCATGTCGGAGACGTTTCCGTCGCCGAGCATGCCGACGCCGTCGAGGATGCCGGCGTCACCACGGAACTGCTGGCGTGGATACGGCTCGCCGGGCCAGGTCTGGCCCCCGTACAGGCCGCTCACCGTGGTGTTGCCGTGCAGGTCGCGCAGCGTCGCCAGCATCGCGATGAGCGCGGCGAGGGCGTCCGGTGCCGCGCCGCCGAACATTCCGGAGTGGAGCTCGGCGGCGAGCGCCTCGACCCGCACCACGACGTTGACCATGCCGCGCAGGCTGATCGTGACCGCGGGCCGGCCGACGGCGGCGTTTCCGGTGTCACAGACCAGGATCGCGTCGGCGCGGAGCAGGTCGGCGTGGCGCGGCACGAAATCCTCGAGGCCGCCGGTGCCCTGCTCCTCGGACCCCTCGACGACCAGCTTGAGGTTGACCGGGATGTCCGGGCCGAGGGCACGCAGCGCGGTCAGGTGCATGAGGATGTTCCCCTTGCAGTCGGCACTTCCGCGGCCGTGCCACCGACCGTCCACTTCGGTCAGCCGGAACGGCGGCGTGCGCCAGGCGGCTTCGTCACCCGGAGGCTGCACGTCGTAGTGGGCGTACAGCAGAACGGTGGGGGCGTGCGGGTACGCGGACTCCCGTGACCCGATCACCGCCTGGCTGCCGTCCGCCATCTTCTCCAGGCGTGCGTCGTAGAAGCCGACCTCGGCGAACCTGTCCCGCACCCAGTTCGCGGCGCGTTCGCATTCCTCGGCGGGGAACTGGCGCGGGTCGGCGACCGACCGGAAGGCGACGAGGTCGGCCAGCTCGGCCTGGGTGCGCGGCATCTCGCCGGCAATGCGTGCTCGCAGGTCCATCGGCTCATCCACTGGTGTAGAGGCTGTCAATGAATTGCTGGAAGTCGGGCAGCTTGTCCGGGCAGTAGATTCCGATCACCAGCGCCTCGCCCCGGACCACCCGGCTCGCCGTGATCACCGGTCGGGTTCCCGGTCCGCCGGCGCCGTTGCTCAGCTGGGCCTGCAGCGCGGCCTTGCTCAGCGCCCCGGTCGGGTCCGCGCAGACGGCCCCGCCGTCGTCGCCGAGCCGGCGGACGATCTCGTCGCGGTCCGGGACCTGCGCGCCGGCCAGCCGCAGCGCCGCGCTGAGCTGGTCGGCCTTCGCTCCCGCCGCCTCGGTCGATTTCCCGGAGTGCCAGGCGAACAGCCCGATGATCATCAGGGCCAGCGCGACGGCGGCGACGGCGCCGTAGATGATGGCCCGTTCGCGCCGGGTCGAGGTGTCGATCATGACGGCGCCACCGCCTGCCGCCAGGAGGGCTTGCGAAACCGGTAGAACAGGAACGGCACGAGCAGCCCCAGGCCGAGGGCGCCGCCGGCGACGATCAGGAAGTACAGCCCGGCGTTGCCCGGACCGAACTGCGACGGCGGGACGAACCCGACCAGCAGCGCCGCGAGGGACGCGGCGAAGCCAACGCCGCACAGCCCGACGAGCATCGGTGCCCGGTAGCCCCGGGGATGGTCGGGAGCGTTGCGGCGCAACCGGACCGCGGCCACGAACAGCAGCAGGTACATGATCAGGTAGACCTGGGTGGTGATCACCGAGAAGATCCAGTAGGTGCTCGACACGTCCGGGATGAACGCGTAGAGCAGCGCGATCCCCGTGGTGACCAGCCCCTGGGCGACCAGGATGTTCTGCTGCACGCCCTGCTTGTTGAGGCGTTGCAGGAACGGGGGAAGGTAGCCCTCCTGCCGGGAGATGAGCAGCAGACCCTTGGACGGGCCGGCGAGCCAGGTCAGCATGCCGCCGAGGGAGGCGGTCACCAGCATGATCCCGATGACCGGGGTCAGCAGCTGCCATCCGAACTGGGCGAACACGGCGTCGAAGGCCTGCATCACGCCGGCGGTGAGGGACAGCTGCTCGGCCGGCACCACCCAGCTGATCGCCAGCGCGGGCAGGATGAAGATCACCAGGACCAGCCCCATGGCGAGGAACATCGCCCGGGGGAACTCCTTGCCCGGCTTGCGCAGGAACGAGACGTGCACCGCGTTCATCTCCATCCCGGAGTAGGAAAGGAAGTTGTTGACGATCAGCACGAGGCTGGCCAGGCCGGCCCACGCCGGGAGCAGATGGTCGGCGGTCATCGGCGCGGCCGAGGGGTTGCCCTGGCCGAGGAACACCAGGCCGAGCAGGACCAGCAGCGCACCCGGGACCAGCGTCCCGACGATCAGCCCGCCGCTGGCGAGGCCGGCGACGCCCTTGGTGCCGCGGGCGGAGATCCAGACCCCGGACCAGTAGGCGATCACGATCACCGCGGCGGTCCACACGCCGTTGCTGGCCAGGTCCGGATTGAACACGTAGGCGAGCGTGCTCGCCACGTACCCGAGCAGGCTCGGGTAGTAGAAGATGGTCATCGCGAACTGGCACCACACGGCCAGAAAGCCCGCGGGTTTCGAGATTCCCTGCGCGACCCAGTTGTAGACCCCGCCTTCCCAACCGGACGCGAGCTCGGCGGAGACGAGCGCGGTGGGCAGCAGGAACACCAGCGCGGGGACCAGATAGAGGAACACGCAGGCCAGGCCGTAGACCGCCATGGTCGGTGACGGCCGCAGGCTCGCCACCGAGCTGGTGGTCATCAAGGCCAACGCCACCCAGGAGATCCAGGCCGCGGCGGGGGCGCGGGTCCGCGCCGCCGCCTGCTCGCCGGACCGGTCGAGAGGAATATCCGCGGTACTCAAGGCAAACGCCCCCAACATGTCGTCGTCATGGCTGATGAGCTTGGGATAGGGGCCGGCTCGGCACCACATCCATGACGGATGAGATCCGGGCGGCCCAAGGGCTATCGGCGCACCCGGGTCCACACCAGGTCGAGAATCGTTGCCAGCGCGAGGATTCCGAGCATCGCGATGAACGTCTCGGGTGCGGTCCGCAGGGTCTGGACCATGAAGATCAGCATGACCAGCACGGTGAGGGCGATGCCGGCGACCAGGATCGCGGTCCGGGAGCCGGTCTCGGCCCGCAGCCGGTACGCGGCGACGGCGAGCACCAGGAAGATCGACAAAGCCACCATGCTGCCCAGCGAGGCGATCGCGGTCAGGTCGACCAGGTTCGCCAGCAGCAGGATCAGCACCACCGAGATCACCATGCCACGGGTGCTGCCGACCCGGGCGTGCTGGCCGAAGACCGGCGGGAACAGGCCCGATTCGGCGAGCTTCGCGGTGGAGCCGGTGGCGGCGTAGAGGTTGGCGTTGACCGAGGCCGCCGTGGCCAGCATCGCCGCGACGGCCATCATGGCGAAACCGGCCTGACCGAGCGCCGGCTTGGCCGCGACCGCGAGCGCCGTCTCGCCGTCCTGGATGATCTGCTGCACGGTCAGAGTGCCGAACACCCCGACGGCGACCAGCACGTAGAGCGCCGTGGTGATGCCCAGCGACAGGTACATGGCCCGCGGCAGGTTCCGCTCGGGTCGCGGCAGGTCGTCGCCGGCGAAGCTGATGACCGTGAAACCCAGGTAGGCGAAGAACGTCAGCGCCACGCTGGAGAAGATGTCGGTCAGCGGTGGATAGCCCGAGGGAGCCAGCAGGTCCGGGTTGAACTGGGCGAGGGTCGCCACGATGAAGACGGCGAACACGGCGAGCAGGATGATCGCGATCCAGGTCTGCACCCGGTTGATGAGCGCGGTGCCGAGGATGTTGACCACGGCGATGGCCAGCACCACCGCGTTGGTCAGGATCCGGCCCCACCCCGCCGATCCGCCGAACAGCAGGGCGGCGCCGTACTGTCCAAAGGAGACGGACACCATCGCGGTCACGATGACGGTGGCGAAGTAGATCAGCCAGGACGTGATCGCGGTGACGTGCCCGCCGCCGTAGCCCTTGAGCAGGAACGTGACGATGCCGCCCGACGAGGGGTACCGCGCGCCCAGCTTGGCCACCGCGTACCCCTGCAGCGTGGCGACCCCGCCCGCGACGAGGAACGACAGCCACACCGCCGCGCCGGCGACCTTGCCCGCCTCGCCGAGCAGCGCGAAGATCCCGGCCCCGACCATCGAGCCGACCCCGAGGAACGCCGCCCCCAGGACGGTCATCCGGCGCGCGTCACCGTGCTGTGTCGTGCCCATGCCGTCACCTCTCGTCGGAGTTGGCATTCGGCAAGCTCCATGCCGATCACCCGACGACCCGGAGGTCACGGGCCGTGTTGTTGAGCCGTTCGCCGCCGCTCCCGGTGACCGTGACGATGTCCTCGATCCGCACCCCGAACCGGCCCGGCAGGTAGATTCCCGGCTCGATGGAGAAGCACATGCCGGCCTCGAGCGGCTGGTCCTCACCGTGGACGAGGTACGGCGGCTCGTGCGTGGTCACCCCGATCCCGTGCCCGGTGCGGTGGATGAACCGCTCGCCGTAGCCCGCGTCGGTGATGACCGCCCGGGCCACCCGGTCGATCTCCTCGCACGGGACGCCCGGCCGCACCGCCTCGAACGCGGCCTGCTGGGCGGTGCGGACGATGTCGTGCACCCGCACCAGATCGAGGCTCGGCTCCCCGACCGACACCGTGCGGGTCGTGTCCGATCCGTACCCGAACATCAGGCCGCCGAAGTCCAGCACGACCGCGTCGCCCGGCTGGATCATCCGGTAGCCCGCCTCGTGATGCGGGTCGGCCCCGTTGGGACCGGAGCCGACCACGGTGAAGTCGACCTGCTCGTGTCCGAACTCGCGTAGCAACCGCGCCAGGTCGGTGGCGATCTCGTGCTCCCGGCGACCGGCGAAGCGCCACCCGACGATCTCGTCGTAGGTCGCGTCGGCCGCCACGGCCGCGATGCTGAGCCGGTAGAGCTCGTTCGCGTCCTTGACCGCGCGCAGCATGGGCAGCCGCCGGCTCAGCGCGACGTAGCGGGTCTGCGGCATCGCGGCCTGCAGGCCGAGCAGGTGGACCGACCAGGCCGAGTCGGAGACCGCGAACTGCCCGTCCGGCTTGAGCAGCTCGCTGACCAGATGGTATGGGTCGGTGCCGTCGGCCCAGTCGACGATGCCCAGCCCGCCGCCCCCGGTGACGGCTTCGACGTCGGGCCGTTCCAGCGTCGGGACGAGCAGGGTCGGCCGCAGCCTGGGGGTGAGGATCAGCAGGGTGAGCCGCTCGGTGACCGCCGTGGGCTCGTAACCGGTCAACCACACCAGGTCCGGACCGGGTGCGACGATCATCCCGTCCAGTCCGCCGTGCAGTGCCTGCCCCAGCGCCCGGGCCATCCGGGTGGTGTAGTCGCCCGCGGTGAACGGCTTCGGCGGTGCGTGCGCGGTCATGGTTGCCTCCCAAGGGTTCACTGTGGACGGTGCGGATGCGGTGTCATCGCGCCGGGTGGGACGCCGAGATCGTCGACGGTGGCGCGGGCGGCCTGGTCGACGACGTCGGCGACCGCGCCGCGCCGGGACAGGGCGCGGCGCTGGTGGATGGCCCCGTTGCCCAGGCTGAGCACCTTGCCTGCCAGGGACGTGACTTCGTGGAGCTCACCCCGGTCCTCGAGCTCGGCGCCGATGTGGCGCAGCAGTGCGGCAAGGAGCGCGGGGAGGGTCGTGCGCCGCAGGGTGAAGGGGTCGACGGCGGTGCCGCGCAGGCCGTCGCGGGCACTTCGCCAGTACGCGGCGCGCAGCACCTCGGCGGAGACCGCCGCCGCGGTCCGGCCACTGTCCAGCGCGCGGATCGCCGTGCCGACCAGCCCGCGGACCAGGCCGGCCAGCAGAACCGTCTGGTCCACTGTGGACGGAATGTCGCTGACCCGGATCTCGATGGTGGGCATGTGCGCCGAGGGCCGGACGTCCCAGTAGACCATTCCGTGGTCGAGGGCGGCGCCGGCGTCCAGCATCATGGCCACGACGGAGTCGTAGTGGTCGGCGGAGGTGAAGTAGGGCGGCGGGCCGGAGCAGGGCCACCGGGACTGCAGGATCGATCGCCAGCTCGCGTATCCGGTGTCCCGTCCACTGTGGACCGCCGAGTTGGCGGTCAGCGCGAGCAACGTGGGCAGCCAGGGCCGCAGATGGTTGCCGACCTGGACCGCCGTCTCCCGGTCCGCCACCCCGACGTGCACATGGCAGCCGCAGATCCCGTGCTCGGCCACGAGCAGGCCGAACTCCTCGGCCATTCGCCGGTAGCGGGCCGAGTCGGCGAGCGACGTCGTGGGATCGCCGGCCACCGTGGCGCCGGCGGCGATCAGCCTGGCCCCGGCCCCGGTGGCTGCCGCGGCCGCGACCGAACGCAACTCCCGCAACTCCCGGCTCAGGTCCCGGATGTTCCAGCAGACCGGCGTGTTCGTCTCCACCTGCGCCGTGGTCAGTTCCTTGTACAGCCGCACACCCATCCGGCCGGCCGCCTCGATCACCGCCGGACCGCACGGCCGGAGGTGGGCAGCCGAGGGGTGCACGAGCATGAACTCCTCTTCCACGCCGACGGACAGGGCGGAAGCCACCACTGTGGTGGATGATCGCCGATGGTCACCCGTGCGGCTCTCGTTCCAGGTCCTCGGCGAACACCTCGCGCAGCGCCGTTTCCTGTTCCGGTGTGAGGTTGGTGAACATCAGCTCCGGCTTCTCCTGGCCGGTGAAGGCATCGCGCACCTTGTCGATCACGGCGTCGGCGCTCAGCACGAACAGGGCCGACGTGCCGGGCGTGAGCTGGGCGCGAATCCGCTTGATCAGTTCGTCGTCGATGCCCACATCGCCCAGCGTCCCGGACAGGGCGCCCCCGGCCGCGCCGATGGCCGCACCGAACAGCGGCATGAGGAAGATCAGGCCGAACAGCATGCCCCAGAACGCACCGAGAAGCGCGCCGCGGCCGGCCAGGTTGTGCAGCTGCCGCAGCTTCGGCTTCCGAGCTCCCTCGTCCCACCACACGACCGCCGCGTCGTGCACGGTGATGAGCTCGCTCTTGACCAGCGTTTCCAAGGTCTCCGCCGCCCGGCTCGCGCCGCCCGCCGAGTTGTACCGCCAGATCGTCAACGTCGCCATGGTCCCGCCTTTCGCGTTGGATTCCGTACGAATCACAAGCCCTGCCTGCTGTTCGGCACATCACCCGTTCCGGACGAACGGTTCCGGTGCCGTTCCGGGGCACGCAGCAGCGCGCTGGCCCAGCCGGCCCGGGGATCGACGTTGACGAGCACGGCCATCACCAGCAGGGTCGCCGGAATCGCCAGCAGCACGCCCAGCGGTCCGAGCACCCAGGCCCAGAACACCAGGGACACGAACGTCAGGACGGTTGACAAACCCACCGCGTCGCCGACGTAGCGGGGCTGGATCAGCGACTGCACCACGAAGTTGACGAGTACGTAGACCACGATGACGATCAGCAGGCGCCGCCATCCGCCGCTGAGCAGGCCGAGCAGCGCGGGCGGGAGCACGCCGAGGATGAACCCGATGTTCGGGATGTAGTTGGTCACGAAGGACAGCAGCCCCCACAGGATCGCCAGTGGGATACCCAGCCAGGCCAGCGCGATCGTGTCGAGCACTGCGACGATGAACCCGAAGATCGTGGTGACGACGAGGTAGCGCCGGGTTCTGCTGGCGAAGTCCGCCAGCGCCTGCCGCACCTGCGGGCGGTCGCTGGCGATCTCGGCGAGGCGGGTGTCGATGCCGCTGGTCTCCACGCTGAAGAACAGCAGCAGTGCCAGCAGGAACACCACGCTGGTGGTCACCGCGGTCACGCTGCCGAGCAGTGCGCCGAGCGAGGCCACCAGCTTGCCGAGATCCAGCGAGCGTGCCGCGTCCCGCAGTTCGCCGGGTTCGATGCCCAGCGCGCCGGCCGCGTCGGCGGCGCGTGTGGCGAGGTTCCTGGTCTGCTCCGCGTACTGCGGCAGCAGGGCGACCAGCCGCACCATCGCGGCGACCATGACCAAGATGAACGCCAGCAGCGCCCCGTAGACGACCACGATGAGGATGGACGTCGCCACCCAGGCCGGAAAACCGTGCCGCCGCAACCAGTTGTGCACCGGGCTCACGACGATCACGATGACCAGCGCCAGCAGCGTCGGCGCGACCAGCCACGCCGCCGCCTTCATCCCGGCCACCACGATGACCGCCGCGGCCGTGCCGAGGAGGATCACCAACCCGCGTGGCAGCAACGGATCGGCGCGCTCCGTCGCCGGCGCGGTGTGCTGGCTGCCCGGTTCGGGCGCCGTCACCAGTCCATGCGGCTTTCGCTTCCGTGTACCACGATGGCCCAGATGACCACGACGCAGAGGGTGACGGCGGCCAGCGACCACACCGGGTAGACGGTGACGAAGGTCAGTTGCACGATCGCGTTGAGCGCGGCGAGCACGACCGTGACCGGGCGGGCCCAGCCGGCGTCGGCGAGCAGCGCGATCCCGGTGATCGCCACCAGCACACCGATGATCAGGTGGACCCAGCCCCAGGTGGTCAGGTCGAACACCAGAACGTTGTCCGGGCCGGCGATGTAGACGTTCGGGTCGAACAGCGCCACCAGACCCTCGATCGCGTTGAACGAACCAATCATGAGCATTGTGATGCCGGCGAACACGATCCAGCCCGCCCACGCCGAGCTCCGGCTTCCCGCGCGGGCCGGTGCCGCTTCGACCTGCCAGTTCCCGTCGGCCGGATCCTCGACCCGGCCGGTCCGGTGGTGGGTGTACTCGCTCATCATGCCTCCCGTTCGGTTAACGGACGATCACCGCGTTCACCGTCGCACGGGCACTCGGCCGGATTCATCACCCAGCGCGGATGGAGACAGCTGCTCGGCGAAACGCCAGATTTGTCGGCGGGAAACGTCCGAATCACAGGGAGATCGCTCGTGGTGGAGTATCCGATGATCGCCGATCACGGATTGGTCGGGGACCTGCAGACGGCCGCGCTGGTGAGCGGCGACGGAACGATCGACTGGTTCTGCTGTCCACGGTTCGACTCCCCGAGCGTGTTCGCGGCCTTGTTGGACCGCCAGCGTGGCGGTCACTGCCGGGTGCGACCCGCGAACGGGTCGCACTCGGCGAGGCAGCTGTACTTTCCCGACACCGCGATCCTGATCACCCGGTTCATGGCCGGCTCCGGGACCGGTGAGGTCGTCGACTTCATGCCACCGGCGCCGATCCACGTGCCCACGGCGAACCGCCGGCTGATCAGGATGGTGCGCTGCGTGCGCGGGCGGCTCGACTTCGAGCTGGACATCGCTCCCTGCTTCGACTACGGCCGCCGGTCGCACACCACCCACCTGACCGAGCACGGCGTGGTTTTCGACGCGGGGGAGTTCGCGCTGACCGTCCATGCCGTTCGGGAACCCGGCGACGTCCGCGCCGCCGAGCTGCGGATGACCGACGGCGGCAGCGTGTCGGGCTCGCTCACCCTGGATGCCGGGCAGGTTCGCGGGTTCGTGCTCGAGTCGGGTGCCGGCCAGGCACCGCGGACCGTTCGGGTCGCCGAAGTCGAGAAGGATTTCACCGACACCGTCCGGTTCTGGCGGACCTGGCTGGGCAGGTCGACCTATCGGGGACGCTGGCGCGAGATCGTGAACCGCTCGGCGGTGACGCTCAAGCTCATGACCTACGCGCCGACCGGTGCGATCATCGCCGCCCCGACGGCGGGTCTGCCCGAGCAGGTCGGTGGGGAGCGGAACTGGGACTACCGCTACACCTGGATCCGGGACGCCTCGTTCGCGGTGTACTCCTTGCTGGGCATGGGTTTCATCGAGGAGGCCGCGGATTTCGCGCGCTGGCTGGCGGATCGCTACGAGGAAGGGGCCGGAAGCGACAGCGGCCCGCTGAAGATCATGTATCGGGTGGACGGCTCGGCGGACCTGACCGAGGAGATCCTCGAGCACTGGGAGGGCTATCGCGGCTCGAGCCCGGTGCGCATCGGCAACGGGGCGTCCGACCAGCTCCAGCTCGACATCTACGGCGAGCTCCTGGACAGCATCTACCAGGCTGACCGGCACGGGCTGCGCGTCGGCCACCGCGGCTGGCAGGCGCTGTCCGGTCTGCTCGACTGGCTGGGTGACAACTGGGATCAGCCGGAGGAGGGCATCTGGGAGACCCGCGGGGGCCGGGAGAACTTCACCTATGGCCGGTTGATGAGCTGGGTGGCGTTCGACCGGGCGGCCCGGCTGTCGGACTCGCTGAGCCGCCCCGGTTCGGTCGACCGGTGGCGGACCCACCGGGACCGGATCTACGACCAGATCTGGGCCCGGGGCTGGCATCCCGGCCGGCAGGCGTTCGTCCAGCGGTACGGCTCGCCGGTGCTCGACTCGGCGCTGCTGCGGATGGCGCAGGTCGGTTTCGTCACCCCGCGCGACCCGAGCTGGCTGGCCACCCTGGCCGCGATGGAGCGCGAGCTCGTGGCGGACAGCCTGATGTACCGGTATGACCCGGACGCGTCCCCGGACGGCCTGCTGGGTTCCGAGGGCACGTTCTCGCTGTGCACCTTCAACTACGTCAACGCGCTGGCCGGCGCCGGCTATCTCGAGAAGGCTCGGCTGGTCTTCGAGAAGATGCTGACCTACGCCAACCATCTCGGCCTGTTCGCCGAGGAGATCGGCCCCACCGGTGAGCAACTCGGCAATTTCCCCCAGGCATTCACCCATCTCGCGCTCATCGACGCCGCGCTGACCCTCGACCAGGCCCTGGATCTGGGCATCGCGATCACGTCACCGGCCACCCCGCGGCCGTGATGCGCGGCATTTTCAGCCGGCCGGAATGTGCTTGGGCGGCCAGGGCGACGCGGAAACCGTCCACATACTGCGGATCCGCGCAACCGTCAAGCCGTCCACTGCCTGGCCCGTACGAAATTCTCATCCGAAACGGAGGAGGCGCCGCGCCCGCCCCGTCCCCCAACATGGGTGCGCTCTGATCGGTACCTGCCCGCCAGCACGGGACGAGGGGTTCGGAACAGCCTAACAGTGGGGTTGAAATTCAGTCCACAGGTGGTTCAAAAAGGGGATAAAAATGCGTCTCATTGAGCCGAGAAGACCTTCGGAATCCGAGCGGACGACGGGCGGTGAGGTGGCGGGCGCGAAAATGGAGACGCCGGTGGCCGCGGCCAAGGTGCGAATTCCACCGAATGCGTCCGCCGTGCTCATCCGGAATTGGCTGCACGACGTGCTGGACGCCGCCGTGGCGACCGGCGACGTCGGCCCGCCGGTGACGGTCGTGCGCGCGCCGGCCGGCGCCGGGAAGACGACCTTGCTCGCCACCTGGGCGCGGGCTCGGGCTGAGCGCGGTGACGCCTGGGTGGCCTGGGTGTCGCTGGACAGCGAGGACAACGATCCCGCCGTGCTGTGGCCGGCGATCCTGCGTGCGCTCCGGGACGCCGGCGCCCGTGCCCCGGGTGATCAGTTCGACCAGGCCGTGCCCATCCCGGGCGAGCCGTACGCCGTCTTCCTCGCCGCGGTCATCGCCATGCTCGAGCGGCTGGCCAAGCCGGTCCTCCTCGTTCTCGACGGAGTCGACGACGTGCGGTCGGCCGGCTCCGTCCACACGCTGAACATGCTGCTCCGTCATTCGCCGGCAACGCTCCGTATAGTGCTGGCGACGAGATCCTCACCGCCCCTGATTCTTCCCCGGCTCAAACTGGAAGGCCGACTCAGGGAAATTGGTCCGGACGAACTGACTTTCACCACGGACGAGGCTCGCCGCCTGTATGTGAACGAGGGCATTCAGCTGGCCGATTCGGAGCTCGACCTGCTGATGGAACGCACCGAGGGCTGGGCGGCGGCGCTGCGCCTGGCCGCCCTCACCCTCGCCGACTCGACCCAGCCGGCCGACCGGTTCACCAGCTTCACCGGGGACGACCCGATGGTCGCCGACTACCTGACGGGTGAGGTGTTCGCCCGCCAGCCGAACGACGTCCAGCAGTTCATGCTCGCCACCTGCGTCTGCTGCGCCTTCACCGCCGACCTGGCGGTGGCGCTGTCCCGGCGGGACAACGCCGGGCAGATTCTCGACCGGTTGGCACGCACCGGCATCGTGACCGGCGACGACGATTCCTACCGGTACCACCCGCTGCTCCGCAGCTACCTGCGGGCCGAACTGGGTCGGCGGCGGTTGTCCGCCCAGCAGCGGCTGCACCGCATCGCCGCGGACTGGTTTCTCGACTCCGGTGACGCGCTGCGGGCCATGGAACACGGCGTCGCGTCCGGAGACGACGGCCTCGTCACCCGCCTGATCGCGAAGCACGGCCTCGAGCAGATCCTCAAGGGAGAGACCGTCCGACTGCGCCGCGTCCTGGACAGCGTGCCGGCCCATGTGCTGACCCGCCCGTCGGTCGCCCTGATCGCCGCCCTGACCGCCCTCGACCTGGGCGACATGCTGGTCGCCGACCGCTGGCTGCGGGCCGTCGACAACGCTGCCCACCCGCTGCGCACCCAGCGGCTCCGCGCCCTGCGTGCCACCGTGCAACTGCACCGGTCCCGGTTGGACGGGGACGTCGGCGCGGCGCTGGCGGCGATGCGGTCCACCCGGGCCGGGAGCACCGGCGAATTCGACCTCGACCTGCTCGCGATGGTCAACCGGGGGGTCGTGGCGGCGTGGACCGGCCACCACCACCGGGCCAAGTCCGATCTGCACCGTGCTTTGAGACTCGCCGCCGTGGAAGACCGGGACGCGGTGCGGCTGCAGTGCGAGACACACCTGGCCGCGGCCGCCGCGGTGGACGGCGACCTCACGCAGATGGGCATGCGGGCACGAGAAGCGCTCGCCATCGCCAAGTCCCGGGGCTGGGACGGCACATCCCGGTGTACCTACGCCTACGCGCTGCTCGGCGTCGAGGCCTACCAGCGGCTCGAGGACGAGCGGGCCGGACGGCTCGCCACGCGCGCCGCGGCCCTGGTGGGTGAGTCGACCGACCCGACGATCGAACTGCTCGCGCTCACCCTGCACGCGATGACCACCTTCGACACCGCCAAGGATCCGCACCAGGTCGTGGCCACTCTGCGGGGGCACTGGCAACGCCTCAGCGGCAAAGTCATCTCTCCGGCTCTGATCGCCTACACCGCGCCGACCCGGCAGCGCATGGCACTGCGGGTCGGCGAGATCTCCTGGGCCGGCGAGGTGCTCGAACATGCCGAGAAGAGCCTCGTCCCATGCGGCGAACAGGTTCTGGCCCGCGCCATCATGCACGCCCACCAGGGCCGGGTCGCGTCGACCAGGCGGCTGATAGCTCCCATTCTCGACGGCCGCAGCCGCACCATCGTCGCGGCCACGCTCGTCGATGTCTGGTTGCTGGAGGCGCACCTCGCCGACCGTATCGACGACGCCAGCCGTGCCCACGAGGCACTCACCCGGGCACTGACGCTGGCCGCGCCGCACGACATCGCGCGGCCGTTCCGCGACGCCGGCCAGTTCCTCCGCACCGTGCTGGCCCGCGGTGCCGGCCGGTTCGGCCGCCACGAGGACTTCGCCAGCAAGGTCCTCGCCTCCCTGCCCGCATCGGTCCCCGACCCCACCGACCGCCTCACCGCGCGGGAACAGGCGCTGCTGGTTGAACTGCCGTCGATGCGCACGGCCGAGGAGATCGCCCACACCATGTTCGTCTCGGTCAACACCGTCAAGACCCACCTGCGCGGCATCTACCGCAAGCTCGGCGTCAGCCACCGTCGCGACGCCATCACCGTCGCCCGCCAGCGCGGACTCCTGTGAGGACACGCACCCCGCCGAGAAGAAAGGTCCATCCATGTTCACGTTGGTGTTCGTGCTGACCGTGGTCATGATCGGTCCGCTGCTCATGGAACGGTTGGAGCGCTGGATTTCCGCACCATCGCGCACCAAGACCGACCCGGCCCCGGTGACGTCCGAAGTGGACGGTAGTGGTCGGTGACGGCCGAGCCTCCGGCCCGCCGGCTGGACGCCGGCCGGCTCTGGGCCGGCGGCCTGGCGACCGCCGTCGTCGCCGCCCTCGTCGCCGTGGCCGGCATCCTGCTCGCCCGGGGCGTCCTGGAAATCCCGGTCCTCGCGCCCCAGGGCGACGGCCTCTGGGGCAACGCCAATACGGCGACCTACGCGCTGGTTGCCGGCGGTGCCGCCCTGGCCGCCACCGCCCTGCTGCACCTGCTGGTGCTGACCACCCCGCGGTTTCCCCGTTTCTTCGCCTGGATCACGGGCCTGCTCACCATGATCGCGGCCGTGCTGCCGCTCACGCTCGACGCCTCCGCCCCGAGCCGAATCGCCACCGCCACCATCAACCTGGTGCTGGGCCTGGCCATCATCTCGATCCTCAACGGCGTCGTCCGCACCGCATACCGCGCGACACCGAACCGGTGAGGGAGAGAGATCAGGCCGCAATAGGCTCGATCGCCGCGAGCCCCGCCGGCGTGGCCGCGGCCGGTACCCGCTGACCCAGGGTGCCGGTGTAGGCATGTTCGATCAGGCCGTCGTGGGCGAGACCGTGCGCAGTGAACTGGTCGCAGCAGGGCACGCCGTCGATGAACAGGTCCGGCTCCCGGCTGCAGCTGAGCTCGGCACGTCCGTCGGCGACGGCGCGGAGCATCGCGAGCGCTCGGTGGTTCAGACCAGTTAGCGGGCGGCCGGACATCGGGGATACTTCCTTGCTCGTTGGCTCTTTTCGCACCGAGTTGTACCACCCGGCACCGACACTTTGATGGACCGTGGTCCTGTCCGGTTTCATCGGAGCAGGCACCGGTGTGTTACCAACCCGCGTGCTCTGAGCCATGGCGGTGCCTCCTTAACACTTACCAACAAGAGGCGCCAACCATCTCCCTGGATACCTTCGGGACAGGCTCGGGTCCCGGCTTGCCCGTGCCGGGACCCGAGCGTCACCTCCCAGTTACGCCGGCAGATACGCGTGAGCGACCGGCTGGTCACCCGCGGTGCCGAAGAACGCCCGGACGCCCTGGTCGACGACCCACCAGCTGCCGTCAGCTTCCCGCCACACCGCGACATCGGTCTTGCCGTCGCCCGTGTGGTCCGCGGCCACCGGTTCGTCGGTGGACAGACCGAACGGCAGTGTCGACACGGCACCGTCGCTGCTCCGCAGAATCCACCCCACCCCGGTGCCCGGCCGGAAGACGGCGCGGTCGGTGATCCGGTCGCCGTCGTAGTCGCCCGGCGTGATCCTGTCGCCGGAGAGTCCGAACGGGACCGCCACGAAGCCACCGGAGCCGCTCGGAATCGAATGGGTGTGGCTCCGCTGGAGGGAGTTGCTCGTCGTTGCCCCTCGTGTCGTCGGGCGTCGTTGCCAGCGATGTGAGGACCGGGTGAGTTCGGCCGGTGCCGTGCTGGTGAGGCAGGGGGGACAGGGGGGACCGGTGTGACCA
>NZ_DASYTH010000387.1:0-11959 GCF_036002505.1 Actinophytocola sp. | reverse complement strand
CCCCCCCGCCCGGGGTCTGGGAGCTTGGCCCCCAGTGTAAACGCGAGCGAACCCGGTCCACGCTCTCCGTGGACACGGGTTCCCTGAGCGAGCCCCAATACGGAATCGAACCGTAGACCTTCTCCTTACCATGGAGACGCTCTGCCGACTGAGCTATTGGGGCGAGGAGGCCCTGGCAAGGGTACACAAGCCAGGCAGGGGTTGCGAAACCGGGTTAGGTGATCAGGGTGAGCACCATCTCGTCACGTAAGCCGTGGGCCTGGGTGGTGCGCGCCTGCAGCCAGGCCTCGAGCCGGGTCTCGGACAGCGGCCGGGAGATCAGGTAGCCCTGCGCCACGTCACAGCCCATCGCGGCGAGCTGGTCGCGGGCGATGTCCTCCTCGACGCCCTCGGCCACCACGGTCAACCCGAGTGAGTGGCCGAGCTCGACGATCGACCGCACCACCGCGAGGTCGCCGAGATCGGAACCCATGCCGAGCACGAAGCTCTTGTCGATCTTCACCTCGTCCACCGGGAGCTGGCGCAGGTAGGCCAGCGACGAGTACCCGGTGCCGAAGTCGTCCACGGCCAGCACGACGCCGAGCGTGTGCAGCCGGCGCAGCACCGGCAGGGCCCGCTGCGGGTCGGCCATCACGCCGGACTCGGTCAGCTCCAGGGTGAGCAGCTCGGCCGGCACCCGGTGCTGCTCCAGCCGCGCCGACACCCGGTCCGGGAACCGCTGATCGGCCAGCGACCGCACCGAGATGTTGACCGCCGCGGAGATCCGCAGGCCGCGGTCCAGCCACTTGCGCACCCGGACCAGCGCCTGGTCGAGCACGAACTCGGTGAGCGCGTCGACCAGGCCGGCCGCCTCGACCGCCGGCACGAACTCGTCCGGGTCCAGCGGGCCGAACTCCGGGTGGCGCCAGCGAACCAGCGCCTCCACGCCGAGCAGCTGGCGGCTGGGCAGCGCCACCTTCGGCTGGTAGTGCACCTTGACCTGACCGCACTCCAGCGCCTGCCGGAACTGGCTGACCAGCTGGAACCGGCGCAGGAAGATCTGGCCCATGCTGGGCAGGTAGGCGCGCACCTGCTCACCGCTGCTGCGCGCCGCCCGCAGCGCCACGTCCGCCCGCTGCAGCAACGTGTCCACGTCCAGCGCCGTGGTCAGGTTCGTGTCGATCTCCGCGCCGCCGTGCCCGCCGGCGATGGAGGACGGCGAGGAATAACCCACCACCGAGCCGGCCTCCACGGTCAGCCGGTCCACCGGGTAGGGCGTGGAAAGCTCGGCGCACAGCCGTTCCGCGGTCGCCTGCGCCTCGTCCAGGGTGACGCCGACGAGCAGCGCTGCGAACGCGCCGCGCTCCAGCCGGGCCAGCGGCACCTCCGAACCGAGCACGTCCCGCAGCCGCCGGCCGGCGGTGATCACCATGCGGTCGCTCCAGGCGTAGCCGAGCGCGTCGCTGATCGTGGCCAGCACGTCGAGATCGACCCGCAACACCACCGACTTCGGCGTGGCCCGGAGCCGCTCGCCGGCCGCCTGGCGGAAACCCGGGCGGTTGAGCAGGCCGGTCAGCGGGTCGTGGTACGCGTCGTGCCGAAGGGTGGCCAGGAGCCGGCGGTTGTCGATGGCGGTGGCCAGGTGGCTCGCCGTGGTGCCGATCATGCGCAGGTCGGCCTGGCCGAAGCCGCGCCAGCGGGACAGCTTGTCGTGCACCTCGACGATGCCGAGCACGTGGTTCGCGCTGCGCAGCGGGACGACCAGCGCCTCCTCGATACCGCGCCGCAGCAGCGCCTGACGGATCTCCGGGACCGCGTCGGAGCGGCGGAAGTGCCGCACGTGCGAGCCGGGCAGCCGCAGCAGCGGGTCGGCCTTCGGCCCGGTGATCTCGATCTTCAGCATCTCGGCCGGCTGCGGCTCGCCGGACACGAACGTCATCATCGGACCCTGGGTGTCGACCTGCAGCCGGATCACCACCCGCGCGGCGCCGAGCTGGTCCTTGATCCGGTGCGCGATGCCTGGCCACTCGTCGGTGTCCACGGCCTCGACGGTGTCGTCCATCCCGGTGGCCGGGCGGGCGGCGGCCTGGTGGCCGGAGCGCGCCACGATCAGGCTCACCTCGGAGAGCGCCTCGAGGTCGCGCTGCTCACGGACCAGCCCGGAGTAGGCCAGGTACAGCGCGGAAAGCCCGCCGAACGCGACCAGCACCAGCGGCCAACCGGCCTCGACCCGGGTGGCCACCTCGTACCCGACCACGCCGACCGAGGAGTTCACCAGGCCCAGCACCAGGATCCGGGCGACCAGCCGAACCGCGGCGGAGATCCGCATCCGCCGGCCCAGGATGTACACCCCGACCAGCGCCAGCAGTGTGCTGGACAGCGGCGCGGCGAGCGCGCCGGCCAACACGCCCGTCCACGGCGGCCCGAAGCCGGCGAGCGCGCCGTTCAGCAGCTTCGTCACCGAGAAGGCGCTGGCGATCTCGATGATGAAGACACCGGTGTTGTAGATGATCCGGTCCTGCACCCTGCGCGCCAGGTAGGTACCCACCCCGGCGGCCAGGTGCGCGGCCAGCACCACCTGGAACGGCGCCACGAACAGGCCGATCACCAGCGGGATCTCGGTGAACGAGATGGTCCAGGACACGCCGCCGCGTACGTCGACGTTCACCGCGAGCTGCTCGGCCAGCAGGAACCCGACGGCCAGCAGCGCGCCGATCCAGATCCACTGGGCGCCCGGCCGCATCGGTTGCCACCAGGACACCAGCCCGGCCGCGATCAAGCCGAAGATCAGGACGGTCATCGAGAAGAAGACGAAGCGCCGGCCGGGTGTCCGGTCGTCCGCGGGCTGGGCTGTCAGACTCGGCGACGTACGGACGGTGCTCGCGCCAGCATGGTCCGTCATGCACACCTCCTCGGCCGCCCAGGTCCGAGCAACTAGACACACAAACCTGCCGTTGATGACGGCGCCCCAAGGGGGCAAGTCACGGTCGCGCTACTGTACCCCGATCGGGCGAAGAAAACCGACTGTGCTGAGTGGCCGTGCATCTGCACCCGATCGGCCCACCACACGTACCTCTACCTGCCAAGTTCCCATTCAGTGGGAAGACCGAGGAACCGTCCCAGGTCCGTCACCTCGTCCCGCAATCCGGGCAACACCCGGTCAGCCAACGCACCAAATGGCTCGACAATGACCCGTAGCCCGTCCTTTCTCCGCACCTGGCGCCACGTCCCCACCGCCAACCCGTCGACGAGCACCGCCGGCATGATCATCCCGCCGCCCGCCCGGATCCTGTGCTCGAACCCGTCCGGCACCGCCAGCGCCCGGCCCCGGTAGCCGAGCAGGTACGCATCGAAGTGCCCCAGCAGCCGTACCTCCGGTTTCCTTGCCGTTGCGGGAAGTTCCGTACCGGCCAGAACGAAGGCCGGCTCCCCCGCCGCGGTCACCGGCTCGAGCTCCAACCCACCGAACCCCTGCCGCGCCTTCCCCAGCGGCAACCCCGACCACGCGGCGAAGTCCTCCGCCGTGGCCGGGCCACAACCCGCGAGATACCGCGCGGCCAGCCTGGTCAGCGCCTCCTCCTCGGCGATGACCGGCTGCTCCCCCAGCCACTCGCGGGTCAGCACGTAGCTCGGCTCGTCCCGCTCCAGACCGGGACCCCGGCAGATCACACCCGTCATCGCCGCGTATCCGAGCAGGTGCGGCACGGCCTGCGTCCGCGGATCGATCACCACCCCGTGCTCGGCGATCCGCGCGACCAGCTCGGCCCGGGTCAGCGGCCTCGATCCGCTGAGCACCGCCGCAACCGCCCGCACGCCCCGCTCGGTCGTCTCCTCGTCCAGCCCGAGTTGCCGCCTGCGCCCGAAGAGGCCCTTGGCGAAGTACGGCCCCAGCAGACCGACGACCCAACCAAGATCCTCAGCCGCCACCATGTGCAGGGTGCCGCGCATGGCCCACGTGCGGACGACCGCACGTTCCCGCACCGCCTTGTCCACATCGGACTTGACGAGCCCGGAGGTGCGCGACCGCACGGAAAGCCGGCACGCCTTGACGTCCTGGGCCTGGAGCCCGACCGCCCGGCGGGTCGCCTCCGCAACGCTGGCCGCCCTGTCCCCGGCCAGGCCGTTGGCCCGCACCCGGGCCTGCCGGGTCCGCGCCGCGGTCAACGTGATCACATCGCGGCAGGCTAGCCCGTAGGCGGTACGAAGACTTCGACGACTCCGCCGGACTCCCGGTCGAGGATCTTGGGCAGTGGCCGCAGGGTGATGGGCAGTTGCTGCTGCAGTACGTCTCTGGAGACGTCGAAGCTCGTTCGGTGGCAGGGGCAGTTGAGGCGGCGCTGCGTGGCGTCGAGGGCGAGCCGGCAGCCGAGGTGCGTGCACGCTCCGGACACGGCGGTCAGCCGGCTGGTCGTCACGCGGACACCTCGCGGGGGAGCTGACCCGAACCGGCCGGTCCTGAACGCCAGACATTTCGGAAGTCGCATCTCGCGGACGCTGCAGCTTCCAAATCCTGGCCATTTATTGGCCGGATCCAGTTCGGCTTCTGGACTTGAGGCACTGTCGATAAGATGCGCGCTCATGCCTGGCTATAGACTGTGGCTACCGGCCTTCATCGGGTTCTTGCTGTTGCACGCGGGTTGGGCATTTGCCGCACCGTACAACGGGCCACCGGACGAGCAGGAGCATGTCCTGCGCGCTTCCGGGATAATGCGCGGAGAAGTGATCGCTGAAAGCCATCCCACCGGGGGCATACAGACCGTTCCGGACAGTCTCTATCGCGGATCGTGCTTCCCCACCAAGGTGGAAGTCGCAGCCAGCTGTGAGAGGGAACCGGGCGGTGACGAGTCCGAACTGCGTGTCCAAACTCGCGCCGGCCGGTTCAACCCGGTGTATTACCTGGTGACCAGTTGGCCGTTGGGACTGTGGCCGAACTGGACCGGGATCCTGCTGGCCCGGCTGCTGAATGGTGCGGCGATGGCGGCATTGCTGGCCTGCGCCGTGGTGACCGCAGCCCGGTGGACCCGGCACCGGGCTCTGGTCGCCGGTGTGGTCGTGGCGGTGACACCGATGATCGCCCACCTCGGCGGGGCCATCAATCCCAGCGGGGTCGAGATCGCCGCCGGCATTGCACTGTTTACCGCTCTGATCGCTGTGGTGCACGACCAACGGGAGGGCGTCAACCGGGCGGCCGTGGTGCTTGCTGGCGTATCGGCCAGCACGCTGGTCACCCTCCGGTTCACCGGCGTGATGTGGCTGGCGGTGATCCTCGGGGTGATTCTGGTCCCGTCCTCCCGAGCACGGCTGAAGACCCTGGTCGGTTCGCGCACGGTCCGGTTCTGGTCCGTTGTGGTCGGTGTCTGCGTGCTCGCCTCGGTCGCCTGGGTCTTTCTCGCCCAGCCGGTCGGCGCGGCGAGTGCGAATGCTGGCCTCACGTTCAAGGAGATCCTGCGGTTCGCGGTCGTGGACCACATGTGGCCAAACGTGGCCAACCAGATGGTCGGAGTGACGGGCTGGGCCGAGACGCTGATGCCTCGGCTGATCTACCTCGTCTGGTTCGCGACCCTGGGGGTATTGACCCTGGGCGGGCTCGTGGTGGGAAAGCGTGCCGACCGGTGGCGCTTGCTGGCGTTGTTCTTCGCCACCTTCACCCCGTTGCTCGGCGCGGAGATCCTGTTCGTGAACGTGATCGGCTGGTTCAACCAGGGTCGATACTTCCTGCCTGGAGCGGTCGGCCTGCCGCTGCTCGGCGCCTACGTCCTGGGCCGCCACGCGTTCACCGGAGAGCACTTCCGCTCAATGACCCGGATGTTCGCCACACTGCTCCTGCCGATCCACCTGATCTGCCTGGCCTACTCGATGGCACGCTGGCAGTCCGGGTTGCGCAGTCTCAACCCGTTCGCCGGAAGCTGGTCACCGCCATTGGGCAGCGTCCCGCCGCTGATCGTGGCGACCTTGGCCGTCACGCTGTTGTTCCTGACCTACTGGCGAGCATCCGGTGTTTCCATTCCACAGCCCGACTCAGTGGAGGAGCAGCCGGGCGACACCGCTCGAGCCGAGACCGTCGGTGCCCGGTAGACCATGCGGTAGCGCTTGGTACACAACAACTATCGGCGCAAAACGTGGCTGAGGAGCTCACCGGCCACGCGCCTCTCACCGGAGAGTAGGGCGCCGGGCAGTTGCGTCAACGCATTGCATCGGGACAGCAGCCGACGGCGTGCCGCCCGGGCGGCAGTCTGCCAGTCCCGCATCCTCAGCTCGGCCTCGATGCCGACGAAGTAGGACCGCTCCTGCCGAAACCGCTGGCCGGTCCTGGCTTGCATGCTGGAGTGGCTGTTTCGATGCCGGCGATACAGGAAGGCTACCTGCCTACTGACCACAAGCGAACCACCAGCCAACAGAATGTCCACCACTAGAGCCAGGTCGTGTACCGCGTCGTTCCCTGGCCGCATCGGCAGGTCGACCACGTGATCCCGCCGGTAGGCAATGGCCGGCGTGTACAGCCAGTTCCCACGCAGCAGGCTGGCGGCGGCCGCCTCACCGCGCAGCTCGATGACGTCGCCTCGTGGTCGCATCACGTCCTTGACGTGGTCCCCGAGAGATCGGTACGGCTGACCGGACTCATCGATCACCTGAATGCCGGGCTGGACCATCGCCGCAGAGGGATACTGACTCAGGAGATTGGCCAAAGTCTGGCCATAACAAGGTAACAACACATCGTCGGACCCCATCACGACGAATTGCTCACGCTCCGCCAACTGCGCACACCGACTGTGGTTGCCCGCGGTGCCGAGCTGTCGTTTGTTGCGCAGGTAACGGATCCGCTCGTCGCCGAGATCCTCTATCCGCCGTTGTACCTGCAGTCCGTCCGGATAGTTGTCCTCGACAATGGTCAGCATCCAGTCGGTGTCGATGAGAGTGCGAACACTCTCAACCGCCCGTACCAGGTAGTTTGCGTCTCCGTGGTACGGAATGAGCACGTCCAGCGAGATCATTTCACACTTCCGGCTCAAGAAGTTGACCCAGCAGCGGCGGAGTCTAACAAGCCCGACAGCACCGGCATTGGCAGCCCTGCAGGATGTACATGACGCACTCGCGGGTGGCAGGATGACCCACCTGGAGCGAGGGAACTGGGCCGAATGGAGGCTTGAGTTGGATGCGTTGCCGGAATACGAGCGGAACAGCAAGAGGATGGTGGAGCGCAGCGGCCTTGCCGGCGGTTTTGCCAGGCAGATCGAGCTGACGGCCGGCCCGTCGCTCGACGTTCCATTCGCCTCCAGCGAGGTCATCGATATCGGTTGCGGCTACGGACACATGACGGTCGAGCTCGCGAAGAGCTGTTCGAAGGCTGTGGGAATCGAGCCGAACGAGACGCTCGCGGCCGCCGCGCGGGAGAACATACACGACCAAGGTTTGACCAACGCACATATTCGACAATTGACTGTTGAGCAATTAGATGACGTCGAGTGTTTCGACCTCGCCATCATGGACAACGTGCTTGAGCATATCGAGGATCAGGTAGACGCCCTCTGGCGGCTCAGCCGCTGTCTGCGGATCGGGGGCGTTGCTTTCATCTTGGTGCCCAACAAACTCTGGCCCATCGAGGTTCACTATGGGCTACCGTTTCTCAGCTACCTGCCGCTTCCCATGGCCAACTGGTATCTGCGCGCTTCGCGGCGTGGTAGCGATTACGGCGATGCCAGCTATGCGCCGACCTACCGGCGGCTGCGGAAGTTGCTCAATGCACGCCCTGAACTGGATTCGCGCTTGACATTACCAGCAGACATCTCACTCGCCGAGGGTGGACGGAGCCTTGTCTACCGGACTGGAATTGTCATGATCAATCGATTCCCACAATTGTGGGCAATCTCAAAGTCCTTCCTTGTCATCGCGAAGAAAGTTGCTACCACACCGGCGAACTAGGCGGGCCGCCGATCTGCCGGAATGGCTACCTTAGGGAGTGGATTCTCAGTGCAAGCGATGCCAACGGACCAGCGGTCCGGCGTGCATGACCCGCAGCGCGATTCAGCTGCGACGCCGGCGAACCGAACGGAGGATGTCGCCGTCGCGGCGAACTCCAGCCTTCGGCAATGGACCATTCTGGCCGAGGCGTTCGTGTCGGTCGCGCTCGCACTGCTGGCGGTTCTGCTGGCTCGTTCCATTGAAGTCAGCCCGCTCGACCGCGTCGGACAGGTCAGCGGTCTCGCCGGCCTTCAGCTGCGTTTCGCCCTGGTCGCCCTGGTGCTGGTGATCGCGGTGGTCGCTTGCACCGCAGGCCGGAGGGAGCGGTGGAAGGTTCTGGCTGTGCATCTGGTGTCCGCGGGCATCGCGGGGTTGGGCACGGGGTTGGTTGCCGGGGCGGTCGTCATCGCTTTGCGCGGCACAAGCTGGGGACTCAACGGGCCGAATGGTGACGCGGGAACGCTCGTCTCGTGGGCCCGAGCCTTCCTGGAGACCGGGTCGACGCCGGAGAACTATCCGCCCGCATTCATCCACGCACTGGCGTGGTACACCGAGGTGAGCGGCGGCACCCCGGAGCACTCGCTGAAGGTGTTGCAGATCGTGCTGACGGCTCTGTTCGGACCGGCCGTATATCTGGCGTGGCGGCTGCTGCTGTCACCAACCTGGGCGCTCGGAGTTGGCGTCGTCACCGCGCTGCCATTGATCGATCCCTACAAGCCCTACACGAACGTCATGCTCGCGGTATTGATCCCGGTGCTGTTGCTGCTGGTACGGCAACTCAGGCGATCAGGCGGAATGCCATGGCGCCGCCTGCTACTGTCCGGCGCCGGTTTTGGTGTCGCGATTGGTGCGATATTCCTTGTCTACTCCGGGTGGTTCGTGTGGTCGGCTCCTGGTTTGTTCGCCGCCGCACTGCTGGTGTTTCCGTGGCGAACGGGGTGGTCACGTGGCCTCACCTTGATCATTGTGACGTCGGCGGTGTTCGTTCTGGTGGCTCACCGTCATCTGTTCTGGCTGCTGATGGCGCCAAGTTCGGCGCGGGACCGCTACTACTTCTTCGACACGTGGGCGGAGCCGGCGTACATCGCCATGTGGCGAGGTGATCTACCCGGTGCCAACCCAGGCCCGTGGCCGCCACCGGGGGAGCTCGGGGGCGTCGGCCTGTTCACGATCCTCCTGCTCGTCGGGTTTGCCATGGCTATCGCCGTCGGGCTGCGTCGGACGATTGTGCTCGCACTCACCTGCATTTTCGCCGGTGCTTGGTTGCTGCGATTCCATTTCGGTTCGCAGATGTACGCTAACGACGCTGTGCAGTTCTATCCGCGCAGCACCGTCGAGCTGCTTTACTGCCTGTTGCTGCTCACCGGTTTCGCGGTCTATTACGCCGCCCGTTCGGTGGCTACGTCGTCGTCCGCCGGGTGGTTCCGGTCCGCGTTCACGACTGGTTCGGTGCGGACCGGCGCGCTGGTCGCGGTCGTGCTGTTGATCGCAGCATCAGTCTCTGCCACTGGCGACCGGTACATGCCGCGCACCGACAACTCGGCGGGCATGCTGGCGTTCAACGCGCAGGTCAGCCGCCAGGTTGACGGCAGGTGTTCCGCCTACACCGCGACGTGGGGGTACGGCTGCCTCGACCCGGGCGGCGATCCGAGGTACGGCGAGCTCATCCGGCAGCTCAACGCGGGCGCGCCGCGCCCGGGAGAGCTGCCACACCGGGTGCCCTGACGGTCCGTGCGGCGATTGCACATGCCCGCTCAGCGTGCCGGGGCCGCTACCTCAACAGCGCGAGCCGGCGAACGGCGTAGGCCATTGACAACCGCCGCCACCATGGTCACCGCGACCAGCAGCGAGCCGGCGAACTGCGCGATCACGGCGGCGCGCAGCGGATTGCCGGGGAGTGCGAGCATGCCAACCAGCACAGTGGTGCCGAGAACCCAGGCGATGGTCACCCAGAAATGCCGGTCGAGCGCTACCAGGCCGGGCTGCAGCACCTGGGCGATCATCAGTATGACGGTGCTGATCCCGAGCAGCCCGACCACGGTGCCGGACAGGCGGACCTGGGCACCGAACAGCAGCTGCACCGCCCACGGCCCGACCAGGAGCGACAACAAGGCGGCGGGCAACCCGACCGCGGCGACCGCGAGCAGGTTCAGGCGCAATTTGGCCCGGAACGCCGGCAGATCGCCGATGGTCGCGGCTTTGGTCAACGTCGGCAGCAGCATGGACTGCACCGGAGTGAACAGGAACAGCGGGATGCGCACCAGGATGAACGCCGACGCGAAGGCCGCGGCGGTAGCTGCGTCGCCGGCCAGCCGCGCGGTCACCACGATAGGGGCGAGATTAGGGACCAGCTGCATCAGCAAGGTGCCGCCAATCAGCAGGGACGACCTTCGAGCCATTCGACCGACGGAGTGGCCGGGTAGCGCAAATCCGGCCGGCTCAACGGCGTACCCGCCACCGATGTGGGGCGCCTCGGCCCGTGCGGCCCGGACAAGCCAGGGGAGCCCGGCCAGCGCGCCGAAACCCGCGCCCGCCGCGAAGATCATCGAGTAGCCGACCGCGGACGGCGCTCCGCTTGCCGCAATCGCCACGCACGGCAGCAGGCGGGCGATCCCCTCGACGGCGAGCGTCACCGCATAGCCTGTGAACCGCTGAACGCCACCGAGCAGGCCGCGCACAAGGTACACGGCGGCTGTCGCGGACACACTGACCATTACGGCGGCGCCCAGCCACCAGTTGCCGGCGAGCACCCGGTTGACGAGCACCGGGGAGATGCAGACGAGAATGGCCAGCACACCGATCAGTACACCGAAGGTAAGTACCGCGCCACGCCGAGCGACCGGGCCGATCCGATTCCCTGCCGTAAGCTGTGTGCTGGTGGATCGGCTGATCTCCTGCTCGAGAGCGAAGAACAGGCCTGGTCCGATGATGTTCACCAGTAGATACAGGCTGGCCAGAGCTGCGGCGTCCGCTGCGGACAACGTGTAACCGGACAGCGCGATGAAGCCGTAGCCGGCGGCTCCGACCAGCACGAGGCCACCGACCATCAAGCCCACTGAGCCGAACCGGTGTGTAAGACCGTTGCTCATCCGGGAATCGTAGAGAAGATGCGGTCCGCGGTCCCCGTTGGCCTCGATTTCCCGTCTCACGTCGTGCCGGTCGTCGAATGGGGTGTCGGGTTGCCGGGCAACCTGAATGAAACACCGGACAGCAGCGGGCAAATCGTTCGATGACAGTTCGGCCCGAGTATGTGTCTTGCCACGGTGTCCCACTGCTGTCTGAGCCATGACCTGACGAGGTCGGCGTGTTTGTCCAGCCGGGCTTGCCGGAGCGCGGACAGGCGTGCGTAGGCGGTGGTGAGGTAGCCGGTGTCGTGCTCACATCGGAGGTCGGCGCGATTGTTCGGGTCGTGGCACACGTCGGTGTCGCCAGGCAGTGCGCTCAGCAGCGTGGCCGGGGTCGGCGCGTCGGTGCGGTCGCGATACAGACATGCTCGCCAGCGGCAGTTGGCGGCGATGAAAGTTGGGTCTGGTCAAGTTGTCCCGCGCATCGCACCCGCCGTCGTACAGCCGCAGCCCCGGCTTCGCCGCGCGCACGCTGGCCACCGAGCAGGCGATACCCGGCATCGGCCCGACACCCGGTGGCCGTTCGTTGGGATCGCCGAACAGCATCCGGGCATATTTGGAGCGTACTCGCACCCAGGGATCAACTGAGACGTCCGTCAGCGATCTTCTGTTCAGTCATCGTGCCTATTGAGGACCTACGAGTGGCGGGTGAAGGGTTCGAACCTTCGTAGCTCTCGCGACAGATTTACAGTCTGCTCCCTTTGACCACTCGGGCAACCCGCCGTGACCGGGCTGGGCCGGTCAGGGGGTCACGATACCCAACGGAGATCAGGGGGCGGAAACGGGTATCGGGTGGAGGGTGAGGGGGAGGTCGAAGGCGGGGAAGAGGGTGGCGTCGTGGAAGGAGACGACGTGGGTGATGTGGGTGTCGGCCAGGGTGAGGACCTGGATGGAGT
>NZ_DASYTH010000386.1:0-16470 GCF_036002505.1 Actinophytocola sp. | reverse complement strand
TGAGATGGCTCGGATCTTACGTTTTCCGCGGCCGGAGACGATCCCCCGGGAGCGAGCATCTTTCCGGTCGGTCGCTGTGATCTCGACGGCCGGCTTCGTGATCTCGTACATATCCCGGAGCACGTCGTTCCGGAAGCGCTTCAGATGCTTCTGGGTCGCGGCTCTGACATCCCGGGGAACCCGGTTTTCCTGAAAGCTTTCGTGCAGAAACCCGGCGGCTACCGTGCCATGTTTGCCGACGAATTCCGACAGTCGGCAGGTGACAACCAAAGACGCTACGAGGTAGAGGCTTTCGTCGTACGACATCAAATGTGCCGGTTTTGAGTCGATCGTCACATCGAGAGCGTCGGGCAGCATTCCCTTGGGGAAGTCGGCCACCGGGACAGCCCAGGCCGCGGTTGGCTCCGCGCTCAGTCGAAGTTCCTTGGTAACCCGGTGTGTAGCGACGGGATCGGTGGGGAAGATTTCTTCGGTTATCCGCATCGTGGAACGATGGGGCTCGAGAAGAAGCCCAATTGTCGGCTCAAGGTCGAAATCCTTGTACTTGGTGTAACCCTGTTCGATGAGCCGGCTGATGAACGGTCCGTCAAGAACACAGGGAATCGGTTTGCCGACACCATCTTCCGGGTGGCGCTCGATCTCCTTCGCGGCGTACCTGCGCGCATACCGCTGGCAGTAGACGGCAGCGAACAACTGGTGTGCGAGCAGGGCGCCCCCGACGACCAGAGCGACCGGCTTCCCGAAGCCGACGATCGCGGGATAGCGGCTCCAGTGAATAGCCGCCAAGCAGAGCAGTAGTGCGGCCGTGGCCGAGACGGAAAAACTGGGCGCCAGTAACCGGCTGGTCGGAAAGCCGCTTCTTGCATGCGCTCTGTCACGTTCCGTCAAGGCTACGCCTCTTCCCGAGTTCCGCTCACCATGAATGATGCTGGTAGAGAACTCGGAATAGCTTCAACCATTGTTACGCAGCGCAAGCATCCGGGCGGGATTTGTCCAGCGCGTTGGGCCTTTGGGCCCTAGTCGAGAGATCCCAAATACCCGTGAATCCACCCACGTCGCAGCCCCGCTGGTCCAAGACCAACGTGCCCAGTCCGAGTCGGGAGGAGCAAGCACCGTGGGGGTCTGGGGGTCGCCCCCCAGAAGAAATCCGAGGCGACCCGGTCCGCGCCTTCCGCGGACACAGGCCCCTGAGACGAGCGGTAGCGGTGGGATTTGAACCCACGGAGGACTTGCATCCTCACGCGCTTTCGAGGCGCGCTCCTTCGGCCGCTCGGACACGCTACCGCCGGCAAGGGTACCGGAGGGCGGTTGAGGGCGGCTCAGCGGTGGTTGGCGAAGAACTCGTCGAGGAGGGCGGAGCAGTCGGGGGCGAGGACGCCGCCAACCACCTCGGGGCGGTGGGTGAGGCGGCGGTCGCGGACGACATCCCACAGCGAGCCCACGGCGCCGGTGCGGGGTTCCCAGGCGCCGAAGATGAGGCGGGCGACCCGGGCCAGGACCAGGGCGCCGGCGCACATGGTGCAGGGCTCGACGGTCACTACCAGGGTGCAGCCGGTCAGGCGCCAGCCGTCTCCGAACACCGCGGCGGCGGCGCGCAGCGCCAGCAACTCGGCGTGGGCGGTGGGGTCGCCCAGGGCTTCGCGGGCGTTGCAGGCCGACGCTAGTTCGACGCCGTCCGGGGAGAGGACGACGGCGCCGATCGGGATGTCGTCGGTGGCGAGGGCTCGGCGGGCAACCACCAAGGCGGACCGCATGAGGTCGGCATGGCTCACTGGTCGATGGTGTCGAGGAGCTTGGTGAACTCCTCGTCGAAACCGCAGCGTTGGGCGACCATTTGGAGTTGCTCGTCGGGGTAGAGGTCCACGTCGTCGATGATGACCTGGAGTTCGGGGGCGGGCAGGCCGAGGTCGGCGAGGATGTCCAGCGATCCTTCCGGCCAGACTTCTTCGTCGTCGTCGGGTGGGTCGACGCGGAGCAGGTCGAGGGCGTCGGCGGCGATGTCGTAGTCGAGGGCCGCGGCGGCGTCGGAGAGGAGCAGGGACACGCCGCCGGGGCTGGGGCGCAGGAGTAGGAAGAACTCGTCGTCGACGGCGAGCAGGCCGAAGACCGCGCCGGTGGACCTGATCTTCCGTAGTTCGGTGATCGCGGCGTCCAGCTCGCGCAGCGCCGAGCTGTCCAGCGCGGTACACCGCCATTTGCCGTCCTCGCGGACGACCGCCACCGCGAAGCCCGTGATGGGCTCCTGCTCCGCCATGCCCACACGGTATTCCCCGGGCCCGCCGGCAGGAAGCACCAGTCCACCTTGGCTCGTCCGTGTCACTATCAAGGGTATGAAGGTGATCGTTCCCGATCGGCCCAACCTCCCGCCCGACCTGCGGACCGATCCGCGGTTCGCCGGACTGCTCGACGCGGCCCGCGCGCTGCAGCCGCGGACGGTGGCGCTGCGCAGGAATCTGCACAAGCATCCCGAAGTCGGGCTGGACCTGCCGCACACCCAGGCCGCGGTGCTGCGCGCGCTGGAGGGGCTCGACCTGGAGCTGACCGCCGGCAAGGCGTGCACCTCCGTCGTCGGGGTACTGAAAGGCGCCCGGCCGGGGCCGGCGGTGCTGCTTCGCGGTGACATGGATGCGCTGCCGCTGCAGGAGGACTCCGGCCTGTCGTTCGCCTCCGAGGTGGACGGCCACATGCACGCCTGCGGGCACGACACGCATGTGGCGATGCTCGTCTCGGCCGCGCGGCTGCTGCACTCCCGCCGTGAGGCGCTGGCCGGCCGGGTGGTGTTCATGTTCCAGCCGGGGGAGGAGGGCCACCACGGCGCGCGGCACATGATCCACGAGGGCCTGCTGGACGCCGCCGGCACGGCCATCGAGAAGGCGTTCGCGTTGCACATCACGTCCACCGCGCCCACCGGCGTGGTGTGCACCCGAGCGAACACGATCATGGCGGCGGCCGACTCGTTCCTGGTGCGGGTGACCGGCCGGGGCGGGCACGGCGCGCTTCCGCACGACGCGCTGGATCCGGTTCCGGCCGCGGCGGCCATGGTCGGCGCGCTGCACACGATGATCACCCGCCGGGTGGACGTGTTCGAGCCGGCGGTGCTCACCGTCGCCCGGATCACCGCGGGTACCACGACGAACGTGATCCCGGAGACCGCCGAGCTGGAGGGCACGCTGCGCAGCCTCACCGAGCGGACCCGCCGGCGGCTGCACGAGGAGCTCACCCGGATCTGCGAGCACACCGGCGCGGCGCACGGCTGCCGGGTCTCGGTGGACATCACCCCCGGCTACCCGCCCACGGTCAACGACGAGGGGGTCGCCGGCCGGGTGATCGACCTGGCCGGCTCGGTGCTCGGCGCCAGGCACGGCGCGGTGATGACCGACCCGCTCATGGCCTCCGAGGACTTCTCCTATGTCCTGCAACGGGTTCCCGGGGCGCTGGCGTTCCTGGGCGCATGCCCGCCGGGGGTCGAGCCGGAGCAGGCACCGCCGAACCACTCCAACCGGGTGCACTTCGACGAGTCCGCGTTCGCCAGCGGGGTGGCCACCTATGCGGCGTTCGCTCTGGACGCGTTGCGCTGAGATCATGCAACGTGTGCGTCCGGTATGCGTGATCGGCCTGGGGCTCATCGGCGGTTCCGTGCTGCGCGCGGCCGGGGCCGCCGGCCGGGTGGCCTGGGGTGCGACGGCCTCGGCCGAGGACGCGGCGGCGGCCGCGCGTGACGGCCACCCCATTGAGTCCACAGTGGACAGTGCGGTGCGCAGGGCCGCCGCCGAGGACGCCGTGGTCGTGGTGGCGGTGCCGCTGCCCGCGGTCGACGAGGTGCTCCGGCGCATCGCCGAGATCGCGCCGCACGCCCTGCTCACCGACGTGGTCAGCGTGAAGTCGCCGGTGGTGGCCGCGGTCCGGCGGATCACCCCCACCGTCCGGTACGCCGGCGGCCACCCGATGGCCGGGGCCGCCGTGTCCGGTTGGGCCGCGGGCTCGGCCACCCTGTTCGAGCACGCGTCCTGGGTGGTCACGGTGGAGCCGGACACCGACGTCGCGACCTGGCGGGCGGTGGCCGAACTGGCCCTGGACTGCGGCGCGCACGTGGTCCCGGCCACCGCCGCCGAGCACGACGCCGCGGTGGCCCGGGTCTCGCACCTGCCGCACGTGCTGGCCGCGGTGCTGGCCTCGGCCGGAGCCGCGGGCGGGCCGCTGGCGCTGGCGCTGGCCGCGGGCTCGTTCGGCGACGGCACCCGGGTCGCCGGCTCCCGGCCCGAGCTGGTGCTGGCCATGTGCGAGGGAAACCGGGAGCAGCTCCTGGCCGCGCTCGACGACGCGCTCGGCAAGCTGGGTGTCGCGCGGGGCGCGCTGGCCTCGACCGGATCCCTCGGTGCCACCGTACGCAGCGGAAACGAGGGCCGAACCGCGCTCACCCGGTTGCAACGGGGGCAGCGGACCCTGACGAAGCTGGACCTGACGGCGGCCGGCGCGCTGGACCAGTTGGCGGAGCTTGGCCGGCGCGGTGGGTGGATCACCGGCTTCGACGGCGACACGGCACTCGCCGAGCTTCCCGAGATCCCCGCCTGAAGTTCCTTCCCCGCAAGCCCGTCCAGGCCATAACGTAAGGCGTGGATCGGCGCCTGATGCACAAGATCGCCCTCGTCGGCGGCTGCCTGGTGCTGATCGCCGGCGCCGTGCTCGTCCTACGCGACCCGGAATCCGGCGACGTCGTCGAGTCCGAGCCACCACCGCCGCAGCAGACCTCGGTCACGCCGTTCGCGGACAAGTCGATCGGCCTGCCGGACCGCGGCGAGAAGCCCGATCCGCCACGCGGGTTGTCCATCAAGGCCAGGGAGAACCGGCTGCTGGTCGGCTGGGGACCGGAGCACATCGGGGAGCCCGAGCCGGCCCGCGCGGCCGGATACGAGGTGCGCTGGGGCGAAGGCGGACGGTTCACCCACACGCGCTACGTGGCCGAGCCGGTCATCCAGCTCGACGGGCTGCAGAACGACATCCAGTACACCGTGGTGGTGCGCACGGTCGACGCGTTCGGCCAGCGGTCCGTCGCGCTGCGCGGGCAGGGCACGCCGTCCGCCGAGGCGGTACAGGATCCCGCGCTGTACACGATGATCGACCGGTTCAACGGCGAGATCGTGCCGGATCCGCAGCGGTGGAGCCTGGTCGGCGTCGGCAACTGCACCAAGGCGGCGCGCGGGGCCGGGGAGGACGTCCGGCGGATGGTGATCACCGCGCAGTGCGGCAACACCGGCGAGGCGGTGGCGCTGCGCTCGCGCACCCCGATGCGGCTGGCCGATGGCAGCGCCGGCGGTGAGCTCGGCCGGTTCATCGTGCAGACCGACCGGCCGGGCCAGACCGGCGAGTTGATGCTGGACCTGGTGCCCGGGCCGGCCGACCTGATCGGCCGCCCGCCGTCGATTCCGCTGCCGCCGGCCGTACCGGGCCGGGCCTCGGTCGACGAGTCGCTCCCGCCCGGCACCATCCGGGTGCGGGTCTCCGGCCGGCCGGACGGGACCACCGTGCGGGTGCAGGTGGCGCCGGGAACTCCGTTGCTGGGCAAGCCGATCGCGGTGCCGGTGGGCCCGCTGCCGGCGCCGTACATCGCCGTGTCGGTGCGCTGGGAGGTCGTGCTGCGGACCGACGGCGTGCAGGTCCTGCGGGACGGCGTGGTGGTCGGCGGCGGTGACGTGGTGCCGCCGTGGCGGGAGGCCACCGCGCTGATCGGGTTCGCCGGGGGGCCGAGCGGGTTGTACGCCTCCATGGACCTCATCGGGTTCACCGGGGCGCGCACCGAGGCGGCGCCCCTGCTGTCCGCGCCGCTGGTCGACTTCGACCGCGCCGTGGCCGCACCGGGTCCGGGCACGCAGACCTCGGCGAACGGCCGGAAGCTGTTCGGCGTGCGGACCGCGCTGCTCCGGTTGACCCTGCTCTCCCAGCGGAACCAGAACCCGCCCGGCCGGTTCATCGTGGACATCGGTGGGCAGCGGATTCCGCTCCGCACCGCCGTTCCCGGGCAGCCGATGCAGGTCGGCGTGCGGCTGCCGGTGGTGGCCGACATCCCGCCGGAGTCGCTGGTCTTCGCCGACAACGCCGACTTCATCCCGATCCAGGTGCGCAGCCTGGCCGCCGAGGACGGGGCGACCACGCAGGTGATGACCGCCGAGTTGGAGCTGACCGGCGAGGGCCTCGGCACGCCGGTCACCCGCCCGGCCGGCCCGCCGCTGGCCCGCCCGGTCCCGGCGCTCGCGGTGCCCGCCGTGGCCGTGTACGACGCCGCCGGCCAGCCCCTGCCGCAGCTGGAGAACGTGCCACGCGGCCGGCTCGTCCTCGAGGTCACCGCGGACGCCGCCGCCGCGCAACGGCTCACCGGCGCGGTCGCCGGGCTCGCCGGCATCGAGGTCAGCCTGGACGGCAAGCAACTCGCCGGCATCCCCACCGCGGCCGAAGGCCCCGGCATCGGCGGCCGCTGGCGGATCGCCCTCAACACCACCGAGATCCCCCCGGGCAGCCACAACCTCCAGGTGACGGCCATCGGGGTCGATCAGAACACGGCCTTCACGGTCGCCTACGCCTCATTTGTCATGCGGTAGTGGATGTGGTGGGAGGGAAGCAACGTCACGTCGCTTCCCACCCGACCCAGGCGCGGTCAGGGTGGTCCACACGTGCCTTGAAGGCGGCTTTCGGGACGTTGAACGTCTTGAAGGCCACCTTCAGGACAGTGGTCAACGCCCCACCGGTCCCACCAGCCGCACCAGACCCCGGATCACCCCGATCGCGATGGACAACGTCCTCTGGAGGGCGGGGGCCGGCGTGTCACTGCTGAAGCATGCCTTAGATCCGGTGCGCTCGGCCCGGGAAGTCGATGATCATGCCGTCGCGGTCGACGGTGAGGTCGGCGTCGTGGTCGACGTCGGCGTAGCTGATGACTGACCCGTGGTCGTCGATGGAGATCGTGCGGTAGGTCTGGCGGACCACGCTGATGGTCAGCGAGGGGAGGCTGACCATCAGCACGGGCAGCTCGAACTCGCCGGCCTCGCGGTGCAGTCCGAGGCGGCGGATGGGGAGCGCGTTGAAGGTGACGGCGCCGGACACGTCGATGTCGATGGCGCCGTCGAAGGAGCTGCGCTGCTGGGTGCCGTCGCCGTGGTCGATCAGCCAGACGCCGTCCTCGCTGCGGGACAGCGACATCTGGGTTTCCTCTTCGGCGGTGGTGGTGCGGAACATCAGCCGCCCGGCCTCCTCGGCGCGCTCCACGGACGCGGCGAACGAGGCGTTGAACCCCTCGACGCCGGTGACCTGGTTGGCCGCCGCGACGATCCGCCCGTAGGCACGTAATCGGCTGCCGGAGAACAGCAGCCGCACCGACTCCAGGCTCGGTGACACCACCCGCTGCCAGGTGAGGATCACCGGCCGGCGCGACTCATTCACTCGTTCCCGGACTCCCCACTCGGCTTGGGCTCGTCCGGGATCAGGCCCTTGATCTTGTCGGCCACCTTGTCGACGGTCTCGTCGTGGCCGAACCGGTCCTTGGCGAAGCCGGCCGCCTTGTCGACGCCGGACTCGATCTGGTCGCCGTGCTCTTTGACCAGGTCCTCCGCCTTCTTCTTCAGGTCGTCGAAGTCGATACCCATGGCGCACAACCTACCGACGAGCCGCGGCTCCCGCCCGGTCAGCCGGACGGGAGCCGCGTGGGGGAAATATCAGGCGTTTCCACGCCGGCGCAGGAACAGCAGCGCGGCGCCACCGGCACCGAGCAGCACCAGGCCGAGCAGCGCCGGAACGAAGATCGACGCGCCGGTGTCGGCCAGCGCGGGACCGGCGGACGCCTGCGCGGCCGGCGTGGTCGTGGTCGCCGGCGCCGTGGCGGTCCAGGTGGCCTTCGCCCCGGCGGTCAGCGTCGTCGACTCGGAGGTCGCGACGATCACGGTCTGTGCCGGGTGGTCCGCGTAGTTGCCGGCCACGAACAGCCGGCCGGTGGCCACCGGGGCGGTCGCGGACAGGCCGAACGTGCCGGTGCCGGGCGCGGTGCCGGCCGGGACGTCCACGAACACCTGGGTGCCGTTCTTGATCGCGGTCGCGGCGATCTCCTTGCCGTCCTTGTCGACGAGCTGCACGCCGGCCGGGAGCTGGGTGGTCAACTCCTTGACGTCACCGGTGGTGTTCACGGTGAACGGGCCGACCCGCTGGCCGATCCGGCCGGTCTGCTCCTTCGGGGTGATCTCCAGCGCGGCGGTCGGCGCCTTGCCCAGCCCGACGTTCTGCGCGCCGGTGAGGTAGTCGTAGAGGGCCCACACGTCCTCGGCGGTGCCCTTGGTGGCGGCCTCCTTCAGCGGGGCGGCCGCCTCGAGGTCGACGCCGTCGCTGAAGTGCCAGGCGGCGGCCTGCGTGGCGGTGATCGCCTCCTTCGCACTGAGCCCACCGTGCAGGGTCTTGCCGGCGCCGGTCAGGACGCTCGCGAGCGTCGCCGTGTCCTTGACCGGGAAACCGTTGTGCAGCACCCAGTTGAGCTTGTCCCGCTGGGCGGTGAACGGCGAGCTGGCGTTGGGGTAGGCATCCCAGGGCCGCTCGACCATGAGGTCCTTGGCGTGGTCGATCTTCTCCTTGATCTCCGCGCAGTAGACCCGGAGCGAGCCGCCGTTCGACAGGGTGAGCGTGAACAGGATGGTATGCGGGTCGCCGCCCGCACCGCCGAGGTTGACCCGGTAGCCGGAGGTCCCGCCGTCCGCCACGGTGCCCGTGACGCCGTCCGCTCCGGCCGGTACCGCGGCGGCCATCAGCGCCGCGGCCGCCGCGAGGACGCCCGATCCGATCTTCAACCCGCTGGCCATGCCTCTCCTCTGTTTGCCTGAACGTTCAATAACCCATACGGGGTAGCCCAGCTGTGATCAACGGGCGGGAACCTTACCCAGAGGTGTAGATCGCTCACTCACAGGGGTCACACGGCGCCCGGTTCGGGTGCGGTGGTATCGCTGTGCGTTGCCTGAGAAAAGGGCCTGCCAGCCGGGTGCTCGACTACTGTTCGCCTCGTGACCAGTTGGCAGGGCAACGAGGGCGGCTGGAACCCACAACAGGACCCGTACGGCCAGCAGTACGGCTCCGACCCGTATCCGAGCCCGCAGTACGGCGCCGATCCGTACAGCGCCTACGGCCCGGGCGGGACCGCCGCGTACCCGGCCTACCAGTCCGGCTACGGCGCGTCACCACCGCCGCCCGAGCCGCCGAAGCGCTCCCGGCTCCCGATCGTGCTGAGCCTGGTGGCCGTCCTCGCCGTGGTCGGCACCACGATCATGATCCTGGTGCTCAACCGCGGCGGCGATCCCGCACCCACCGCCGGCGGCGCACCGAGCTCGGCCAGCACGACCAGCAGGCGGCCGTCGAGCTCGGTGCCCAGGCTCCCGTCCTCCAGCCGGCGCCCCTCCCCGTCGGTCACCACGCCGCCGAACCGCGAGGGCTGGACGACCGTGACCATGGTCGGCGGGACGTATCAAGTGCCCGCGGACTGGCGGAAGACCAACCAGAAGCGCGACAGCGGGCTCGGCGTCCAGTTCGACGAGGGTGCCGAAGGCGGGCCCTACACCTGCGGCGGCAAGGAGTACTTCCGCGGCTTCGCGGCCAGCGGCGAGGTGCAGAGCCGGGACGGTTCCCCGCTCGACCTCAACAAGACGGTCACCGATTTCGCCGGCGCCTTCGCCAAGGAGTACTACGCCAACCCCAAGATCGACCTGCCGGCGCCCACCGCCACCACCGCCAGCGGCAAGAATGCCGCCGTGGTCACCGCCAAGCTCACCATCACGCCGACCAGCGCGGAGTGCGAAGCCACCACCGGTGAGGTCGCCGTCGTCGGCGTGGAGATCGACAAAGGCGGAAAGGCCACCGGCGTCCGCATGGTGGTCGTGGTCAACGACCTTTCCGGCGGCCCGGCCGCCCCGCCCGCCCTTCCCGACGCGCTGGCCGAGCAGATCCTGGAAACCGTCAGCGTGAGCTAGCGCCGCACCAACGAAAAGCCGGCGCGAACGGCACCGTTGCGGTGTGCCGCGCGTCTGTGTGTCGTGTTCGGCATTGGCGTGGCCGGGATCCGCTTGCGCCCCGTAGAAGATTTTTTGTCACCACCGGTCCGTTCGGCGCACTCATGTGTGGACGAGGACTGGCGCTGTTGGGAGGTGACAGGTGTGGAATCTGTCAGCGGCATGGAGACGATGGCGTGAACCGCGACCCGGCCGCCGAGGGACGGCAACAGCGGGCGGTGGAGCTGCGCGAGGCGCACTACGTGGAGTTGGCCGCGTATGCCATGTGGCAGGGTTGCACCAGGGTCGAAGCGCAGCAGGTGGCGAACGACAGCCTGGCGCAGCTGACGATCCGTGAGTTCGACCTGGACGCCAAGCCGATCGAGAATCCGCGCGCTTGGCTCTATGTGGTCGCCCGCTACAAGGTGCTCGAGTTGTTCCGGGACCGCCGGGGGCACCTGCCGCTCACGGAGCTTCCCGACCAGCACGCCGTCGACCCCGCTCTCCGACCCGAGGAATACACCGAATGGGTCGAGGTGATCGACGCGATGCAGAAGTTGCCGTACAAGCATCGGCTACCGCTCATTCTTTCCGCACGAGGTGACTCGATCGCCGAGATGGCGAGGCTCCTGGACTGCAGTACCGACGCCGCCAAGCAACGATTACACCGAGCCCGCAAAGAGCTCCGAGTCAAGCTCGGGATGGATACGTCCCCGAGCACAGTCACCTCGAGCAAAGGGGAGGGAAAATGACTGTCTCTTGGAACGGTCACACCGAGGGTGACGACTACTTAGACAGTCAGTTGCATGCCATCAACAAGCGCCTCGTCGAGATGTTCATGGCAGACGTCGATAATCCCGTTCAGGTGGCCAGGTTCTTCGACCTGATCGAAACGCAGGCAGAGAGCGAACGCGAACGAGCCCGGCAGGAGACGCATTTTCGCGACATCGTCGGCACGGACGGCGGGACCGCGAAGCTGGTGTCGGGGGACACCGAGCCACTGCCGGTGATCCGGGCGCGCCGGGCGATTCATCTTCCCGGCTCCGGGGGGATCATCGCGATCGCCCTGGGCATGGTGGTTCTCCTGGTTGCGTTCCTGGTCGTTTCGAGGCTTCAGGCATCTCCGGGATCCGAGGCCAAGTTGACCCTGGCCGGGGGCCTGGAGAAGCCCGACCTGAAGATCTCGATCATGACCACCACCGACCTCAGCCCATTCTGGTTCGCCGTCAAGAAGGGGTACTTCAGGGACGCGGGGTTCACCTTCGATCCGCAGAAGGATGTCGCGATCGCGAAGAGTGGCCCTGAATCGGTTGACAAACTGGCGGCCAAACAGGTCGACATCGCATACTCCAGCTATCCGGCGTTCTTCATCGCCAAGAGCAACGGCAAAGATGTCAAGCTGGTTGCGGACGCGTCATCCGCGGGACCCAACAGTTGCATGGTCGTCGCCGGGTTGAGCTCGAAGGTCCGGACCATCAAAGATATCGCGCACGCTCGGGTCGCGGTGACCGCGCGAAACACCATATCGGACCTGATGGTCATGTCCACACTGAAGACGAACGGTATCGACTACAGCACCATTCAGTGGGTCCAGACCCCGTTCCCGACCATGGCGCCGATGCTGGCCAGCGGGGATATCGACGCGGCGTTCCTGACCGAGCCGTTTCTGACCCAGGCGCAGATGCAGGTCGGTGCGGTCCCGGTGTTCGACGCCGCGACCGGCCCGACCGCGAACCTGCCGACGGCCGGCTTCGGCGCGGACGCCGATTTCGTCCGAAACTACCCGCGAACGCTGGCCGCGTTCCAGAAGGTCATGGAGCGTGCCACCATCGAAGCGAAAGCGGACCGGAGCAAGGTCGAGGAACTGTTACACGAGTTCGCCGGTATTGACTCCACTACCGCGAAGCTGGCGACGCTGCTCACGTTCCAGTCGTCGCTGGAGGCAACCCGGATACAGCGGGTCGCGGACCTGATGACCGAGTTCGGCGTGCTCGGAGCGCGGATGGACGTGTCGCAGATGATCGCCAAGTCGCCGGACAGCCGCTGACTTCTCCCACCGGAAGGAACGGTGTGGTGACCGCACAGTACTACCGCGTAGGACCCATTCTGTGGCCAGCGGTGCACCGGACCGTCGTCGTCTTCGACATCGAAGGGTTCGGCGACCGGCGCCGGACCAACCGGCACCAGATCGTGGTCCGCGACGGCCTGTACCACACGCTGGAGCGCGCGTTCGAAAGGACGCACATCCGGTGGAGCAAGTGTTATCACGAGGACCGGGGTGACGGGCTGTTCGTGCTGGTGCCGGCCGAGATACCGAAGTCCCTCTTCATCGACGTCCTGCCGACGGAGCTGGCGGACGCGCTGAACGAGCACAACTGCGCGCACTGCCCGGAAGAGCGGATACGGCTGCGCATGGCGCTGCACGCCGGCGAGGTCAGCTACGACCACCACGGGGTCACCGCGGCCGCGATCACCTTGGCCTTCCGCCTGGTGAACGCTCCTTCGCTGAAGGCTGCGCTGGCCGAATCGACGGGCGAGCTGGCCCTCATCACGTCGCCCTGGTTCTTCGACGAGGTCGTCCGGAACAGCGCGGCCAGCAGCCCGGGCAGCTACTACCCGACCGAGGTGGTCATGAAGGAGACCCGAACGGTGGGCTGGATTCGCCAGTAGTCACCGGTTCGGGCCCAGCCGCGCCGTTGCCCAGTCGTTCACCACGCCCTCCAGCACGCTCAGGGCGAGGGAGCCGCTGCCCAGTAGGACGTCGTGGAACGAGCGGATGTCGAACGCCTCGCCCAGGCGGTCTTCGGCCGTGCGGCGCAGTCGCTGGATCTCCAGGCGGCCGACCATGTAGGACAGTGCCTGGCCGATGAACCCGATGTAGCGGTCCACCTCCGAGCCGATCTCCAGGTCGGACAGCGGGGTGTTCTGCTTGAGGTAGTCGACCGCCTGCTGCCGGGTCCAGCCCTTGGCGTGCAGGCCGGTGTCGACGACGAGGCGGCCGGCCCGCAGGGAGTCCATGGCGAGCATGCCGAGGCGGTCGAGGTCGCCGGAGTACAGGCCCATCTCGTCGGCCAGGCGTTCGGTGTAGAGGCCCCAGCCTTCGGCGTAGGCGGAGACCGGGGTGACCCGGCGGACCAGCGGCAGGTGCGTGAGCTCCTGGGCGAGGCTGAGCTGGAAGTGGTGGCCCGGCACGGCTTCGTGGAACGCGATCACCTCGGAGGTGAACCGGTCGCGCTGCTCGGCCTGGTAGGTGTTGGCGAAGTAGATGCCCGGGCGGGTGCCGTCCATGGACGGGATCATGTAGTAGGCGGCCGGCGCGCTGGGTGCCTCGGCGGCGGGCACCGGCTCCACCTTGCACTGCTGGCCGGGCAGCCGGCCGAACCAGCGCGGCGACTCCTGCTCGGCCCGCTCGATCGCGCGCATGGCCGCGGCCAGCAGCTCGTCGCCGTCGGTCCAGCGCAGCGCCGGGTCCGTGGACATGCGCCGGAAGATTTCCTGCCGGTCGGTCAGGCCGAACACCCGGGAGCCGATCTCGGCGAACTCCTCGCGCAGCGCGGCGATGATGTCCAGCCCGGTCTGGTGCAGATCCTCGGGCGTGCGCGCGGTCGTGGTGTGGATTGTGGACAGTCGCGTGTAGACGTCCGCACCCTCGGGGAGGAAGCAGGCGCCCGGGTGGTCGTCGTCCCGGCCGTGCTCGAGGATCTCCTCGGCCAGCACGGTGCGGTAGGCGGCGAACGCCGGGCGGACCGTGCCGGTGACCACCCGCTCGCGCTCCGCGGCCAGCGCCTCGGTGGGAAGTTCCTGGCGGAGCAACGGATCCGCGGCCGGGTTGGCGAGGTACCGGTCGATCAGCGTGATCGCGGAGTCGACCAGGCGGCGCACCGGGAGGCGCCCGGCGGCCACGCCGCCGCGGTGCCGCTCGGCCACCGCGGCGAGGTACTCGGGGATGGCCGCGAGCCGGGTGAGGTACGCCTCGGCCCGGTCCCGGTCGGACAGCGCGAACAGGGGCAGCGCGGAGAGCAGTTGCGCGGCCGGGCTGATGAACAGGCCGGTGATCGTGTACTCGATGAATCGCGTGTGGTGCGCGTCCACCCGGGCCAGGGCCTGCTGCTCGATCACGGCGCGGGTGACCGCATCCTCGGCGTCCAAAGTGGACGGATCGATGGCGGCGGCGCGCTCGGCGATGGACGCGGCACGGTCGGCGATCGCCTGCTCGCCGGCCTCGGACGGGTCGCCCAGCCGCTCGTCGTAACCCGGAACGCCGTACAGCGTGGCCTCGAGCGGCTCGGCCGTGAACAGCACGTCTACCAGCTCGTCACCGAGCGCATGCACCTCGTTCGTGGTCATAATCTGCAACCTACAGGCGTCCAGCCACGTACCCGGAGGTCACCAGATGCCAGATGCCCGAAGCTATTCCTTCCGGGTGACGGCCCGTAGCAGCGCCGCCGCGGCGAGCCTGTTCGCGCTGGAGGCGGACGGCAGCCGGTGGTCGGAGTGGGCGCGCCCGCTGGTGCCGACGTCGACCTGGGAACGCCAGGGCGACCCCGCGCCCGGCGGCATCGGCGCCATCCGGCGGCTCGGCCTGCACCCCGTGGTGGTGCGCGAGGAAACCGTGGCCTACGAGCAGGACCGGCGGCACGCCTACGTGCTGCGCACCCCCATGCCGATCAAGGACTACCGCGCCGAGCTCCTGCTCACCCCACGAGCCGACGGCGGCACGGATCTGGTGTGGCAGGCCACGTTCGCCGAGCGGGTGCGCGGCTCCGGTCCGGTCTTCCGGGTGCTGATGCGTGGCCTCATTGCCCTGCTGATGCGACGCCTGGTCCGAGCCGCCGAGCTTGGACGAGCCTGACGAACTCCCGTTCGGGGTCCTTGAGCACGTTGTAGATGTGATGGACGCCCGGGCACGGCCACGAGGTGTTGCAGCTCGGGCAATGACGATTCGCGGCGGCTTTCGGCGGCTCGTGATGGGCGAGTAGGCAGCGGATGACCGTGACCAGATCGTGGATTACCAAGCGGATCGTTTCCTGGTCCTGCTCCGCCCACGGCCCGGAGTCCGCGAGGTTTTCGGCCTCGTCGATATGCTGGTAGAGGTCCGCGCTCAGGAGTCGGAAGGCTTCGGCCTCAACCGGTGTCGTCGTGATCATGAACTCAGTCAACCGCTACCGGTACGGCCACCGCATTACCCCATTCGAGGGACACGCGAAGCGGTGTCCCATGGGCACAATTTATCGTCCCCGACATGAAGGACCGCGAGCCCACGATACGCAGCCGCACCCTCGGTGACGGCCTGCGCCAGGCGATGAAGTACGCCGGCTTCAACGCCGCCGAGATGGCCCACCAACTCGGCTGGTCCCCGAGCCGCGTCTCCCGGATCCTGTCCGGCAAGCGCGGCGGCTCCAGCGTCGACGTGGCTACTTTTCTTGCGGTGTGCGGCATCCGCGGCGAGGAACGCGACCGCCTCATGACCCTCACCCTCGACCAGAACGATCCCGGCTGGCTCCAGAACCACGGCGCCCGCCTCCCCACCCAACTCCTCACCTTGATCGACCACGAGACCAAAGCCCAAAAGATCAGCCAACTCGAGCTCAATCTCATCCCAGGCTTGCTGCAGACCGGTGAGTATGCTCGCTGTCTCATCGAGGAAGCCGGTACGACTCCACCAGGTGAGATCGATGCTCGTGTGGCCGCTCGGCTTGGCCGGAAGAATGTGTTCAGCCGGCGCCAAGCTCCCTTGTGTATCTTCTACGTCCACGAGTTCGCCCTGCGCCTTCCCGTGGGTGGCCCGGTTGTGATGTCCGGGCAGTTGCACGAATTGCTTAAGGTATCGGTGCGCCCATCGATCATGCTGCGCATAGTGCCTGCTGCGCGAGGTGCGCATGCCGGGATCAATGGCTCGTTCCAGTTGTTGGAGTTCCGCAACATCAAACCGGTGGTCTACCTGGAGAGCGAGACATCGAGCTTGTTCCTGGAACGGCCAGTCGAGATCGACTCATACCGGACCATCCTCAGCGCACTGGATGCCACGGCATTGCCCGAGGGACAATCGAGGGAGTTCATCGCCGGCCTGGCGATGGAGCTCTACTCGGATCGAGAGGCCAATGATCACTTGGCGGAAGAGTAGCTTCAGCGGCACCAACGGCGGTTGTGTGGAAGTCGCCTGGCGCACGAGCAGCTTCAGCGGCACCAACGGCAATTGCGTCGAGGTGGCCCACGCGCCGGCCGCCGTGCTGGTGCGGGACTCGAAGTACGCGGACGGGCCCGTGCTGAGCCTGCCGGGGTTCGGGTGGCGCGTGCTCGTGGCGAGGCTCGCCACAGACGCGTAACACGCCTACGCCAACCCGTAACACGCCTACGCCAACCCGTAACACGCCTACGGGAAGCCGGGACACGCCCAGCTCGGCGTGTCCCGGCTCTGCGTAGCCATGTCCCGCCCTCGCGTAGTCATGTTCGGTGTTCGCGG
>NZ_DASYTH010000385.1:0-2020 GCF_036002505.1 Actinophytocola sp. | reverse complement strand
CCCGTACCCGACCCTGATCGGCCTGTCCGAGCTGCCGGGGGAGCTGGACGGGTTCGGGCCGATCCCGGCGTCGGTGGCCCGCCGGGTCGCCGCGGGTGGGACGTGGCGGCGGATCCTCACCGACCCGGCCACCGGGCGGGTGCTCGACTACGGCAGCACCCGCTACCGGCCACCGCAGGACCTGATCGACCAGGTGATCGCCAGGGACCGGACCTGCCGCGGTATCGGCTGCGACCGGCCGGCCCGCTCCTGCCAGATCGACCACACCATCCCCTACCCGGACGGGCCCACCGCGCAGGGGAACACCGGCCCGTTCTGCGACCGGCAGCACCTGTTCAAAACCCACGGCGGCTGGCAGGTCCAACAACCGGCCCCCGGCCAGTTCGTCTGGCGCACCCCCACCGGGCACACCTACACCAAACACCCCGACCCCATCGGACCCATCATCGACGACGATCGCGAACACAACGGTGCACGAACCGACAAGACAACCCACCCAGAAGAGGCCGACCCGCCACCCTTCTGAGCAGGCGGCTGAGGTCTGCCCGTTCAACTCCCTAGATCCAGCTCTGGAACCACATCCGGCTGTGCCATTCGGAGTACGGGATCACCTGCGCACTGTAGATCGGATAGAAGTAGACGAACGTCACGACGATGAGCAGGACGATCCCACCGGCGATGCCGGCTCCTATCGCCCGGCGCCGGGAGGTGGCATCCGGAGGACCGAGGATGTACCCGAGGAGGAGTGTCACCGCGAGGACGAGAAACGGCACTGCCGCCACTGCGTAGAAGGAGAAGATCGTCCGCTCGGTGTAGTGAAACCACGGCAGGTAGGTCGCGGCGACGCCGGCGAGCACCGCGCCGGCCCGCCAGTCCCGCCGCACGACCCACAGCCACAGGCAGAAGATGAGAGCGCCCACGCTGAGCCACCAAAGCGCAGGAGTCCCCAGCGCCAGCACGGCGCTCGAGCAGCTGTCGGCGGTGCATCCCTGCTGACCGCTTTTCAGGCTCACGTAGTAATACGAGACGGGGCGGGCCAGCACCAGCCAGCCCCACGGACTGGACATGTAGGGGTGTGGGCTCTTACTGCGTTTGAGCCCGGTATGGAAGTTGTATGCCTCCGAGTGGTAGTGCCACAGGCTGCGGACGGCGTCGGGTACGAATGGCCAGCTCGTTCCGCGGCCCTCAGCCCAGTGACGGTCATAGCCGTCATCGGTGAGGAACCAGCCGGTCCACGAGGCGGTGTACACAACCGCGGCGATGCCAACGATCGCGCCCAGCGCAGGCAACGCATCTCTCAAGAGGGCGCCGCGCAGCGGCGAGCCCACCCCCGCCGCCCGCCGCGCTCCGATGTCCCAGACGAAGGTCATGACCCCTAGAACGACGATCGCGTAGATCCCGCTCCACTTCGTCGCCGTCGCCAAGCCGAGGCAGACACCCGCGAGCAGCCGCCAGGGCCGCCAGCCGAGCCGGGGACCGAACTCGCCGGACACATTCGCCAGCGATCCGCCATGGCGCTCCGCGAGGACGGCAAGCCGCTCTCGCGCGCGATCCCTGTCGACAAGCAGGCAGCCGAACGCCGCGAGGACAAAGAACATAAGGATCAGGTCGAGCAGCGACGTCCGGCTCATCACGAAGTGCAGCCCATCAACCGCGAGCAGCAGACCGGCGGTGCAGCCGAGCATCGTCGATCCGGTGAGCCGCCGCGCGATCCGAGCGATCATCAGCACCGAGAGCGTGCCGAGGAGGGCGACGGCGACTCGCCACCCAAAGGGATCAAGCCCGAACAGCTGCTCGCCAACCGAGATGATCCACTTTCCGGCGGGTGGGTGGACGACAAAAGCGGGACTTCCGCTGAAGACGTTCTGCTTACCGTCGAGGATCAACTGATTGGCGTTCTTGACGTAATCCAACTCGACGCCGTGCTGCAGCAGCGACCAGGCGTCCTTCGCGTAGTAGGTCTCGTCGAAGACGAACGCGTGCGGGCTGCCCAGTCGGTAGAAGCGCAGAACACCAGCGA
>NZ_DASYTH010000384.1:0-15644 GCF_036002505.1 Actinophytocola sp. | reverse complement strand
CCCCCCCGCGACGGTTCACCTCAGTGCGTTACCTGCCAGTTGTTGTTGGGATTTTGGAGCGTGAACGAAAGGCTGTAACAGCCGAAGTCGGTACTGTGCACATTGCCGACCGGGGTCACGTCGGAATTGGACGGGGTCAGCGCCTGCCACGTGGAACCGACCTTGATCTGAATTCCGGTGGCCCACCACATCGTGCCGTAGGTCTCGGTGCAGTAATAGCCCTCACCGGTCGCCGGGTTGTAGTCCGTGTACACCTCGAACATGTCCCAGCCGCCACCGCCGTTGGTGAGCTTGGCCGGGTCGGCGCTGGTGAACAGCGCGTCCCAGGACGACGTGGTGAAGTTGTACAGGTACGCGGTCCAGGAGTTGGTCGTCGCGTTCGTCTGCACGTCCCGGACGGTGTAGGAGCGCAACCCGTTGAACGGCACGGTGTAGGTGTTCACGAAGTTGGTGTCGATCCAGGCCACCGCGGCGAACCCGGGATTGACCGCGCACCAGTCCCAAGCCCCCACGCCGTTGCCGCCCTGCCAGTAGAACGTGGTCACCTCGATGCAGGACTTCCCGCTCGGGAACAGGGTCGGAGCGTAAATGATGTCCGGGTCACTCGCCGAGATGTGCAGATCCGGCTTGACCGTGTGGTTGGCCTGCGCCCCATCGGAGACCACGGTCGGGAACGCACCCCAGACCGTGTGCAATGCGCCGGTCCACGGTGTGATGGTCTGAATGCCGGCCGACTTTCCCACGGTACCCGCAGCTCGCACGGCTGACGACCGCTCGGCGCCCCGCGGTGCTGCCGCGGCGGCCGCCGTCCCGCGCAGCGCGGGCACGGCCCGCCCGCTGACCGGCCCGTCCGGCGCGGGCACGGGGTCGGTAGCCGCCGCTGCCGCCGCACTGCTCGGCAGTGCGGCGGTCAGTAACGCGCCGGCGACGACCAATGCGGCCGCGTACACCTGCAGGGGCTGACGATTCGATACCTGTCTTAACGGAACGTGCACAGTGATTCCCCTTAATTCGACTGTGAATTCCAAACACCGCGGAAAGCGCAAACAAACGGTCAGGACATGTTCCCCAAGTCCCCCGTCCCAGCTGACCGCAGTACCGCCACTCTACCCACGATTCGAGCAGTTGATCAACTGTCTGAGAATCTCTCAGAATTCCCAGAGAATTCCCAGACGTCCGACGTATCCGCGGGGTTGTAGGTGGAGGTGCGGACGGCGGGGTCGCAACCGGTGGCCTGTCTACGGTCAGCGGGGACGCTGAGCCTCGCGGAGGTCCCCGGAGCGGGCCAGCGCCAGGCTGATGGCTCGGCTCGTGGCCACGCATCGTCCGCTTCAAGGTCAATTGGTAACCGGGTCGGGTTACCGGCCTGGCGTTCCGTGGTTGCTGTGGCACACTGTCGCCAATCGTGACTGGAGGTTCGGTGGAAGGTGAGGCCGAGAGGGCCGAAGCGCGGGTAACCCCGGTGGTCTGCGTGCTCGGCCCTCCCGGAAGTGGCAAGACTGAGACGTCCGCGGCTCTCGGTGCGCAGGTCGACGCAGACGTGGTGCACGGCGGGAAGGTGCTGCGAACGCTCATGAGGAGGAGCCGCCGTGACCTTCTCGCCAAGCGAGCTGAGGACATCGTCAGTGCCGGCCGGCCGGTACCGGTTGATCTGTATTGCGAGATCGTTGGTGAAAGTACGCGAGGCAATGGCCGATGGTTGGTACTTGACGGGTATCCGAGGAACTCCGAGCAATACCAAGGATTGCCGGCGGTGTGCCACGCCGCCGCAGTTTGGTACCCATTGATCTTTGGCGTCTTCTTGGCCGTTGACGATTCGGAACTGCATCGTCGAATGGGGGTGCGTCGCCGATCGGATGACACCAGTCCGGAGCTCGTCGCTCGGCGGCTGGAACTCTATGCCGAGAATGCATCCGGCCTTCAGTCGCGCTTCCGGTCGGGTGGTCGCCTGCTCACCGTCTCGGGGACCATGGCTACCGCGAATATTGTCGACACAATACTCAGGTTCGTCTCGGAAACATCGCGAGTCGCCAGTGTTGATCCACTTCTTCAACGATCAGATCCTTAGTCTTCACGGACTACTTGACCGCTACCCGCTGGATCGGCTGGGGCAGGTAGTAGAACGCTCCCTTCTTGCTGCCGTTCTCGTATCTGACGGCCCAGTTGTCGTTCCTACTGTCGATGTCGTCCAGTCGCCGGTTACGAACAAGCTTCTTCCCACGCTCGGCATACTGGCGAAGAGCGGTCAGGTGGACTTCGTGGGATCGACCACGGATATCGATGAGCTCGTCCAGCGCAAGCAAGTGCATTTCCAGGGAACCGGGTACCATTCGGAGTGGGCGGGCGTGGATCCGTATCGGTTGCTGTCCCCGCTTGCGAGCGCGTTGAATATCAGGCAAGGCGATACAACATATGACATGCTGGTGCTCTGGGTCTCCGATATTGAAATGATGTCGAGTAAAGGACGCCGTAATCGCAATGGTACGAGTGTTTCATTCGGCGGACGACAGTTGGAACAGGCCTACCATCTCATGTCACGGGATGTTCGGCGGGCGGCGTACCTTGACGCCGCCCACGAGCTTCCCCGGAGGCTCGGTGATCACGCTTTTCTGTGGAAGGTGGTCCAGCGGGTTGGGGCCTTCAAACACGACAGTCGAGGGCCTGAGCAGAAGTCGTTCGAGCGTGCTTTGGCGTACTACTGGGTCATGAGCCACGTACAAGAATATCGACAGTCAATAGTAGCAAGAGACGAGTACCTGGGGATGATCGACTGCGGTCTCCGTTACGAGCAGCTCAACTTTACCTTCGACATGACGAAGTTTCGGGTCTTTCTGAGAAAGATCGGATTGGAAAAGTTTGTTCAGTCAACGGCTGAAGAGGTATGCGACTACAAGCAGGATCCGCGTGTGTTGATTACGATCTCCAACATATTGCTCCCCTGGTTCGAGAAGCTTGAATTCCCGGGCGGTGACCATGCGGGCGTTGTTCGAACCCTGCGGAAGATCGCGCCGGTCACGCTCGAGATCGCCAGGGTGGAGAAGTCGTGGGAGAATGCCTGTGGGAGGATCTGCGGTGTGCTGCTGGAGGCGTGGGAATGTCATGAGGACGTGGGGCGGGCTGAGACTTTCCCGACGGTGTATTCTCTCCCGCGGAGACGGAGCCCTGAAATGAGCAAGCGCACTATCTTCATCGGGCACGGACGTTCTCCCGCTTGGATAACTTTGAGGGATCTGATCCGAGACCGGCTAGGCTTGGACTGGGAAGAGTTCGACCGATCGCCGTCGGCAGGTAAGACAGTCGTGCAGAGACTCAGTGAGATGCTGGCGACGGCAGACTTTGCCTTTCTGGTTCTTACCGCTGAGGATGAGCAGGCTGACGGACGAGTCCAGGCCAGGCAGAATGTAGTGCACGAGTTGGGCCTGTTCCAGGGCAGGCTCGGGTTCGACCGGGCGATCGCGATGATCGAGGATGGCTGTGATGAGTTCGCCAACCTCGCTGGTCTGGTACAGATCAAGTTCCCCAAGGGGAACATTATGGCTGTGTCCGAAGAGATAAGACGTCTTCTGGAAGATCGACTCCCGCTCGGCCCGGTCGCAGGAGGGCACGGTGGTCACCTTGAACGATGACCAAATCAGAATCCGCAAACTGTCGCCTGAAGACGTCAAGCGCGACATCGATCTCATGCTCTGGTCATTCAAACTTCAGGGGATCAGGCGCTGGGTCGGGCAGCCCTACTGGGATGAGGAGTCCGCGGCGGCCAAGTATTCTGACAAACTCGAGGGGTTTCCGCGGCTGGAGACCGTTGCCGAGCACAGTTGGAACGTCGCCGACTCCGTCATACTGTTGGCGCCGAACTTCCCGTACATAAACCGGTCGCACGCCGTGGAGCTTGCGATTATGCACGACAAGATGGAGATACGCGTTGGAGACTGGAACCCGCTGGGCAAGGACGGGACCGGTAACAGAGGACACGCATTCAATCAATCCAGGCAGGCCACGAAGCACGAGAAGGAGCTTGACGCGATCGAGCTGTACGTCCGGAGGCTACGGCCCGAGGTTGCTCAACTCCATCGTAGTCTCCTGCTCGAGGGTATAGAGTGCAGGACTCCGGAGGCCAGGCTCGTCAAGGCCATCGACAAGATGCAGGCACTTGCGTTCATTCTCTGGAAGAAAGGTGGAACCGTTGCCGACAGGCATCTCGGCTTCCTGATTCGGTTCACCGAGAAGAACGACAGATACTTTCCACCGCTTCGGGCGCATTCGCAGGAGCTTTTGAGTCGAATCTTCGAGGCGGCTGCGAAGCATCGGAAAATGACGAAGAAGGCTCTGTGGCGCGAACTGAACGATGTCAGCCTCTATATGGGCGCCGAGCAGCTTCCCTTGGTCGTAGTCGACGGGTTGGACGAGTTCGTCGACGAAACGTGCGATCCGTCGCCTGGCGGATCGAAGCTCGTTCGTCTGAGGAAGGCATTCGAGGAGTTGGCGGGCCGGCCCGCCGCGCACACGGGCATCGAAGCGTACCGGCAGCTTTCTGATGCCATCAACCAGGTAGAGGACCAGCAGTGGGGATCAGACTACTGGGATCCGCCGCGCCATCTCCCGCCGGATGCCAGCACCAAGCGCCTCTATCCCATTGCGCCTGAATGTATGTATCCGGTCCCAGGATACGCAGGTGTCGATGTGCTGGTTGCCAAAGATCACGTCGTGTTCATCAGCAGGTATGGGGCCATTGAGGCACAGGAGAAGGATCGAGACGATCTCCTGGGGGAGCTGACTCCGTTCGCCAGCCGCCGAGACAAAGTCATCTTTGAGAAACCGGATGTGGAAGGTTCCGGTGTATGGGACGGCAAGAATCGCGGCTGACACCCAGCTGAGCGGTCCGAGCGTAGTCCTCTCAACGCCGGCTGGCGAAGACGGCGACGGTGCGGGGCGGCACGGTGAAGGCTCCGGTGGCGGGGTTGTAGGTGGAGGTGCGGACGGCCGGGTCGCTGCCGGTGACTTGGATCGGGTGCAGGGTGTAGGCCGAGCCGGCGAGGGCGGGCAGGGTCTGCGTGGTGGGGCTGGGGGAGGCGTTGAAGACGACCACGAGGCCCTCGTAGTGGGGGTCGAGGTCGGGGCCGGTGCGGTCGTCGAGGGTCATCACGATGACGCCGGGGGTCTGCGTCGGGCCGCCGGTGGGGAAGGCGACGCGCTGCTGGATGAGCCCTGCTGCGCCGAGGCGGAAAAGGGGGGAGGAGAAGCGGATGCGGAGCAGGTCCAGGGCACGGTCGTGGGCGGCGCGGATGGCGGGCTCGGGCGGGAGCAGGGCCGGGTCGGACAGCAGCGGGCGCATGAAGTCCCATTTGGACTCGTTGTCGCCGCGGGGTGGCAGGCCGGAGCCCCAGGTGGAGGTGCGGTAGGTCCAGTCCACCCGGTTGAACCAGTCGCCGGAGTTGAAGCTGTTGCGGTCCAACGACTTTGATCGGAGTATGTCGTTGCCGGCGTGCCAGAACGAGGGGCCCTGGGCGAGCGCGGTGGTGGCCAGCGCCACGGTGTTCATCCGCACCCGGTCGGCCATCGAGGTGGGCTGCGGCAGTTTGTACTGCAGGATGTCGAACAGTGTCTCGTTGTCGTGCGCGTCGACGTAGGTGATGGTCTCGCTGGGGTCGGCGGCGTAGCCGGCGGGCTGGCCGTTGTAGTCCACCTGGGACCCGCGGACGGTGGCGCCGGTGCGGTCGGTGAACGTGTAGTCGCGGAGGTTTCCGGCCAGCCCCACCTTGATCTGGTCGTGGTAGAGCAGGAGCCGGGCGCGCTGCTGGTCGGGCGTGCCGTTCACCGGGTCGCCGTTGGGATCGGTGAACAACCCCGACGCGAAGCCCTGGATCCGCGGGTTGCCGTCGAACGGGCCGCCGCCGCGCACCGCGTCGCGCAGCCGGTCGGAGAATGTGCCGATGCCGGTGCCGGCCATGTTCGCCTGGGTCGCCTGCGTGAACCGCGCGTCGTTCGCCACCTCGCCGAAGTTCCAGCCCTCGCCGTACAGGTAGATCCGCTTCCCGTCGACGCCGTCGTGGCGCACCGTCAGTGAGTCCAAAGTGGCCCGAAGAGACTGCATGAGCGCCTTGGGCTGGTGGCCCATCAGGTCGAACCGGAAGCCGTCCACTTTGTACTCGCGGGCCCAGGTCAGCACCGAGTCGACCATCAGCTTGCCCATCATGCGGTGCTCGGTCGCGGTGTTCGCGCAGCACGTGGACGTCTCCACCTGCCCGGTCGCGGACAGCCGGTGGTAGTAGCCGGGCACGATCCGGTCCAGCACCGAATTCGGGTTCTGCCCGGCGGCCGGCGTGTGGTTGTACACCACGTCCATGACCACGCGCAGCCCCGCGCCGTTGAGCCCCTTCACCATCTCGCGGAACTCCCGGGTCCGCGCCGGGCCGTCCGGGTTCGTCGAGTACGAGCCCTCCGGCGTGGTGTAGTGCAGCGGGTCGTAGCCCCAGTTGAACCCGTCGGTGTCGCGGACCGGCGCCAGGCACGCCTGCTGCTCCTCGGCCGCCGGCCCGAACGAGGCCAGGTCGCAGGCCGGCGTCTGCTGGGCCGCCCGGCGCTCCTCGATGCTGGCGATGTCGTTGGTGGGCAACACATGCAGCGTGTTCAGCCCGGCGGCGGCGAGACTGCGCAGGTGCCGCATCCCGGCGCTGTCCCGGTCGGTGAACGCCAGGTAGGTGCCGCGGTGCCCGGCCGGCACGGTGGTGTCGCCGATGGAGAAGTCCCGCACGTGCAGCTCGTAGATCGTGGAGTCCTCGGGCTGGTCCAGCCGCGGCTTGCCGAGGTGCTCCCACCCGTTCGGCTTCAAGCCGTCGTCACTCAGGTCGACCACGAGCGACCGGCCGGCGTTCACCGTCAGCCCCAAGGAGTACGGGTCGGTCACCACATTGGTGATGACGGCATCCGCCGAAGGCACATACACCGCCACCTCGAAGGCGTACCGCGCGTTCCGCCAGGACGGTGAACCCGTCACCCGCCACACCCCGGCCGCGTCCCGCCGCATGGCCACCCGGTGCTCCGCACCCGGCCCGACCTCGTCGAGCAGCAGGCTCACGGTCTTCGCCGTCGGCGCCCACAACGCCAGCGTCGGCCGCCCGCGCTGCCACGTCGGCCCCAGGTTCGCCGCCGACGCACCCGCGTACAGCTCGTCGAGCACGCCCGCGGTCTGCACCCCGGTCGCGTCCGCGAGCTTCCCGGCCGAGTCGAACGCGGCCACCACGACCTGCCCGGACAGCACCGCCCCCCGATCCAGCGCCGGCACCCGCAGCGCCTCGTACGAAGCCAGGTGCGGGAACCGCTGCCGCACCTCGGCCGGCAACCCGCCGGGCTCCAGCGTCAACGGCACCGACTCACCACCGGTCACCCCGTCGGACGTTGCCGCCAACCCACCTTCAGGTGCATGAAACAGCCGGAACGTCCACCCCGCCGTGCTCGCCGGCAGATCCAGCGCCACCAGGTCCGGCGTCAGCCACTGCGCCCGCTGCTCCTTCAGGTTCGGCGGCGCCACCCCTGCCTCCACCGTCAGCACATGCGTGGCCAGCACATACGAGAACGTCGTCCGGTCCCCGTTCGCCGCCACGAAGAACGGGATGTTCGCCCCACCCGGCACCCCGCCGGCCCCGTAGTTCTCCGCCCACGACAGGTTGTGCGCCACCTTCACCTCGTACGACCCGGCCGGAATCGCCGTGGTGGTGAACGTGTAGACCCCGTCCCCGTCCGAGTCGAGCAGCTCGGAGCTCCGGCACTCCGGCATCCAGTCACCCGGGCACCCCAGCTCACTCTGGAAGCTCCCCGGCGCCGTCACCACCGGCCCGTCGGCCACTGCCGGCACCCCCGACGCCAGCCCCAGAACGACCCCGGCAACGGCGAGAACCGCGACGATGCGGCGGATGCTGCGCATGGCTGCCACTCTGCCCGCTGATCTACCGGCGTCAAGACGCCGACCGGACGGATAAGGTCCACCAATGACCGCTGAGGCAACCGTCCCCGCCCGGCTTCCGCTGCGGGTGTGCACCGGTTACGCGCTGGGTTCGCTGGTGACCGGGGCCTTTGGCACAGTGCCGGGGTTGCTGCTGCTGCCGTACCTGACCGACACGCTGGCGGTGCCGGCGTTCGCGGCGGGGTTGCTCGTGCTGCTGCCCAAAGCGTGGGACGTGGTGTTCAACCCGATTGCGGGGCGGATCAGCGACCGCACCACCACGCGGCTCGGCGCCCGGCGGCCGTACCTGATCTTCGGCGGCGCCGGGCTGGCGATCTTCTTCGCGGTGATGTTCGCCGGGCCGGACACCGGCAGCGTGGCGTTCGACGCGGCCTTCGTGGCGGTGGCGTTCCTGTTGTGCGCCACCGCGTTCGCGTTCTTCCAGGTGCCGTACAACGCGATGCCGGCGGAGATCACTTCGGGGGTCAACGAGCGGACCCGGCTGACCGCGTGGCGGATCGCGGTGCTGGCGGTGGCGATCCTGGTCAGCGGGGCCGGCGCGCCGGGAGTGCGGGACGCGTTCGGCGGCATCGCGGGGTACCGGGCGATGGGGATCGCGGTCGGGGTGCTGATCCTGGTCGGCACGATCGGCGTGTTCGTCGGCACCGCGCGGGCGCCGGTGGCCGCGGTGAAGCCGTCGGTGACCAGCTGGCGGGAGGTGCTCGAGGCGATCCGGCAGTGCCGGCCGTTCCGGTTGCTGCTGGGCTGCTACGTGGTCCAGGGCGTCGCGATCGGCACGCTGCTGGCCGGGGTGGAGTACGTGGCGCGGGTGGCGTTAGGGGACAAGTCGTTGCAGTCGTTGATGTTCGCCGCGTTCGTGGGGCCGGCGATCCTGGTCATGCCGGTGCTGCAGTGGGCCGGCGCGCGCTGGGGCAAACGGGCCGGCTACGTGGTCTCCACGCTGGTGTTCGCGGTGGCGGTGGCGAGCCTGGTCGCGGCCCGCGGGGTGCCGGTCTGGGTGGTGATCGCCGGGTCGGCGCTGGCCGGCGTGGGCTACGCCGGCATCACGGTGTTCCCGCTGGCCATGCTGGCGGACGTGATCAGCGACGAGGAGGTGCGCACCGGCCAGGTCCGCGCGGGCCTGTTCGCCGGGGTGTGGACGGCGGGGGAGACGCTCGGCCTCGCCCTCGGCCCCGGCCTGTACGGGCTGATCCTGGCCATCGGCGGGTACATCTCCACCAGCGCCGACCAGGATGTCACCCAGCCGGCGAGCGCGGTCGCCGCGGTCGTGATCGGTGCCGGCCTGATCCCCGCCGTGTTCGCCCTGGGCGCGCTGCCGCTGCTGCGCAAGGCTCAGTGGGTGGAGGCATGACCCTGCCGCCGACCGGTGTCCCGGCCGAGGAGGTCTTGGCGGAGCTCCGTGAGCTGCGGGCGCGGGATCTGCCCACCCACGGCGGCCGGACCCTCGCCTACGTCTACGACAGCGGGCTCAAAGGCCTGGACGAGCTGGGAGCCGCCGCGCACGCAATGGCAAGCTCGGCGAACGGCCTGGACCCGACGGTGTTCCCCAGTCTGCTGCGGATGGAGAACGACATCGTGGCCGCGGCAGCGCGGCTCCTGGGCGGCGGCGAGAACACCGTTGGCAGCGTCACATCCGGAGGCACGGAAAGCTGCATGCTCGCCGTGCACGCCGCCAGGGTCGCAAGGCCAGATATCGCCCAGCCCACCATGATCCTGCCCACCACGGCGCACGCGGCGTTCCACAAAGCCGCGCACTATTTCAACGTCCAACCCGTCGCGGTGCCGGTAGATCCCGAGACATACCAAGCGGATCCGGACGCCGTCACCGCGGCGATCGACAGCAACACAGTCCTCGTCATGGCCAGCGCGCCCTCTTACGCCCACGGCGTGATCGACCCGGTCGCCCCCATTGCCGCCGTGGCGAGAGAGCACAACATCCGCTGCCACGTCGACGCCTGCATCGGCGGCTGGCTGCTGCCCTATTTCCGCCGCCTCGGCGTGTCGCTGCCGGACTTCGACCTGTCCGTGCCGGGCGTCACCAGCATCTCGGTCGACCTGCACAAGTACGCCTACTGTCCTAAAGGGACATCCGTGCTGCTGCATGCCGACGCGGAGCTGCGCGCCACCCAGTACTTCGCCAGCGCCGCCTGGCCGGGTTACACGATGCTGAACTCGACCCTGCAGTCCACCCGCTCGGGCGGCCCGCTGGCCGCGGCCTGGGCGGTGCTGCGCCACGTCGGCGACGCCGGCTACCAGGACCTGGCCGCCCGCACGCTGTCCGCCGTCACCACGATCCGCGACGGTCTCCCCAACGGCCTTCGGGTGCTCGGCGACCCGCAGGCGTCCCTGCTCGCATTGTCTACTGTGGACGATAGCTTCGACGTGTTCACCGTCGCCGACGAGATGTCCGCCCGCCGCTGGTACGTGCAACCCCAGTTCGCCCACGGACCGTCACCGGCCAACCTGCACCTGACGGTGACCGCGGCCAACCACGGCGCGGAGCGCGAGCTGCTCGACGACCTCACTGCCGCCGTCGCCGCGGCCCGCGCGCTCGGCCCGACGATCGTGCCGCCCGACCTGGCTGCGGCCATCGCGGCCCTCGACCCCTTCACGCTCACCGCCGACCAGTTCGCCGGGCTGCTCGCCGCCGCCGGGCTGAACGGCACCGGCCTGCCCGACCGGATGGCCGGCGTCAACGCGCTGCTCGCCGCCGCCCCGCCCACCCTGCGGGAGCGCCTCCTCGTCCGCTTCCTCGGCTCGCTCTACACGCCGTAGAACAGCCGAAGGTGGCCTTCACACCCCGACTCGCTCCTGTGAAGGCCACCTTCAGCTCTCTGAGGCGACGGCCGGGGCGGTGCCGGCCCCGGTGGTGGGTGCCGTCGTCCCGACGTTCCCGGCGGCGGTTACCCCGCCTCGCGAAGACCGAAACATCCTTCGCTCTTGTCAACGCGCCTACCCCGCCGCGGGTGACGGGTTATTTCGGAGGCGGCGTCGTGCACATTCCGTCACCATGGGCGGCATGGTTGACACGCTCGAGCATCTCGCCGGCACCGCGGTGCTGGTCTGCGCCGGTGACGGCCCCGTGGTCCGCGGTGAGGCGGACGCGCTGGACCTGATCGTCGAGGCCGGGCAGCGCGGTGCCGCCTGGACGGCTGTCCCGGTTGGACGGTTGGCCGACGAGTTCTTCGAGCTGCGCAACGGAATCGCCGGCGCGATCCTGCAGAAGTTCGTCAACTACGGAATGGGCCTGGCCGTGCTCGGCGACCTGTCCCGGCACACCGCCGGGAGCGCCTCCGTGCGTGACCTGGTCCGGGAGTCCAACCGGGGCCGGCACCACTGGTTCGTGCCCGACCTCGACGACCTCGAGGCCCGGCTCAGTCGTCTTTACCCGCAGGTTGGTAGGTGATGATCGCGACCCCGTCCGGGCCGACCGGGCGGGCGTCGACCAGGCGCAGCGGCGCGGTGTGGCTGGTGTCGCCGAACAGGCGCTTGCCGGCGCCGAGCATGATCGGGAAGACCATCAGCCGGTACTCGTCGACCAGGTCGTGCTCGGCCAGTTCCTGAACGAGCTGGACACTGCCGTTCACCAGCACGTCGCCGGTGGTCTGCCGCTTCAGATGGGTGATCTCCTCCGCGATGTTGCCGCTGATCACCGTGCTGTTGTTCCACGCCGGGTCGGTCAGCGTGGACGACACGACGTACTTCGGCATGCCGTTGAACTTCTCGGCGAACCCGAACTCGTCCGTCCGCTCCGGCCACGCCGCCGCGAAGGCCTCGAAGGTCACCCGGCCGAGCAGCAGCGCCTCGGACGCCATCAGCTCGTCGAGCTTGAACCGGTCGCCGTCCTCGCCCCGCTCGAACTGGAACGCCCAGCCGCCCCGGGTGAACTGCTCGCTGCCGCCCGGATCCTCGACGATCCCGTCCACCGTGATGAACTGAGAAACCACGAGCTTTCCCACGTCTACTCCTCAAGTGTCGGCCCCAGACCCCTGCGCCGCGATCATAGGCCGATCACGCCGGGACGGCGATGGCGATCTGGTTCGAGGCGTAGCCCCGCTCGCCGCCGACCCAGCGGCCGCCGCAGGTGACCAGCACCAGGCGGTGCGGTCCGTCCTGGGCGAACAGCTCCTCCGCGCGGATCGGAAGCTCGTCCTTGCCCAGGGTGACGACCTGGCTGACCCGGTACGGGATCAGGGTGCCGGCTTGGTCCACAAGCGACACCGGGTCGCCGGGTTTCGCGCTCCACAGCTCGGCGAACGGCCCGGTGGCACCGCGCCAGTTGACGTGGCCGGCGAGCACCGTGGCCCCGGCGGCGGCGTGCAGCTCGGCGCCCCACCAGCTGGCCTGGATCAACGAGTTGGGGATCGGCAGCACGCCGTCGATGCCGACCTCCCGGCGCACCAGCGTCGCGGTCCCGCCGTGGGCCAGCCGCACGGTACCCGCGGCCTGCGGCCTCGGGGCGGCCGGCGCCCGGGTGCGCGGTGCCTCGGGTTCCGGAGCGGCCGGCGCCGGATTCGCGGTCTCCGGCGCTGCCCCGGGCTCCGCCGGCGCCGGGTTCGCGGTCCCCGGCTGTGCCGGCGTTCCTTTATGGACAGTCGGGGCCGGCTCCGGCGCCGCGTAGGCGGTGCCGGAGATCGTGTTCCGGGCGTTGTGCACCGTGCCGGCGAGCACGATCGCGAGGAACAGACCGAGCATGCCGGTCCCACCGAGCGCGGCCGTCGGGAAACGTCGTCGGTGCCGGCGCGGCATCTCGCTCAGCGCCTCCTCGTGATCCGGCGCCGCACCAGGAACCCGCCCAGCCCCACGGCGATCACCAGCACGCCGAGGGCCATGCCCGGGCTGCTCCGCCGGGTGACCGTGCCGTACGCCACCGGCTGCGGCTGATCCCCGGCTGGAACCGTCACCGGCACGATCGGCGCATTCGGCTTGTTCGCGATGGTGAGCGCCAGCGTCGCGCCCGGGCTCACCGTGCCGCACGCCGAGGGCGGCGCGTTCGGATCGAACGCCTTGTCAAAGCCCGCCGGTGGCGCCACCTCGATCACGCACACCTCTTGCGGCGTCTGCAGATTGGGCACGCTCACCGTGCCGTCGGTGCCGGTGACCAGCACCGTCGGCTTCCCGTCCGTGCCGACCAGCTCCTTACCGTCCTGGTCCTTCGCCGGCTTCACCTTGTCGCTCGCGGTCAGCCGCAACGACACCCCCGCGATGCCGGCCTGCGTCTTCTCGTTGATCTTCTCGACCTTCACGATGCCCGGCGGCGTGGTGGCCGTAGTCGTATCGTTCGCCGTGAGCGGCTGCTCCCCGCCGGTCGACACGATCCGCTGGGTGTCCGCCTGGATCGCCTGCTGCACGACGGGTCGGTCCGCCGGCCCCATGAAGTTGATGCGCACCAAGGGTTGCGTGCCGGTCGGGGTCACCGGCACGGCCACGGTCCCGTCGGCCGTCGTGGTCGCCTTACCGGTGGCCTTGCCGTCCGCCAGCACGCCCTGCTCGACCGTGACGTCCACCTCGACGCCGGGAATACCCTTGCCCGCCTCGTTGCGCACGGCCACCGTCCACGGCGCGGCGGCGCCGATAAACTGCGGCGTCGCCGGCTTGGTGACCGTGGGGATCCACTTCCCGTGGTTGGCGGCGGCGTCGGCCCGCAGCCGATCGACTGCCTGCTGCGCGGACGGCGGCAGCTTCGTCAGATGGAAGTTGGCGTCGTAGGCGATGTGCCGGAAGTCGTTGGTGGCCAACAGCTGGCTGGGGTTCTGCGGCGCGGCGGTCCACGAGTGCAGCAGGTGGGCGAGCGCGGCGGCCTCGTCGGGGTTCGTAGTCTTGGCGTAGCGCAGCAGCAGGTAGGAGATCTCCGCGGCGACGACCGAGTCGAGCTCGGTGCCCCACTTGGTCATCAGTGGTTCGCCGGGGTTGTACTGCTCGTCGCTGTCGGGGGCGAGGAACGCAAACTGCACGCAGAAGACCTGGCGGCCACCGACCATGTAGGAGCCGAGCCAGTCGCTCTTGTCAGGGTTGCCCTTGTACGGCTGGGCTGGGGTGGTGTTGTGGCCGATCCCTTGCTGCGGCGCGGCTTGCGCGGAGGTGGCGGTGGTGAGGGTGAGCGCCGAGCTGGTGAGCAGGATGGTGGCCAGTAGGCCGATGGTGCGGGGGCGCCTCATCGTCTTGGCTCCTTATCGTCGGTGTCCCGACTACTCTTCAGAGCCTGGTGGTTTCGGTGAGTGGTGGGCAATCCGCCATTTGGGGTAGCGGTGGGCTGGGCTTGCGGCTGCAAGGCTGTGGACAGAGGGAGGCCGCGATGCGACCTCCTCTGCCCACAACCTTGCAGTGGTGTCTTCCTCCCGCTCTTGGCGGGTGAGGGTCGCCTTTTAAAACATTGAAAATCTAAAAGGGGAAAGACAAGAGAAGCGCTGCGGCGCCGCCTGCGGCTCGCCGTAGCGCTCGCCGGTGCCGGTCTCGTTGTGGGCCGCCGGTTGGCGGGGGGCGCTTCGCGCCACAGAGTCATGGACGCGTCTCGGGTGTGGCCACCGCTGTTGGTGGGGGTTTGGTTAGAAGGGTGGGGGATCGTCGTCGGGCGGTGGTGGTGGGGTTGGCGGTGGGGGTTGGGGTTGGACGACCGGTTCGGGTTCGACGGTGTAAGTCAGGCCGGTGGGGCTGGTCCATTGGTAGTGGCCGAGGCCAAGCACGGTGATGTTCCAGCCGGCTTCGTGTTTGGCGCGATGGTGCCGTTTACACAAACAGTGACAGTTACTGTCACAGGTGGGTCCCAGCGGCCAGGGCGCCCGGTGGTCGACTTCGCAGTAGCGGGCCCGGCGGGTGCAGCCGGGGAAGCGGCAGGTGCGATCCCGCACCTTGACCAACGTCCGCAGGGCTTGGGGTGGGGTGTAACGGGCGGTGGTCACATCGACGACCGCACCAGTCTTGGGGTCGGTGGACACCCAGCGCCAGCGGCGGGCTTCGGCGAACATCTCCCGGGCCGCCCGGGCGGTGATGGGCATGCCGTCGACCTCGCCGGGTTGGTTGTCGGCGCGCACGGCGCTGGTGGCGGGGATGGTGAGGTGGACCTCGACCGCGCGGCCGCCAGACAGACCGGTGCTGAGCAGCAGGTCGCGGGCGATGTCGACTTCGAGTTGGGCGATGGTGCGGGTTTCGCCGCCGGCGGCTTTCATCTCCCGCGCCCGCACGGCGATCGCGGCGTGCATCGCGGCGATCTCTTCGGTGGTGTGGTGGATGGCCAGCACCGCTTGACCCGGCGCGGTGGGATAGACCTCGACTCGCCGTTCCCGCTTGATGATCTTCCGCCGCTGCTCCGCGCCTTCCGGGTCGGCCGCGAGGACGGCTTTGGCCAGGCGGTTGCGCAACTGGCCCGGAGTCTGCTGGTTGGCCTTGCCGAGCACTGCCGCTTCGACCTGGTGGGCGTGCTCCTCGGACAGCGGCGCGACGGCGTCGGCGATCAGGTGGGCCTTGAACTCTTCGATCCCGCCTTGTTTCAACGCCGCGAAGGTTTCCGGTAGCCGTTGGGTGAGGGTGATGGCGAATGCCATGCGGCGTTGCGCTGCCCGTCCGGAAATGTGCAGGATGGTGGCGACTTCCAGATAGGCGAATTCGTCGCCTTCGTGAGCGCGGGTGTAGTCGGCCAATTGCTGCAACTCGACGGCTTGGAGGTGTCCGATCATGGTGCGGGTGA